>PMST01000234.1:0-7315 GCA_003168295.1 Actinomycetota bacterium
GGCCTGTGAACCGCGAACCTCATCTGCTGCTCCAATCGGCGTAGTAGCTGGAATCCCCCGGGCTTCAGACGGGGGAGGATGTCAAAGTGGCGGCACCAGTTCCCGCACCTGGTCTACGGTCGAGGCCTGCAACGCCGCGGCGGCCAGCGCCGCACAGGCCGTTGTGTCCAGGCCCGCCAGCCAGGTCCTGACCCGCTGCACCCGCGCGGCCGGGACGCTGAGCGTGCCCACGCCGAGACCGATGAGCAGCGGCAGGACCAGCGGGTCGGCGGCCGAGTCGCCGCAGACCGAGACCCCGATGCCGGCCTGCCGGCCCGCATCGACAACCCGCGCGATCAGCGTGAGCACCCGGGGGTCCGCGGCCAGAGCCGGCCCGGCCGCCGGGTCGCGCCGGTCGAGCCCGAGCACCTGGCCGGTCAGGTCGTTGGNNCCGATCGAGAAGAAGTCGACCGCGGGCGCGAACGTCGCGGCCGTCGCTGCGGTGGCCTGCAACTCCACCATGATGCCGAGTCGCGGCAGGTCGACGCCGAGGGCGGCGGCGGTCTTGGTGAGGACGTCACGCACCTGGCGCACCTCATCGAGCGAGCTCACCATCGGAATCAGGATGGCCAGGTCAGTGCCGCGGCCGGCCTGCATGATGGCACGGAGCTGATCGGGAAGGGCGGTGCGGTGCGCCAGCAGCGCCGCCAGGCCGGACCCGACGCCCGCCTCGTCGCGTAGGAACGGCGGGATCTTGTCCCCGGAGAAGTCGAGCAGCCGGACGGTGGCGGTCCGGCCCGCAAGCAGGCCGAGGATGGGCGCCAGCTTGGCCTGGTGATCGGCCAGCGTCGGCCAGGCCAGCGCCTCGGGATAGGGAATCTCGGTACGCAGCAGGCCGACCCCGGCGGCCCCCGCGGCCAGCCCGAGCCGGGTTTCTGCCGCGGAGGCGACGTTGCACAAGACGGTGATCTCGCGACCGTCAGCCGTCCGGGCGGCCCCGGCGGCCCCGGCGGCCCCGGGCTGCCGCTGGCTCAGGTCATGTTCCGCTCGCGCGGCAGGAGGGTCACCGGCCTCGGGGCCGACGATGAGCTCACCGGCGTCCGCGTCCAAGCGCCCGTGCTGGCCGGCCGGTACGGCCAGGACCGCGGGGTCGGTCCCGGCGATCATCGGTACCCCTAGGCCGCGTGCGATGATCGCCGCGTGCGAGCTCGCGCCGCCGGCCACGGAAACCGCGCCCACCAGCCCCACCTCGGTCAGCTCGATCAGGTCGGCCGGGCTCACCTCGCGTCGGACCAGGATGAAGTCGCCGGCCGGACGCGGCGCGGCACCGGCCTGGCCGAGGCGATCCAGCACGGCGTGCGCGACCTGCCGGACGTCGCCGGCCCGCTCGGCCATCTCGGGGTTGGCCAGCGTCTCGAGCACCGCGGCCTGCGTCTCGGTGGCCTGCCGCACGGCCGTGGCGACATCACCGCCGTCGCGGACGGCGGCCACGGCCGGGTCGGCGAGCAGCGGGTCGGCCGCGATCAGCCCCCCGACCTCGATGATGGCCGCTTCCTGATCGCGCCCGGCGGCACGCAGCCGTTCCGCCAGCGCGAACCGTTCCGCGGCCACCGCGGCGAACGCGTCCCTGACCTCCTCGGGTGTGGCGCTCACCGCCGTATCGGTGTCGGCGATGTGCAGGATGCCCGAGGCGATGCCCTCGGAGACGGGGAGCCCGGCGAACCTCATGGGCAAGTTCATCCGGTTGGCCGCAGCGCGACGTCACGCAGCGCGTGCAGGATCAGCACGGTCGACGCCGCCCCGGGGTCCTCGTGTCCTACGCTGCGCGGGCCGAGGTAACTGGCCCGGCCCTTGAGCGCCTGCATCGAGATGGTGGCCTGGGCCCCGGCATCGGCGGCGTCGGTGAGCGCGGAGAGGGCCTCGTCGGCCGGTGCCCCCTCCGCGACGGCCTTGTTGAACGCGGCCACGGCCGGGGCGAGCGCGTCCACCATGGTCTTCTCGCCTTCACGGGCCGCACCGAGTTTCTGGACGCCGGCCAGGGCCGCTTCCAGCGCTCCCGCCAGGGCGGGCAAGTCCACCTCGGGTGCGTCCCCCAGCGCCTTGCTGGCCCGCCGGAACGCCGTCCCGTAGAGGGGACCGGACGCGCCGCCCACCTTCGAGATCAGCGTCGAGCCGGTCAGCAGAAGCACCGAGCCGGGGGTTGGCGTGTCGGCCTGCGCCAGTGCCGCCTGGACGGCGGTGAAGCCGCGGCTCAGGTTGGTGCCATGATCGGCATCACCGATCGCCGAGTCGAGTTGGGTGAGGTGGTCGCGCTGTGTTTCGACGACCGCTGCTATCTCCGCTATCCAGGCACGGAAGAACTCAGCGTCCATATTCGCTCCTATGCGGTACTGGGACGGTGCTGTTGAGTTCTACCGTCCCCACCGCAGCCCGGGCGTGTCCACTGGTGCGTCCCACAAATCGGTGAGCGTGTCGGTGAGTCGGCACACCGTTACGGAAAATCCCTGCATTTCCAGGCTCGTGATGTAGTTGCCCACCAGGTTCCTGGCGATCCGGACGTCCGGGCCGGCCAGGTAGCGGTGCACCTCGTTGAAGATGCCGTACAGCTCGATCAGCGGCGTCCCGCCCATGCCGTTGACCATGACGAGCAGGTCGCCGGTCAGCGGCATATCGGCAGCGATCGCGTCCATGACGATCGCGGTGATGTCGCGGGCGGACGCGAGCGGAGCCCGGGTCCGGCCGGGTTCGCCGTGGATGCCGATGCCAAGCTCGATCTCGGCCTCGGCCAGCTCGAACGTGGGTTTCCCGGCAGCGGGCACGGTGCACGAGGTCAGGGCGACACCGAAGGACCGGCTGCGCTCGTTGACCTCCGCGGCCACCGCCGCGACGTCGGCCAGCGACCCGCCCCGCTCGGCCAGCGCTCCGGCGATCTTCTCCGCGAAGACGGTCGCCCCGGTGCCGCGGCGGCCCGCGGTGTAGAGGGAGTCCTGGACGGCGACGTCGTCGTTGATGATGACGGAGGCGACCTCGATGCCCTCGTCTTCGGCCAGTTCGGCGGCCATCTGGAAGTTGAGTATGTCCCCGGTGTAGTTCTTCACCACGTGTACCACGCCGGCGCCGCCGTTGACCGCCTTGGTGGCCGCGAGCATCTGGTCGGGCACGGGTGACGTGAACACCTCGCCCGCGCACGCCGCGTCCAGCATGCCGTAGCCGACGAACCCGCCGTGCAGCGGCTCGTGGCCGGAGCCGCCGCCCGAGACCAGGCCGACCTTGCCTTCGGCCGGCGCGCCGGCCCGGACGATGATTCTGTTCTCGAGGTCCACCGCAAGCGAGGGATGCGCGGCGGCCATGCCGGCCAGCGCGTCGGTCACCAGGGTGTCCGGGCTGTTAATGAGCTTCTTCATGACGTGCCTTCCCGGATTCTTTCGCTAATGACGATCAGGTCCGCCGGATTGCGCGTGGCCGCGAGGGGGCACGGTAACCGCCGGGTTGGTAGAGCCGCCGGAGTTATGGGGTTCGCCCGCAGGCTGTCTCGCGGAAAGGCAGGCTGCGGGGGCCGCACCTCCTCATTACAGACGAGTTACGTCTCGGGAATGCTGTTCGGCATTGTCGAACAGCTTTTGATATGGAAGATAAGTCTGTGGTGAGCGCCCGTCAAGAGCGCTCCCGCCGCATCCTCGCGCTCCGCGGGTCGGGGGCCGCGCGGGCGGGCGCCAGCGGTCGGCGCCCGCAGGTCGCGGGGCGGCTCCGGCGCTCGGGCCGGGGAGAGCGGCAGCGCGATCGCTGCTGCTCTCCCCGGCCTCGGCTGCGACTACGCGTCCGCCTGGGTTTCGTCCGGGAGCCGGGATTCCTCTATCGGNNACGCCGATTATCCCGCCGATGAGCGGACCCACGATCGGTATCCAGAAATAATCGCTAAAACTGAATCCCGGCGAACTATAGCTCCCGGGTAGGGCCACCTTTCCCCAGCCCGCGAAGTAGGCGAAAAGACGAGGTCCGAAATCACGGGCCGGGTTAATGGCGTATCCGGCGTTCGCGCCGAAGGAGTCCCCGATCGCCAATACGACCAGGCCGATGACCAGGGGCGTGAGATTCGACTGAACCGCCGCGTTCCTGGCGTCAATGACCGCCACCACGAACATCAGCAGGAAGGCGGTGCCGACGATCTGGTCGATCAGCGGCCCGAGGTTCCCGCCGCCGAAGTACTTGGCCGGGAACGTGGCGAAGATCGAGTAGGTCGCCAGCGAGTTACCCGCGCTCCTCGGGGCCTTGGCCGCCACCTCGAACGCGTTGATCGCGTTGTGGTACACGAGGAAGACCAGAGCGGCCCCGACAAAGGCGCCTACTACCTGAGCGCCCCAGTAAGGCAGGATCTTTTTGTAGGGGAACTTGCGTCTGACGGCAAAGGCCAGGGTCACCGCGGGGTTGAGGTGAGCGCCGCTGACGCCTCCCGCTACCCACACGGCGAACGCGACGGCCATGGCCCAGCCGAACGTGATCAGCAACCAGTCGCCCGCCGCATCGAAGATCACGGTGGGTCCCGATGTCCGGCCCGAGCCGGGTAGTGCAGCCACGGCCATCGCCACCACGCCGTCACCGAACGCGATAATGATGAACACGCCGAGGAACTCGGAGAGGAGTTCGCCGTACAAGCCGCTGATGCGGCCAATAGTGCGGCCTTCACCTCGCAAAGGGGTAATGTCCGACACGATCACCCTCCCGCCTATGCGGTCTATGAGAGCCGCTGCGCGGGCCACGTCGGGCTATAACGGACATCGCCGTCCGCTCCCGTCCGTCCCAGTTGGGGCGGTTCGGCTCCTAGGTTCTAAATACGGCAAGACCGTGGACAATGTCAATGATCAATTTCCCGCCGCCACGGCCGCACAACCCAGTCGGCGCCGCCCGGCGCAATGTGTAGACCTCGGGGAAGATCCCGCCCGGCGGGTCGGCCGGGCGGGCCGGCCCGCCCGACGGTAGCCTCCTTCGCCGCGTCGGGTCTCTCGCCACACCGGGGGTGCTGGCCACCGAGACGACGCCTCGCGCCTACCCGGTCACCCGCGGGTGGCGTGCCGCATCCGCTGATCCGTCACCTGTCGGGTGCTCGGACCACCTGTCGGTGCTCGGACCGTTTCGTTTTTGCCAAAGCTTTACTGTTTTACTTACATTCGGCCAATCAACACATTGCGACACCGCTCCTTGGGTCGTACGTTGATCCCAAAGGCACCAAGTGACTCATCCTCGACGTCGAGGGGGCTGCCTCGTGGTATCGACCGCTAGCACCGGCAGTGTCCGGCCGTTTCCCTCCGCGTGTCCGCTTGGGCCCCGCCTCGTCCGCGACCCGGCCGCCGAGTTCTGCGTCCGCACCACGTCGGCTCCGCACCACGTCGGCCTGGCCAAGCTGTTGCCCCCGCCGCGGAAAGACGCCTGCTGACCTCGGACCATCCCATCGAATCTTGGAGGAGCGCATGCCGGATTTCGTCGGCGCCGTCGACCAGGGCACCACAAGTTCCCGGTTCATGATTTTCGACCACTCGGGAAACGAGGTCGGCAAGCACCAGCTTGAGCACGAGCAGATCCTGCCGCAGTCCGGCTGGGTCGAGCACAACCCGGTGGAGATCTGGGAGCGGACCGTCTCGGTCATCCAGACCGCGCTGAACCAGGCCGGCCTGACCGCCTCGGACCTGGCCGCGCTCGGGATCACCAACCAGCGCGAGACCACGGTGGTGTGGAACCGCAAGACCGGCCGTCCGTATTACAACGCCATCGTCTGGCAGGACACCCGCACGGACCGTATCGCCAGCGCGCTGGACCGGGACGAACGCGGCGACACGATCCGGCGAAAGGCCGGCCTGCCGCCCGCCACGTATTTCTCCGGCGGGAAGGTGCAGTGGATCCTGGAGAACGTCGACGGGGTGCGCGAAGCCGCTGAGAACGGCGATGCCATCTTCGGCAACACCGACTCCTGGGTCATCTGGAACCTCACCGGGGGCACCGATGGCGGTGTCCACGTCACGGATCCGACTAACGCCAGCCGCACCATGCTGATGAACCTGGAGACCCTCGACTGGGACGACGAGCTGCTCGGCTTCTTCAACATCCCGCGGGCGATGCTGCCGGAGATCAAGCCATCCTCCGCGCCCGACGGCTACGGCGAGATCCGCGGGCTGTCCTCGGTCAGGGGCGTCGCGCTGACCGGCGACCTCGGCGACCAGCAGGCCGCGACCGTCGGCCAGGTGTGCTTCGCGCCGGGCGAGGCCAAGAACACCTACGGCACCGGTAACTTCATGCTGCTGAACACCGGCGAGGAACTGGTGCGCAGCAAGAACGGGCTGCTCACGACGGTGTGCTACCAGTTCGGCAGCCAGAAGCCGATCTACGCCCTGGAGGGTTCGATCGCCGTCACCGGGTCGGCCGTGCAGTGGCTGCGCGACCAGCTGGGGATCATCTCGGGCGCGTCCGAGGTGGAAACGCTGGCTCGCCAGGTCAACGACAACGGCGGTATCTACTTCGTGCCGGCCTTCTCCGGGCTGTTCGCGCCCTACTGGCGCAGCGACGCCCGCGGCGTGATCGTCGGGCTGTCGCGCTTCAACACCAACGCGCACCTGGCCCGGGCCACGCTGGAGGCCATCTGCTACCAGAGCCGCGACGTCAGCGACGCCATGGAACAGGACTCCGGCGTGCACCTGGAAGTGCTGAAGGTCGACGGCGGGGTCACCGCGAACAACCTCGCCATGCAGTTGCAGGCCGACATCCTGGGCGTTCCGGTCAGCCGTCCGGTCGTGGCGGAGACCACCGCGCTCGGCGCGGCGTATGCCGCGGGCCTGGCCACCGGATTCTGGGCCAATACGGACGAGCTGAAGGTCAACTGGAACGAGTCCCAGCGCTGGCAGCCTGAATGGAGTGAGCAGCAGCGGGAAGAAGGGTATGCAGGCTGGAAGAAAGCAGTGCAGCGCACGCTGGACTGGGTGGAGGTTGACTGATCTCGTGATGGCGGACCTGTCCCCGGCGGCGCGCGAAGACGCGATGGCCAGGATGACTGAGCAGGAACTGGACATCCTGGTCGTGGGCGGCGGCGTCGTCGGGGCAGGCAGCGCGCTCGATGCTGTGACCCGCGGGCTGACCACGGCAATCGTCGAGGGCCGCGACTGGGCCAGCGGCACCTCCAGCCGGTCAAGCAAGCTCATTCACGGTGGCCTGCGGTACCTGGAGATGCTCGATTTCGGGCTGGTCCGGGAGGCCCTCAAAGAGCGGGGCCTGCTGCTCGACCGGATCGCCCCGCACCTGGTGCGGCCCGTGAGGTTTCTTTATCCGCTCCAGCACCGGTTCTGGGAACGGC
>PMST01000234.1:7370-20758 GCA_003168295.1 Actinomycetota bacterium
CCGCCTCGTTCGGCGCGCTCGCAGCCAACGGGGCGCAGGTCGTCGGCTTCCTGCGGCAGGGCGAGCGGGTGACAGGCGCGACCGTCAAGGATGTAGAGACCGGCCGGACGTTCGACGTGCGCGCCAAGCAGGTCATCAACGCCACCGGCGTGTGGACCGACGACACCCAGGCGCTGGCCGACACGCGCGGCCAGTTCCACGTGCGCGCGTCCAAGGGCATCCACCTCGTCGTGCCCCGCGACCGGCTGCAGTCAAACACCGGGATCATCCTGCGCACCGAGAAGAGCGTGCTGTTCATCATCCCGTGGGGGCGGCACTGGATCATCGGCACGACCGACACCGACTGGTCGCTGGAGAAGGCCCACCCGGCCGCGAGCGCCAGCGACATCGACTACCTGCTCGAGCACGTCAACGCCGTGATCCAGTCACCGCTGACGCGGGAGGACGTCGAAGGCGTCTACGCCGGGCTGCGGCCGCTGCTCACCGGAGAGTCCGAGTCGACGTCCAAGCTGTCGCGCGAGCACGTCGTGGGCCACCCGGTCCCGGGCCTGGTCGTGGTCGCGGGCGGCAAGTACACCACCTACCGCGTGATGGCCGCCGACGCCGTGGACGAGGCGGCCCGTAGCCTGGACGCCCGGGTGCCGGACTCCTGTACCGACCAGGTGCCCTTGGTCGGCGCCGACGGATACCGGGCGCTGTGGAACCAGCGCCGCGCGCTGGCCGCCTCCACCGGCGTGCACGTCGCCCGTATCGAGCACCTGCTCAACCGTTACGGCTCCTGCGTGCATGAACTGCTGACTCTGCTGCGGGAAGAGCCGGCGCTGGGAACCCCTCTGCCCGGCGCGGACGACTACCTGCAGGTCGAGGCGCTCTACGCGGTGACCCACGAAGGCGCCCGTCATCTAGACGACGTGCTGGCGCGGCGCACCCGGATCTCGATCGAGGCCTGGGACCGCGGCGTGGCCGCCGCCCCCACCGTCGCCGCGCTCATGGCGGGCCCGCTGGACTGGGACGAGGAGCAGAAGCAGAATGAGATCAAGCACTACCTGATGCGGGTGGAAGCCGAACGCGATTCGCAGACCCAACCCAACGACACGACCGCCGAAGCCGCCCGGCTCGGCGCGCCCGACATCGTCCCGCTCCCCTGAGCAAGGCGTGAACCCGCGCCGGTCATGACATCAGCGCCCGCAACGTCGCTTCGTCGGCGGGAATTTCGCTGACGTACAACATCGGCCGCGCCGTCGTGGGACCGACGCGAGCATGGATCAGCATCGGGGCCGGCTGCCCGCCGCCGGGCTTTGTGCGGAAGTCCCGGTGATCTGCTGTGCCCGCTGCTGCAACGGCAGCGCCTCGTCAGCCTGTCCCAGATGGCGGTAAGTGAGGGCCAGGTTGTTCAGCTGGGTAGCCATGTCAGGGTGGTCTGGCCCGAGGGCAGCCTCGGTGATCTGCAGTGCCCGCCGCTGCAACGGCAGCGCCTCGTCGGCCTGTCCCAGATCGCGGTAAGTGAGGGCTAGGTTGTTCAGCCGGAGGGCCATGTCAGGGTGGTCTGCCCCGAGGGCAGCTTCAGTGATCTGCAAGGCCCGCTGTTCCAGGGGCAGCGCATCGGTATGCCGTCCCAGACTCCAGTAGATATAGGCCAGGTTGCCGAGCCGGGTGGCCGTGTCGGGGTGGTCTGGCCCGAGGGCAGCCTCGGTGATCTGCAAGGCCCGCTGCTGGAGCGGCAGCGCCTCGCCGGCCCGCCCCAGATCCCGGTAAGTGACGGCCAGGTTGTTCAGCCGGAGGGCCGTGTCGGGGTGGTCTGGCCCGAGGGCAGCCTCGGTGATCTGCAAGGCCCGCTGCTGCAGCGGCAGCGCCTCGCTGTGCCGTCCCAGCCGCCAGTAGCCGGCGGCCAGGTTGTTAAGCGCCGTCACGGTGCCGGGGTCGTCGGGTCCGAGAGCTGATTCGTAGATCGCCAGCGCAGACTCGCGCAACGCCAGGGCCTGCTCATACTGGCCCTGAGAATTGTGGAATACCCCGAGTTCGCTTTGGACCCGGCCTAGTGACACGGGCCGGGCATCGGCAGGGCAGAGGGCGGTGAGGTTCTCGGCGTGCGGGACGAGCGCTCGCCACAAGGGCCACTCGGCCACGTTGGTGCCGGGGTTGGCGGGGAGCGCCTGGTTGAGCCAGTTAAGTGCCGTGGTCAGCGGTGGTTCGCCGCTGATGGCTGAACCGTCGCGTTCTGGTGGCTGCCGAGCCAGGATGACGGCCTGGACCAGGCGGTGCATGCTCACCGTCTCGGCTGTCAGGGTGATCATGCTGTAGGAGGCCAGCACGCCCAGCGCCTCATCGATGGCCAGCCGTTCGGGGTCATCGCGCCCGCCGAGGACGACGCGGGGGATGTTGTCCGGCGCGTAGCAGGCCAGGATGTGCAACAGCGTGATGGCGGCCGGGTGGCGGGCCTGGATCGCCTCGATGGTGATGTCCCAGATCCTGGCGATGGTCCGCTGCGCCTGCCCGCTCCCGGCAGCGGCATACATGGCCGCCGGACGCTCGTGCAGCCGCTGCAGGTAGCCGGGCAGGGTGATGCGGGTCTGGGTGATGTAGGCGGCGGCCTGGTCTAGGGCCAGCGGCAGGCACCCCACTTCGGCGGCGACCGATGCGGCAGCGTCGCGGGCCGCCGGGTCGTGGCTGCTGGTGCGGGCAGCGATCAGGTCGCCGGCGGGGCCGGAGTCTAGGACGTCCAGGCGGATCGGGTCGGCGATCCGGTCCCAGCCCGCGTCACGGCGGGTGGTGATCACGATGTGCCCGCCGGTCAGCTGCCCCAGCAGCGGCTCCACATCACCGGCAGCCTCGACGTTATCCAAGATCAGCAGCCACCCCGGGTGAGTCTGCAGCCAGCCGACCGCCCACTCGGCGGCCCCGGCCGTGGTCCCGGCCACGGCAACCGGGCCGCACAGCCTGGCAGCCAAGGCCGCCAGCCCCGCCTCAAGCTGCGCTCCGTCCTCGGCGGTGATCCACCAGATCAGCGTGTACTGCGCCCGGCAGGCCACCGCATGATGCAGCACAAGCTCGGACTTGCCCACGCCCCCCAGCCCGTAGACCGCCTGGGTCACCACGGCGCTGGCATCACCCGCCAGCACCCCGCGGAGCCGGTCCAGCGCACCGGCCCGGCCGACGAACACCCGCGCCGGCGGACGCGGCAGGTTGTGGGTGCCCGGCGGCACGCTCACCTCCGCAGGCGCGGGAAGTCCCGCGACATGCCCCCCAGGCCCTCCCGCCTCGCCCTGCAGCCGGCTTTCCTGCAGCGCGTGCAGCAGCTTCAGCTCCAGCTCCTCCGGGGTAGCCACCCGGGCCACCATGATGCCCGCGCCCGCCAGCCGCTTCCGGAACGCCCGCTGCCTGGCCTGCAGATCCGGATCGCCGTCCAGCAGCATCGAGACCGGGATCGGCAGCGCCGCGTCCTCATCCAGCAGGAACACCAGCCGCGGCAGCCCCGCCGTGGTCGCGGCGGCGAACTCCAGCTCGGTATAGGACATCTCGGGACGGTCCCGCACCGGCGAGCCGTACCGCAGGCCGATCAGCCCGGCATACACGTCGCACTCGCGCACCCGCCGCTGGCAGTACTCGGCTGGCTGGTCATCGCGGGCGGCGAAATAGGCCATGTCGGTCACCGCATCACCCGCCAGGGAGACCGCCGCCTCCGCCGCCGCCACGAACGACCGGCCGGCCGGGAACCGCCTCAGCTCAGAGGTATGACTCAAAAACACCCGCCGCGGCCCCACCATGACCAAACGCTACGCCACCATCACCGATCAACCGACACCGTCGGATCAAGTCATCGGAGCTGCCCGCCAACCCGAAGGATTTTCCTGGGCCAGCCCGATGTTACGGACGTGACCGGAGCCGCGTGTGACCGGCCGCATGCGCGGCGACGTGCCTGGCAGCTCAACGGGAGGGAATGCGGTGAAGTTCGGGCTCAGCTACAACACCGGCTTCCTGGGGACCGATCCGGACCAGCTGATCGCGGTTGCCCGGCACGCGGAGGACTGCGGCTTTGAGTCCTTCTACGTCTCCGAGCACATCGCGCTGTACCCGGGCGCAATGCTGGGTCCGGGTGCCGCCATCCCGCCGTCCACGCCGATCGCGGACCCGCTCGAGTGCCTGAGCTTCGTCGCCGCCGCGACGACGAGGATTCTGCTCGGCACCGCCGTCCTACTCGTGCCCTACCACCAGCCGGTGGTGCTCGCCAAGCGGCTGGCCACGATCGATGTGCTATCCCAGGGCCGGATGCGGCTGCTGACTGTGGGCGTAGGGGCGCTGCCGGGTGAGGCGGCCGCCGTCGGCGTGGATTTCGCCACCCGAGGTCGCCGCGCCGACGAGGCGATCGACGTGCTGCGGCTGCTGTGGTCGGGTGACGAGACCGGCGTCAGCTTCGACGGGGAATTCTTCTCGTTCACGGGCGTGTGCAGCTTCCCCAAGCCCCACGGGGTCAAGACCCTTCCGGTGCACATCGGAGGATCCAGCCGGGCCGCCGCACGCCGGGCGGGCCTGCGCGGAGACGGCTATTTCCCGGGCGGCCGGCTCACCGCGCCCGAGCGGGCCAGCCAGCTCGACCTAATGCGGGCGACCGCTCACGCCGCAGACCGCGACGCGGACGCGCTGGAGTGCACCCGGTGGGGGTCGATCGACATGACCGCGGCTGACGTCGACGCCCTCGCCGCCGCCGGGACGACCCGCCTGGTCGTCAGCCCGGCGTCACTGGACCTGGCCGAGCAGCAAGAACAGCTCTCGGCGTTCGCGGACAGGCTCATTCAGCCTCCGCCGGCGCCGCCCCATGTTCCGCCGCCGCCGCCTCATGTTCCGCCGCCACCGCCCGGGCTAGCTCCGTGAGCTGGCCGAGCGTGTCACCTGGCCGGCCAGCCAGCACGCGCAGCGTGGGAGCGGCCGTCCTTATCTCCTTCGCCGCCCGGCGGGCGCGGCGGGCGGACCCCGCGGTCACTGCCGACAGCACGACCAGCGTGGCGCGGGTGTCCAGGGCCAGCTGAGTCACCTCGGTGACCGGGAGGTCGCAGGCCAGGTGATGGACCAGCCAGCGATCTTCGCGCAGGCATGCCGTCGCCATCAGGGCCGGAAGCCCGTGCCGTTCTCCCGGCGGCGTAGCCGTCACCGCGATGCCCCGCGGGCGGCCTTGCGGCTGGTGGGCCCGGGCCGCGATGAGCCGCTCGCAGATCGCGCTGGCCCGGTGCTCGGTCCCGATCGCCAACTCGCCCGCGGCCCAGTCCGTGCCGATCCGGTGTAGGGCCGGCCCGATCACCCGTTCGCACAGGTCGGTCAGCGGCACGCCGGGCGCGAGCCGCGCGAAAACCTGCCGCGCGTCGGCCTCGTCACCGGCCACGACCGCGGCGTACAGCCGGTCCGCCTGGGCCGTCCAGTCCCGCACCTGGATCTGCGGCCGCGGTGCGGCGCCCGAGGCCCGGTGCTCCGCCATGGCGGTGACGTCGGTTTCGCTGACCTCGTAGCCGTGCGGGGTCTTCCTGGCCGGGAGCGTGCCCTGCCGCACCCACCCGTACGCGGTCTGGTAATGCACCCCGAGGACGTCGGCCGCTTCGCGTAGCTGCATGACGGGCTCCAGGTGGTTGAGGGACTGAGCTAGGCCAAGCGAGACTGATCCAGCCGATTCTGGTCCAAGCTAACGGGTTTAAGCTGCTGATTTTAGTGTAACTTAGTATTGATTTGATAACGCGGGCAAAGCGCGGCCTGCGCACCCCGCTGACGTCCGGCCGGGGCCGAAGGCAGTTGACGCCCCTGGGGGAGGACCGAAGGAAGATGGAATTCACGTATGCCACGGTGGTAAACGCCGAACTGAGCGAGGTCTTTGCGTGGCACAGCAGGCCGGGAGCCATAGCCCGGCTGACCCCGCCGTGGCTACCCGTCCGGGTCCTGCACGAGGCTTCCTCGCTCCGGGACGGGCGGGCGGTGCTCGGATGGCCCGGCGGCCTGCGCTGGGTCGCCGTTCACCAGCCCGCCAGCTACGACCCGCCGAACATGTTCGCCGATGAGCTGGCATCCTGCCCGCTCGCCGCGGTGCTCTCCTGGCGGCACCGGCACCACTTCGCCCCGGCCGGAGAGACGGGAGAGGCACAGGAGGCGGAAGAGGCAGCGGAACGGGCCACGCTCGTCACCGACGCGGTAGACACCGCGCTTCCCGACCGGATGCTGCGGCCCATGTTTGCCTACCGGCACCGGCAGCTCGCCGATGACCTGGCCGCTCATGCTCGGGCGCGTGCCACCTGCCCGGACCCGCTCACGGTGGCCGTTACCGGCTCGGGCGGCCTGATCGGCACCGCGCTGACGGCGCTGCTGACCACGGGCGGGCACCGGGTTATCCGGCTGGTGCGCCACCCGCCGAGGAACGAGGGGGAGCGCCAGTGGCAGCCGGAGGAGCCGGCCCCAACGCTACTGAACGGAGTCGACGCGCTGATCCACCTGGCCGGCGCCTCGATCGGCGGCCGGTTCACCCCCGACCGCAAGCGCGAGATCCGGGACAGCCGGATCATCCCGACCCGCCGCCTGGCCGAGCTAGCCGCGACCACGGCCAAGGCCGCGAACGCAGACCCGGATACCCCGGGTCTGCGGGCGTTCGTCACGGCGTCGGCGATCGGGTTCTACGGCCCGGATCGCGGCGAGGAGATCCTGACCGAGACCAGCCCCCGCGGGGAGGGATTCCTCGCCGACGTGGTGGCCGACTGGGAGGACGCCGCCGCCCCGGCCGCCGCGGCGGGCATCAGGACCGTGCAGGTGCGCACCGGCATCGTGCAGACACCGCGTGGCGGCATGCTCCGCCTGCTCACCCCGCTGTTCGCGGCCGGCCTCGGCGGCCGGCTGGGAAGCGGCACCCAGTGGCTGGCCTGGATCGGCCTGGACGACCTGCTGGATATCTACCTGCGGGCCGTGACCGATCCGCACCTGTCCGGGCCGGTCAACGCGGTCGCTCCCGAGCCGGTCCGCAACATCGACTACACCCGGACGCTGGCCCGCGTGCTGCACCGGCCGGCGCTGCTGCCCGTGCCGGCGTTCGCACCGCGGCTGCTGCTCGGCTCCGAAGGCGCCGCCGAACTCGCCCAGGCCAGCCAGTACGTCCGGGCCGAGGCGCTGATCGGTGCTGGGCACCATTTCCGCCAGCCCCACCTGGAGCAGGCCCTGCGCCATCTGTTCGGCCGCAGGTAAACCGCCCGGCCGGCCAATCCGGACCGCGAACGGTCCCGAATAAGGGCCATAAGTGACAGGGAAGGACAAGCGTGACTGGGCGCAGAATCGCGGTGATCGGCAGCGGCGTGAGCGGGCTGACGGCTGGATACATATTGTCACGCTCTGATCACGTGACGCTCTTTGAAGCCGATGACCGGTTCGGCGGTCACGCCGATACCCACCTCGTGGTGCCGCCGTCCGGACCGCCGATCAGCGTCGATACGGGCTTTATCGTCTACAACGAGCACACCTATCCGACGCTCACCAGGCTGTTCGCCGAGCTGGGAGTGGCCACCCGCGCATCGGAGATGAGCATGTCGGTCCGCTGTGCGGGCTGCGGCCTGCAGTACGCGGGCAAGCGCGGCCTGGGCGGCCTGACCGCCGGCCTGCGCCGGGGCTCAGGGCCTTACCTTCGCATGCTCGCCGAGGTACCCCGGTTCCACCGCGCCGCCCGCCGCCTGCTGGCTTCGGGGGCTTCCGGCGCTTCTGATGCCTTGGCTTCTTACGGCGCTTCCGGTGCGGGCGACGACCTTACCCTCGGTCAGTTTCTCGATGACGGCGGCTATTCCGCTTACTTCACGACGCACTTCGCCCTCCCGCTAGTCGCCGCGGTGTGGTCGTGCCCGCCGGGCACGGCGCTCAGCTACCCGGCTCGGTACCTGTTCGCGTTCCTGGCCAACCACGGGATGCTGTCGGTGTCCAGCTCACCGCTGTGGCGGACCGTGGACGGCGGTTCCCGCCACTACGTCGAGAAGGTGCTGGAGCGGCTCCCCTCGGTCTTGGCCTCGACGCCGGTGCGCGCCGTGCACCGCTACCCGGACGGCGCCGACGTGCACGACGGCTTCGACCAGGTGCACCACTTCGACGGCGTCGTCATCGCCACCCACCCCGATCAGGCGCTGCGGCTGCTGGCCAAGCCCACCCACGCCGAGGAGGACGTGCTCGGCGCGTTCCGCTACACCCAGAACCCGGCGCTGCTGCACACCGACGCTCGCCTGCTCCCGGGCCGTCGGCGGGTGCGGGCCTCGTGGAACTACGAGCTCACCCACTGCCGTCCCGATCAGCCCGGCGCGGCCGGTCAGCCCGGCGCGGCCGGTCAGCCCGGCGCGGACCCGCGAACCCCCCGGATCAGCTACGACATGAACCGGCTGCAGAGCCTGCCCGCGGCCGAGAACTACATCGTGACGCTCGGCGGCGAGGGCGTCGTCGACCCGGCGCGGGTCATCGACCGGATGGATTACGCGCATCCGGCCTACACCCCGGCCTCGGTCGCGGCCCAGCGGCGGCTGCCCGAGCTCAACACCGGGGTCACCGCGTTCGCCGGCGCCTATCACGGCTGGGGTTTCCACGAGGACGGCTGCCGGTCAGGCGCCGAGGCGGCCCGGGCGCTGGGAGGTACCTGGTGACCCCCGCCATCGCCGGGGCCGCGCTCTATCGGTGCACGATCACGCACGTCCGGACCGCGCCGCTGCGCAACGTGTTCACCTACCGCAGCTACCAGTGGCTGGTCGACCTGGACCGGCTGCCCCGGCTAGGCCCGGGACTGCGGCTGCTGGCCCGCTTCGACGCCCGTGATCATCTCGGTGACCCGCGGCGCGGCATCCGGGAGAACCTCGACCACTTCCTCGCCGAGCGCGGCGTCGACACCGGCGGCGGCCGGGTCATGATGCTGGCGAACGCGCGGGTGTTCGGCTACGTGTTCAACCCGCTGACGGTCTACTGGTGCCACCGGGCCGACGGCACGCTGGCCTGCGTGGTGGCCGAGGTGCATAACACCTACGGTCAGCGGCACGCCTACCTGCTGCACACCGACGACCGCGGCCGGGCCCAGGTGCCGAAGGAGTTCTACGTCTCGCCGTTCTACCCGGTCGACGGCCGGTACCGGATGAGCCTGCCCGAACCGGGTTCCCGTCTCGCGCTCAGCATCGTGCTCGGCCGTCCGGACGGGCACTCGTTCACCGCCAGCGTCCGCGGTCGCGGCGTTCCGGCCACTGGCCGGGCACTGCTGGCCAGTGCCGTTCGGCATCCCTGGTCTACGGCGGCGGTGTCCGGCCGGATCCGGTGGCAGGGCATCAAGCTTTACCTCCGCGGGCTACGGGTAGCACCGCGGCCCGCTCATCTACCCCAGGAGGGGGTTCAGTGACCACCGTGAGCACGCAGCACGCCACGCCCCGCACCATCGACGCCACCCGGTGGCCCGATGTGGCCGCGGCCACCGGTTCGTCCGTGCGGGCGCACATCGCGCGGGCCCTGTTCACCGCCGGGGTGGCCAAGCTGCCGCTGCGGGTCCGTTTTCCGGACGGAAAGCTGATCGGCGGGGGTTCACCGGCCGCCCCGGTCATGGTCCTGAACCGGCCCAGGGATTTCTTCCGCCGCTTCGGCGCCTCCGGCCTGATCGGCTTCGGCGAGTCGTACATGGCCGGCGACTGGGACTGCGCCGACCTGACCGGGCTGCTCACCGTCTTCGCCGCCAACGTGGGCGATCTCGTGCCACCCTGGCAGCAGCGGCTGCGCCAGCTCGCGGTGCGTAAGCAGCCGCCGGATGACGCGCAGACCCGAGAAGGCGCGCGCCGGAACATCGGCCGGCACTATGACCTATCGAACGACCTGTTCGCGCTGTTCCTCGACGAGACCATGACCTACTCCTCGGCATTGTTCGACACCGGGCCCGACGGCACGCCGATCGCGTCCGCGGACCTGCTCGGACAGGCTCAGCACCGCAAGATCGACCACCTGCTGGACCAGGCTGGGGTGGGCCCGGGCTGCCGGCTGCTCGAGATCGGCACCGGCTGGGGGGAACTGGCTATCCGGGCCGCGCAACGCGGCGCCAGCGTGGTCACGATCACGCTCTCGAAGGAACAGCAGGCGCTCGCCGTCCGCCGGGTGGCGGAGGCCGGGCTGGCCGGCCAGGTCAGCGTGGAACTACGTGACTACCGCGACATCGACGGGAAGTTCGACGCGATCTGCTCGGTCGAGATGCTCGAGGCCGTCGGCGAGCGCTACTGGGACGGCTATTTCACCGCGCTCGACCAGCACCTGGCGCCCGGCGGCCGGATCGCGCTCCAGACGATCACGATGGCGCACGACCGGATGCTGGCCACCCGCCACACCTACACCTGGATACACAAGTACATATTTCCTGGCGGCCTGCTTCCCTCCGTCACCGCGATCGAGAACAGCCTGACCAGCGCCACCCGGCTGCGGATCACGGCCCGCGAGGACCTCGGTGCGCACTACGCGGATACGCTGAAGATCTGGCGGGACCGGTTCTGCGCGCACTCCGACGAGGTCGGCCGCCTCGGCTTCGACGAGGTGTTCCACCGCATGTGGACCTTTTACCTGAGCTACTCAGAGGCAGGCTTCCGCGCCGGCTACATCGGCGTCAGCCAGCTCACCCTGGGCCGGATATGAACCGCCGCCCGGCCCGCAAGCCGGCCGCCAAGGACGAAGGCGTCGCCCAGGTCATCGCGGCCCTGCTGGCCGAACACGCCGACCTCGACCTGCCCGTCCGCCTTCGCGCCTGGGACGGCAGCGAAGCGGGGCCCGCGGGAACCCCGGTGGTCGTGATCCGCTCCGCGCAGGCGCTGCGCCGCATCCTGTGGCGTCCGGGCGAGCTTGGCCTGGCCCGCGCCTACATCAGCGGCGACCTCGACGTGGAGGGGGACCTCACCGAGGGCCTGCGCCGGGTGCTGGCCGCGATCAGGGAGAAAAGTACCCCAGAACGCAAAGCCATTCCCGGAACTGGAACCGTCCAGACCGCCCTGGCCTGGACGCCCGCCGCCCTGGCCGCGGCCCGCGCGGCGCTCCGGCTCAAGGTCCTCGGCCCGCCGTGGTCCCCGCCGCCCCCGCCCGGCTGCGAGATCCGGGTCAGCGGCCGCCTGCACAGCCGGGCCCGTGACCAGGCCGTGATCGCGGGCCACTACGACGTGCCCGCGGCCTTCTACCAGCTGATTCTCGACCCGAACATGGCTTACTCCTGCGCCTACTACCCCGACGGCCAACCCGAGGTCACGCTGGCCGGCGCGCAGCGCGCCAAGCTGGAGATGATCTGCCGCAAGCTCGCCCTGGAACCAGGCCAGAAGCTGCTTGACATGGGCTGCGGCTGGGGTTCGCTGACCGTGCACGCGGCCCGCGATCACCACTCCCAGGTGACCGCGGTCACCTTGTCCGGCGAGCAGGGTGGCTACGTCCGGCAGCGGGTCCGCGGCCTGGGCCTGGCGGACCGCGCCGAGGTCAGGATCCAGGACTACCGGGACGCCGGCGGCGGCCCCTACGACGCGATCGCGTCGGTGGAAATGGGCGAGCACGTCGGCGCCGCGAACTATCCGCGGTTCTGCGCGGAGCTGCGCCGGCTGCTGCGGCCGGGCGGCCGGCTGCTCATCCAGCAGATGTCCCGGGGGTCGCGCGCTCCTGGCGGCGGCCCGTTCATCGAGTCCTACATCGCGGCCGACATGACCATGCGCCCGGTGGGGGAGACGGTGCGGCTGATCGAGAAGGCCGGCTTCGAGGTCATCGGCGTGCAGGCGATGCGCGAACACTACGTCCGCACCATCCGGGCCTGGCTGGAGAACTTCGAGAAGAACCTGCCGGCCATCCAAGACATTCTCAGCGAGGAGCAGATCCTCCTCTGGCGGCTGTACCTGGCCGGCGGCGCGCTGGCCTTCGAAGAGGGCCGGATGGGCGTCGACCAGATCCTCGCGGTCAGGCCCGACCGGTGAGCGGCCTGCCCGCCGGGCCGTTCGCCGTCACGCTAGTCGCCACGGCGGCCGCGCTGCTGGTGATGATGGCGGTGACCTTCGCGGTGGCGCTGAAGGCGGGCAAGCACAGCGTGGTGGACACCGCGTGGGGCATCGGCATCGCCGTGGTGGCCACGGTCGCCCTGGTCAGCTCGCTCGGGTACGGCCAGCCCGCGCGCCGCTACATCCTGGTCGCCGCGGCGGTCATCTGGGGGCTGCGGCTGGCCGTCTACATCGGCTCGCGCAACCGCGGCAAGCCCGAGGACCCGCGCTACCGTGACCTGCTCAGCAAGGCCAAGGGCGACAAGAACCTCTACGCGCTGCGGACCGTCTACCTGCTCCAGGCGCTGATCTTGTGGGTGGCCTGCCTGCCCATCCAGGCGGGCATGCTCGAGCGGGCGCCGGCCGGCCCGCTCACCGTCATCGGCGCGGTCGTGTTCGGCGGCGGTTTCGTCTTCGAGTCCGTCGGCGACTGGCAGCTGGCCCGGTTCAAGGCCGATCCGGCGCACCGGGGCATGATCATGGACCGTGGCCTGTGGCGGTACACCCGTCACCCCAACTACTTCGGCGACTTCTGCATGTGGTGGGGCCTGTTCCTGATCAGCCTCGGCTCCTGGGCCGAGGTGGCGACCATCGTCGGGCCGCTGCTGATGACCTTCCTGCTGACCCGCGGGTCAGGCCAGGCTCTCACCGAACGCCGGATGGCCGACCGCCCCCAGTACGCCGACTACGTCGCGCGGACCAGCGGCTTCTTCCCGCTACCCCCGAAAAGGAACGTCCCGAAAAGGAACGTCCCCAAAAGGGCTCGGTGACCTCAGACCTCGGTGACCTCAGACGGAATGCCGCAGGCGCAGGGCGCCGGGGAACGGCCGCAGGTACGTCTGCGAGGCCAGCCAGGGCAGCTTCCCGCCGCTGGCGTAGTGGGCCAGCAGCGCGACCGGGACGCTGAGCGGCTCCTCGCCCCGCCGGTAGGCGTCGATCCGGCCCACCAGATCCTCCCGCCGGGCTCGGTCGAGCTCCCGGCCGATCCGGCTGTACGCGTGCAGCAGCGCGTTGGCGTGGCGGCCCCTGGTGGCCGGGCTCGCCATCGCCGCCAGGAACACGTCCCGGTAGGCCGCGGCGGTCGATTCGCGTGGCGCACTTCCGGCCGCGGCCACGATCCGGCCCGCGGGCCGGTAGCGCGCCGGGTCGTGCGCCAGCAGCTGCAGCTTGTGCCCGGCGTGGAACTCGACCAGCTGCCGCGGTTCCCAAGGCCCGCCGAGCAAGGCCCGGAGCCGCGCGGCGGCGAAAATCCGCTCGGTGAACGCCTCCCGCAGCCCCGGGTCGTTCAGCCGCCCCTCGTCCTCGGCGGCCAGCAGCGGGAACCGGTCAAGCACCCGCCCGGCATACAGGCCGCGGCCCCCATGGTCGGCAGGCGCCTGATGG
>PMST01000365.1 GCA_003168295.1 Actinomycetota bacterium
GGGCCCCCGCCAGATCCCCCAGCCCCCGCAGGACCTGGGCCAGGTTGTTCAGGTCGGTGGCGACCTCGGGGTGGTCCGGGCCGTAGACGGCCTCATAGATGGCCAGCGCGCGTTCTTGCAGCGGCCGGGCCCCCGCCAGATCCCCCAGGTCCTGCAGGATCCCGGCCAGGTTGTTCAGGCGGGCGGCGACGACAGGGGCGTCCGGGCCGTAGACGTCCTCTCCGATGGCTAGCGCGCGTTCTAGCAGTGGCCTTGCATCGGTGAGCTGCGCTTGGACTTGAAGGTAGGTTCCGGCCCGGTCCAGCAGCCACGAGGCGTCCGCCATCGCTGCCAAGCCCAGCGCCCTGCTGGCGTGATCAGCGTGGCTGGCGGCGGCCAGGACATGCGGCAGCAGCACCACCCACCGCGGCCAAGCCTGAGGGGCACCCATAACCTCGGCGGGCGCATCGGCGCGCAGCACTCGCAACGCCACCGCCGGCGGATCCATCGCAGGTCCCGGCCCCTCCTCAGCCATCGGGGGAAGTCCCTTTTGATGTGTTCGCGGCGAGGGGGCGGGGCTGGTGTCGCGGGCGCGGATGGTGGCCTGTACGAGGCGGTGCAGCTGGAGCCCGGCCGGGGTCCGCTTGGCCAGAGAGTAATCGACCAGCATTGCGATCGCGTCGGTAAAGACCAGCGGGTCGGCGGCGGCCGAGGACAGCGGCTCGGGCAGCCGCTCGGCGTGGCCGGTGAACAGGTCCAGCGGGACCGCCTCGGGGGCCAGGTACGCGCACACCCCCAGCAGCTGCACCGCGGCTGGGTTCTCCGCGGTGATCCGGCCCACGCTGATCTCCCACAGCGTCGCGATCGTGTCGCTGCGGTCACTGACCTCCCCCCGGCGGAACAGCTCAGCGCCGCGGCTGCGCAGCAGCTCCAGGTACTGGGCGGCGGGCATCTGGGAGCGGTCCAGCCAGGCGGCCGCCTGCTCCAGCGCCAGCGGCAGCCGCCCCAACTCCTCCGCGATCAGCTCACCGGTCCGCTGGTCCAGGTCGGGCACCCGGGCCCGCAGCATCCGCACCGCGTCCGCGACGCCGATCACGTCCAGGTCCAGCACCGGTCCCATCGCAGCGAACCCGCCCCGCCGGGTCGTCACGATCACATGCCCGGGGACACCGGGCGGCATCGGCCCGGTCGGCAGCCACGGCCAGATATCGGCGACCCGGTCGGCGTTGTCGAAGATCAGCAGCCAGCCCGCCACACCACGCAGCCCCTCGTGCACCACCGCCTGCAGCGTCTCGGGATCCGCAGCCGGGTCCAGGCCCAGCCTGGCGGCCAGGCCTGCGAACTGATCCGGGATCGAGGCAGGCTCTTCCGCGGCGACCCACCACACCACGTCATAGCCGCTGGCGTGCGCGTGGGCGTACTCGGTCGCTAGCCGGGTCTTGCCGACGCCGCCCATACCGTGCACCGTGACCGCCGCCCCGCCGGGAAGCGCGGCCAGCGCGGCCGCCAGCTTGTCCAGGTCCGGGCCCCGGCCGGTGAAATTCGGGTTACCCGCTGGGACCTTCCAGACCCGCGGCGGCGCTCCAGGGAACCGGGCCGTCCGGGGCATCGCCCGGCCCGCGCCCGGGAAACTCGGTGGCGCCTCCGGCTTGGCGCGGCCTGCGATCGCCTCAGACACCATGCGGCGCAGCCGGGATTTCGCCGCCGGCTCGGCCAGCCCGAACAGATCCACTCCGACGACCCCTGCCAGCAACCCCGGACGGTCACACTTAGATACCCGGACGGTTAGCAGTTTCCGGCCGGTCCCGTCCGCGTCTTTGGCCCACGCCGCCTGCCATTCGGCACCCCCGTAAACCGACGTCAGGTAATCGGGGGACAGGACTGCGATGGTGCGGGCAGCGTCCCGGGTCCCGGCCTGCATGCCCTGGATCCAGTTGGTGCCGGGCACGAAATCCCACGCCTGGACCAGCACCCGGTGCCCGTCTTCCTCCAGGGTCCAGGCGATCCATTCCGCCCACGCCCGGTCCGCCTGGGTATAAGAGACAAAGAAATCCCACCCACCCGGCGAACCTTCAGCTGCCGTCACCTGATACACAATCCCATAACCTGGCCCCGGCTGCCATCGGTACATCACCTACCGGCCGTGACCGACACGTTCGCTAGTCGGCCTGGATAGCCCACCGCGATTATCCGGCCGGTGGCAGCTGATATCGCTGAGGCCTGATGATCCGGAAAAGCCCGAGCGGCGAGAAACTGCGCCGCCTATCGTGACGACATGTAACCGTCGGTCCTTAAATTAAACTAAAAGGCGAGAACAGAGGGAGTCCGTGCGGCCGGTTGCGGGTTCCTGCCAGGGAGTTTCCCGTGTTGCCCTGGAATGCGGTCGTCCGCTTGTTCTCGCCAGCGATCCGGTCTAAACCGGAGTTGCCGTAGCTCTCCGTAGATATTGCTGGCTTGAAGTGCCGGAACTCATCAGCTTGCGTCGGTTACCGTAGCCACGAAATAGTGTATGTAGCCCGGAACCGGCGGACGTACGGCGAAGTCCGGAGAGCAGCGAGTGTATGTTCACAGCCGCGGCTGGTCCCCGGCGCGACAGACCTCCTGTTAAACGGCAGGTCGACCAGGTTAGCCCGCCTCACGGTCGCGTAGCGTAACGAGCGGGAATATTGTAATTGGCTCGAGCAATTACATTTCGCCGATTAGCGCGGCTCAGAGTCGGTCCGGCCAAGGTGGCTGCCGCACTCAGATCGGCCCATTTTGTGCGCGGCGGGCAGACGTTCCTTTCGCTGCTTTGGGTGTGCGAAATCTGGGACCGGGAAGAACGTGGTCGAGGCCCGGGATCAGACGCTTACACCGGACCGGCCACCCTGCTCACGATCCAGGCGTGCTTGCCAGCCTGCCGGACGCGGGTGAATCCGCACTGCTCGAAGGTCGACGGTCGAGCTGTACAGGAAACGGCCCAGCGCCGCGCGCTTCTGCTCGCTCTGGGTGGAAACCGATGTACCAGCACCCGCCGAAGATCCCGTTGTTGCGCTCGGCAAGCTCCGCGAAGGCATCCCAGGTAGAGGCGTCGAGGGGCTGGGTGGTAAACGGCATCGTCGAGTCCTTCCGGGCGTGAGTGCTCTTGTCTTCCCGGCTGGCGGGCTTGATTGGCGGGAACGGCGATGAGCTGTCCGGTCCTTACTGGGCCGTCATGTCAGTCCTGAGCCGCCACGTCAGCTAGGAGCCGGGCAAGTTCGTTCGGCTGGCTGAACATCGGCCAGTGACCTGAGTCGATGTCGACGAACTCGACGTGCTTGGCCTTGGCCAGTTCGGGCACGTCACCGGCGGCGATCCACTCCCGGGCCTCGGCGGGGGTGAATTCGGGGCACACGACGACGACCGGGACGTCGAATCGCCGCTCGTCCCTGAGGTGTACGACGCCCTTGGTCACGCCTTCGGGGACGGGGATCGCCGCAGCCGCGATTCTGCGCTTGGTGTCCTCGTCGAGGTCAGCGGAGTCTGGTCCCTCGAACGGGCCCCAGCCGGGGAAGGGCAAAACGCCGTCCGTGGTCTCGAAGCCACCGAAGTAGGGTTGCCCGCCGGAGGACGGGAAGCCGCCGATGAGGGCGACCTTTGCCACCTTCTCCGGGCGCGCGTCAGCGGCCAGCCAAGCCAGGGTGCAGGCGGCGGAATGCCCTACCACCAGCGGCTTTCCCGGTGATGCGTCGATCGCGGCGAGCACCGCCGCGACCTGCTCGCCGAGCGTGGCGGACCGTCTTCCGTCGCCCTGACCCGGCAGGGTGAGCGGCACGGGGCGATGACCCAGCGTCTCGAGCGCGGGCACGACGGCGTCCCATGCGGATCCGTCGAGCCATAGACCGGCCACAAGCACGATGTCCACGTTCGGTTCTCCTTCGCTCCGGTGATGTCAGATCACGTTCAACAGGGTATGTGTGAGGAA
>PMST01000534.1 GCA_003168295.1 Actinomycetota bacterium
ACCTCGTAGGGCACGAAAACGAGCGTCTCCAGGAGGGTCAGGTACTCAGCCCACCGTTTACCCAGCCAGAGCCCGACAGACTCGACGCCCTGGACCACCGCGTAGACCGCGATGGCCACGCCGACCAGGTACAAGCTGGTGATGCTGACGGCGAAGAGCCGTCGCAGGTCATGCACGACGCCCTCGTTGCTGCTGACGACGGATCCGCCCAGGCCGCCCTGCAGATCCTGCAGCACGCGGGTGAATTCCGCGTTCAGCGCGGCCCGGTTGTCGGCGAACAAGAGCACGGCGGCGGCCAGCGCGCCTAGGACCAGGAAGTGGACCACGCGCTCCAGCGAGATCAGCCGCAGGACGTAACGGTCCCGCAGCGGCTTGCCCCGCAGTGGCAGCTCTACCTTGTCCCGCGGCGGCAGGTACTTCTGGGTGGGCTGGTCCGGCGGGGGCAGCGCCACCCAGGAGTCGCAGCGCAAGCAGCGGTACCAGCGCAGGCCGCCCTGGTCCCGCACGACCAGCTCGTCTTCGGGCCGCAGCTCCGCCGCGTCCGTGCCGAGCAGCTCATGACCGTGCAGCCCGCAGCCGATCAGCTCGTACCGCAGCCTGGGCCGGTAGCGGCGCGGCTTTTCCGCCCCCGGGGGCAGCACGCGGGCAGGCTGCGGAGCAATGGCGTTCACCCGCACCTATTACCCATCACGCCAGAAACCTAACAACAAGCGATTCCGGCTTACCGCAACGGGGCCACCGACGCTGGATCCGCCGGTTTGCTAGCGCGGCGGGAGGCCGGAACGGGATTTGGTACGAGGGGCGGTTAAGGGGCGGGGGGGATGTTGTAGTTGATGCGGAAGAGGTTCTCGGGGTCGTACTGGGCCTTGAGGCGGCCTAGCTTGGCGAACTTGCCGGCGCCGCCGAAGGCCTCGGCGACGCGGTCCAGCTCGTCGAAGTTGAGCATGTTGACGTAGACGCCCTTGCCGACCCAGGGGGCGAGGTCCTTGACGACCGTGCGGGTGCGGCTGATGTAGTCGGCGTCGTCGGCCGGGTCGTCCCAGCGCATGGCGAAGTTCAGCCAGAGCAGGTAGCCGCGGTTGGAGAACGCGGTGTCGGGCTCGGGGACGTCGCCGATCGCACCGCCCAGGCCGATGATCTCGACCTCGCCTTCCATCGGCATGTCTTTCCAGAAGTCGTACAGCCGGTCGATCGCGTCGTCGGCCAGGTCCGCGACGTGCGCTTCCTTGGTGTAATAGCGATGGCCGTCCTCAAACTCCTTGTCGATCAGGTGCTGCACGCCGGCGCCGAACGGCAGCACGGTCGTGGCCTTGATGCAGGGCTGGCCGACGTTGCTCAGCTGGTCGATGAGCTCGATGCCCGCGGGATCCTCGGCGTCCTCCAGCCACATCGAGATCAGCATCAGCAGCCGCTTGCCCACGTACTCAGGCGGGACGAACGGCAGCACGGGCATGTCGTGCTTGAGCGCGGCGTGCCAGCCGACGCTGCGCGGCAGGGTCGGGACCAGCGCCGCGTAGGCGCGCAGCGCCTCGACTGCATCGTCGGGCTCGTAGACCGAGACGCCGATGCGCATCATCGGGCCGAAGTCATAAGCGGCAAAGGTGAAGCGGGTGACGATGCCGAAGTTGCCGCCGCCGCCCCGCAACGCCCAGAACAGGTCGGGGTGGGAGTCCGCGGAGGCCTCGATGACCTCGCCGCTGGCCAGGACGAGCTCCAGAGAGACGAAGTTGTCGCAGGTCAGGCCGTACTTTCGGGAGAACCAGCCGATACCGCCGCCCAGCGCCAGGCCGGCCACGCCGGTCTCGGACATGATGCCGGCCGGCACGATCAGGCCGTGCGCGCCGGTGGCCGCGTCGACGGTGCCGAGCAGGCAGCCGCCGCCGGCGTGCACCAGCTTGCGCTCGACATCGACGGTCACCTCGCGCAGCCCGCTCAGGTCGATGGTCAGGCCGCCTTCGGACATGGCCTTGCCGGCCACGTTGTGACCGCCGCAGCGGACGGACGGCGAGAGCCCGTGCGCGCGGGCCACGTTGACGGCGGCCACCACGTCCTCGGTGCTCGTGCAGCGCAAGATGAGGCCGGGGCGCCGGTCGATCATGGCGTTCCACACCTGCCGCGACTGCTCGTACTCGGCATGATCCGGGCCGATGATCTCGCCCTGAAAAGATCCGGTCAGTTGCTCGGTGATGCGCAGCCGCAACTGCTCGTCAATACTCGACGAGAGGGCGGAGTCGGAGGTCGTCACGGACATGGGGGTTTTCCTTTCAGATGCTTACGCCGACACGGCGTTCTTGTCTTCGGCCAGGCGGCGCATGGCGTTCAGGGTGGCCGCGACGGCCTTGAGGTAATCGCCGGTCATCGAGTCGGCGTACTCCTGCTCATGCTCC
The DNA here is from genome assembly GCA_003168295.1 of Actinomycetota bacterium. The sequence goes on from PMST01000534.1 coordinate 2,388, forward strand.
GATCCGCCCTCGACGCCCGCTACCACGAGCGCGAAGCTGAACCGCAGCTTCAGGTCATCCGCCGGGCCCTCGATCTCGTTGGCGATCGTGCCGAGCACCGGACCCGCGATCCGGGTGAAGATGACCCGGTGCGGCGCCTCCAGGGTGATCCGCTCCGTCATGCGGTCGCCGCGGAAGTCGATGTCGCGGTCGAAGACGTCATCGCCGTACCGCTGGGTGACCTCGCAGAAGGTCATGCTGGGCACGAACGGCAGCGCGTTGTTGGCCTTGAGCACCAGGCCATCCCAGACGGCGGCCCGGTCCAGCTTCGGCTCCCCCGGCACGTTGACGGGCAGCTGATGCGTAACGAAGATCATGATGTTTCCTCCGCTGAATCGATCACGGTGTTCTCCAGGGCGCCAAGGCCGTCGATGGTGACGCGGACGACATCGCCGCCGCGCAGGTAAAGACCCCGGCCCGCACCCACCCCGGACGGAGTGCCGGTGGCAATGACATCGCCCGGCTCGAGCGTGACGACCTCGCTGACCGCCGCGATCAGCTCGGCGACCGTGCAGACCATGTCCGCGGTGGACTCGTCCTGCTGCAGCTCGCCGTTCACCCACAGCCGCAGCCGTAGGTCCTGTGGATCGGGGATCTGGAATGACGGGGTGATGCCCGGCCCGAGGGGCAGCGAACCTTCTGTCGACTTGGCCGCGAACCAGTCGTAGCTGAAGGCCTCGGCCGGGGCGCTGTCGCGCTTGTGGTAGCCGCGGGCGGTCACGTCGTTGGACACGCAGTAGCCGGCCACGTGAGCCAGGGCCCGTTCCGGGGGAATGTTCTTGCCCTTGATCCCGATAACGACGGCCAGTTCGGCTTCCCAGTCGTACCGGGCACGGGCCGGATCCCGGATCACGATCGGGTCCCGGGGACCGATCACCGAGGTGGTGGGGGCCTTAAGGAAGAAGAACGGGCGCCAGCCGTCGGCCGGGATCTCACCGCCCATCTCCCGGATGTGCTTGCGGTAGTTGACGCCGGCGCAGATCACCTTACGTGGCCAGCGCAGCGGCGCTAGCAGCGTGTCGTAGTCGACGGCGGGGGCGGCGTCGAGGTCCTCGGCGGTGAGGTCGCGCAGAACGGCTTCGGCCGTGGCCCAGTCGTCCAGGAGCTCGAGCGGGCTGGCCCAGCGCTTGAGGTCGGCCGGGGCGACGAGCACGCCTTCCTCGCGCAGGACCCCGAAACCGGCGGTCCCATCGGCGGTGTAGCTGGCCAGCGACCAGGTCATTGCGACTCCTCAAGGGCGGAAACGCCGGATATCTGATCGTGGACGCAGGCGATGTCGAGCTCGCCCCACCCGTCGGCGAGCGCCTTGTCGAAGACTTCCTTGGCGGCGGCGAACACCGGCGCGGACAGGCCGGACTGGGCGGCGTGGGCCTCGATCTGGTCCAAGATAGGAAGCAGGGTGCTGATCGGGCCGGGAGCGGGAGACCAGGTGCGTCCGGCCATCACCGGGCCGCGTTGTTTCCAGATCGCGGAGCTGGCGATGGAGTTGTCCAGGGTCTTCTGGACCAGTTCCAGGTCCAGGCCGCTGTGCCGGGCCAGCGCCATCGCCTCGGCGGCCGCGACGGTGTGCACGGCCAGGAGCAAGTTCGCGATGTATTTCATCCGGGCGCCGGTGCCGAACGCGCCGGTGTAGACCCAGGGTCCGGACACGGCGTCGAGCACAGCGCTGACGGCGTCGACGCTGACCCGGTCCCCGGAGGCGAACGTGGTGGCCAGCCGGGGCGCGACCATGCCCGGGCTGCCGGAGATCGGGCAGTCGAGCAGGTCACCGCCGTTGGCTGCGACCTGGTCCCGAAGACGAGCCTTGCGGTCCACGTCGATGGTGCTCATCTCGATGTGGATGGTGCCTGCTCGCAGCGCGGACAAGGTGCCAGACGGGCCGCAGATGACCCCCTCGACGTCTTCGGCGCCGGGGAGGATCGACAGGAGCACATCGGCGCGGGCGGCGACCTCGGCCGGGCTGCTGGCTACGGTGCCGCCGGCCTGCTCGAGCTCGGGCGAGCCGCTGCGGCGGTAGCCGGTGACGGTGAACCCGCGCTCGATCAGGTTCTGGGCTATCGGCAGGCCCATCTTGCCGAGGCCGATCACGCCGACTCTGATCACACCGCCTTGGGCCATCGCTGCCTCCTTGCGCGTTCCGTTGCCGCGGTAGCTAAACTGTATGCAGTTTCGCGGCTAGGTTCAAGACCCTTTTAGCACGAAAACTGTATGCAGTTTAACTGGGGATGCGGTAGCCGACACCGGGCGTGGTGGTGATGACCGGCGGGTCGCCCAGCTTGCGGCGCAGCCGGCCGATGGTGACCGTGACCGTATTGGTGAACGGATCGGCTTGCTCGTCCCAGACCTGCTCGAGCAGGGCCTCGGCGGACAGGAAGGCGGGACTGGCGCGGAGCAGGGCCTCGAGCACGCCGAACTCCTTGACCGACAGGTCCAGGGGGCGGCCCTCGCGCAGGACCGTGCGGCGCAGCGGGTCGAGCTCGAGCCCGGCCGCGCGCAGGATCCTGGCCCGTGCCGAGGGCTGCCTGCGGGCCAGGGCGCGGATGCGCAGCACCAGCTCGGGGAAGTGGAACGGCTTGGCCAGGTAGTCGTCGGCGCCCAGGCCGAGGCCGCTGACCCGGTCGCCGGGAGAGCCGGCGGCGGTCAGCATGAGGACCATGACGCGGTGGTCGCGATCGGTGATCATCTGGCAGATGGTGTCGCCGTGCAGGCCCGGCAGGTCCCGGTCCAGGACCACCACGTCGTAGGAGTTGACGTCCAGCTTGGCCGCGGCCGCCAGCCCGTCGTACGCCACGTCCACCGCCATGCCCTGGTCGCGCAGGCCCTCGACCAGGACGTCGGCCAGGGACCGCGCGTCCTCGACCACGAGCACCCTCACGCCGCGGCCAGCGGCAGCGTGATCGTGACCCGCAGACCGCCCTGGTCGCGAGCATGCAGGTCCAGCGAGCCGCCGTGAGCCTCGGCGATGGCGGCGACGATCGACAGGCCGAGCCCGGCGCCGTCGTCTGAGCCTGTCCGGTCGGCACCCAGGCGACGGAACGGCTGGGCTAGCTGGTGGACCTGACGGTGATCGAGGACATCCCCGCCGGTCTCGACGACCAGGCAGGCGCCATCGGGCCGGGTCAGGGCGCGGACGGCGATCCAGCCACCCGGGGCGTTGTGGATCACCGCGTTGTCGATCACGTTGCCGATCATGCGGCAGACCAGCGCCTGGTTCCCTCGCACCCAGGCGCCAAAGGGATCGGCGTCGTGCCGGACGGTCAGGCCCTGGGCCGCTATCGCCTGGGCCTGGGCGGCCAGGGCGGCGTCGGCCACCGCGTCCAGCGACAGCGCGATGTAGCCGGGCAGGTCGCCGTGCTGCGCGCGGGCCAGAACGAGCAGGCCCTCGAGCAGCCGGTCTAGCAGGTCCAGTTCGGTGCGCAGGCGGCCCGCCAGGGCGGTGGTCTGCGGCGGGGCGGGTTCCGGCTTGGCCTCGGCAACGTCGAGCGAGGCGCGCATGGTGGCCAGCGGGGTGCGCAGTTCGTGCGAGGCGTTGGCCACGAACCGGCGCTGGGCGGCGAACGCCCCCTCCAGCCGTTCCAGCAGTTCGTCGATGGTGTCGGCGAGATCCTTCACCTCGTCCAGGGGGCCGGGCACGGCCAGCCGCTCGTGCAGGTTGTCGGCGGAGATCCGGCGGGTGGCGGCGGTCAGCTGGCGCAGCGGGCGGAGCACCCGGTGGGCGGTGAACCAGCCCAGCAGCACCGACATCACCGCCATGATGGCCAGCGCGACCACCGATCCGATCACGAGCGCGTGCCACAGGGACTCGTGCAGCTGGTGGTCCTGGAGGGTGAGCTGGTGCTGCAGCTCCTGGATCCGGGCCTGAGCCTGGGCGAGCGCCTGGACCTGCGAGGACTGACCAGCGGCGGGCTGTTGGGCGGCGTGGACTCTGCTCGTGGAACCCGCCGTGAACAGGCCAAGAATGGCCAGCAGC
>PMST01000322.1 GCA_003168295.1 Actinomycetota bacterium
TCCAGGTCCAGTACACCTCCGGTACCACGGGATTCCCCAAGGGCGCGATGCTGCATCACATGGGCCTGGTCAACGAGGCCACGTTCGTCGCCGAGCGGGCGGGTATGAGCGACGGCGGGGTCTGCGTCAACGCGATGCCGATGTACCACATCGGCGGCGAGGCGGTGACGTCCTTCGGGACCTGGGCTAAGCGCGGGACGTTCGTCATCCTCCCCGGCTTCGAGCCTGGCCTGCTGCTCGAAGCCTTCGAGGCCTACGCCGGGACGCACACCCTGGTCGTCCCGACGATGCTGATCGCGATGCTGGATCACCCCGACCTGGCCAGGCGCGATCTGTCCAGCCTCCAGACCATCATGAGCGGCGCGGCGTCCGTGCCTGCCTCGCTGGTCCGCAAGACTATCGGCTTGCTCGGCTGCCAGTTCAGCATCCTGTTCGGCCAGACCGAGACCCACGGCGTGATCAGCCAGACCCGGGTCACCGACACGCCCGAGGATCAGGCCGACACCGTCGGCCAGCCGCTGCCCCAGCTCAAGGTCAAGTTCGCCGACATGATCACGGGTGAGCCTGTCCCCGTGGGCGAGCAAGGCGAGATCTGCTGCCGCGGCTACCAGAACATGCGCGGGTACTACGACATGCCCGCCGAGACGGCCGCCACCATCGACGACGACGGCTGGCTGCACATGGGCGACATCGGGTCGATGGACGAGCGCGGTTTCCTCCGGGTGACCACGCGGGTCAAAGACATGATCATCCGGGGCGGGATGAACCTGTATCCCGCCGAGATCGAGGCAGCCCTGCAAGATCACCCGACCATCGAGACCGCGGTGGTCATCGGTGTGCCCGACGAGAAATGGGGCGAGCAGGTGGCCGCGGTCCTGCGCCTGCGCGATGATTTCGCCCGGCCGACGGCCACGGAGCTGACCGAGTTCCTCCGGGACCAGATCGCCCCGCACAAGGTCCCGGTGTTCTGGTCCTTCGCCGACAGTCTCCCTATGACACCCACTGGCAAGACCCAGAAGTTCGTCCTGCGCCAGCAGGTCGCTGACGGCACCCTGACCTTCGACCAGGTCCGCCCCTCCAAATCCGCCGCCCAGTTCTAGCCCCGCTCCCGGGCCGCCACTGGGCCCGGCCAATCCTGCCCGGCGGTCAGGATCAGCTGCCCGGGGCGGCCGTCAGGACCAGAGGTTCCCGGGCGAGCCCCGAGGATCAGCTGGTTCCTGGGCCGTGTCGTGTGCTGGTCAGCGGGCGGTCGAGATGAACTCGGGCTGATCGAGCAGTCGCAGCCAGGTGCCGTCGGGCTGCCGTCGGGCTACCTGGGCCCGGGCGCCCGCGCCGTCCTTGGGCGCGGTGGCGGTGAGCGCGATGTCGCCGCTGATCAGGGTCGGCAGCGGCGGCTCCGGCTCGAAGTGCGGCGCGTTCGCCAGGACCTTTTCCCAGAGCGCGCGAATGGCATCGCGGCCGGCCGTCTGGCTGCCCGGCGGGTAGGCCATGACGGCGTTCTCTTCGTAAAGCGCGGCGATACCGGCCGCATCTCCCTCGTTGGCCCGCTCGACAAACAAGCGGGTCAGGTCTTCCGGCTTCACGGCTTTGTCGTTGTCTGGCACAGGGATCCTCCCTTTTCGAGTTGGAACACTGACCATCCTGGCAACCTCCGGGCTAGAAGTCCAACAGATGATTCTTCTGGAAGCTAGAATCCATAGATATGGAAATGAGGCAGCTGGAGTACTTCATCGCGGTCGCCGATGAAGCGAACTTCACCCGCGCGGCGCAGCGCGTGCATATCAGCCAGTCGGGGGTCAGCGCCCAGATCCGGCAGCTCGAGCACGATCTCGGCGCGACCCTGATCGACCGGTCAGGCCGCACGGCCACCGTGACGGCCGCGGGAGCGGCGGCGCTGCCGCACGCCCGCGCCGTACTCGCGTCCGCCGGCGCCGTCCGGCAAGCCGTGGACGCCGTGAACGGGCTGGTCCGCGGCCGGCTGGTGGTCGGCATGGTCACCGCGTGCACCGTCGCGCCGCTGTTCAATGCCCTCGCCGCGTTTCACGGTGCCCACCCCGGCGTCGAGATCACCCTGATCGAGGACAGCTCCGACCGGCTCACCGAACTCGTCCGCGCCGGGGAGGCGGACTTGGCCCTCATCGGAGCGTCCGGTGCCCCGCCCCCCGGGCTGGGCGCGCTGCCAATCATCAGCGAACGGCTCGTCGCGGCCCTGCCGCCCGGCCACGCCCTAGCCGGACAGCCGCGGGTCACCCTGGCGGACATCACCGCGTACCCGATCGTGTGCATGCCCGCAGGGACAGGGATCCGGACCGTGCTCGACCAGGCCTGCGCCGCCCAGGGCATACAGCCCGACATCGCGCTGCAAGCCAGCGCGCCAGGCGCCGTCGCCGATCTCGCCATCCGCGGGCTCGGCATCGCCATCTTCTCCGAGTCCATGGCCGCCAACTACGACACCCAGCTGAAGACCCTGGTCATCGACGACATCCAGACACCCGCGGTGCTCGCCCTGATCTGGGCCGAGACAGAAAGCCCCGCCCTCCGCGAACTCCTGCAGCACACCCGCCAGGCCTTCACCAGCCCGCAGCACCCGCCAGGCGCCGCCGCCGCTGACCCGGCCGCCGGCCAGGAGACCTCCTAGGGAAACGCCACGATCCCCGCGGCTGGCCGGGATTTATGCCGCGACGAGCAGGATGCCGATCGCCGCGAGCACGAGGCCGGCCCGCTGTACCCAGCGCAGCCGTTCGCCGAGCACTACCCTGGCCAGCAGGACGGTGACCCCTGGGTAGAGCGAGGCCAGCACCACGGCCAGGCCGAACATTCCGGTTCTGGTGGCCGCCACGTAGCAGATGTTCGCGACGACATCGATAACGCCTGCGCTCGCGGCCGCCAGCAGCGGCCGGCCGCCGGTGCCGCGCGGAAGCAGGCCCCGGCCCAGCACGGCCGCGGCGATCAGGACGGTGGCCAGCTCACCGATCCGTCCGGCGGCCACCGGCCAGAAGGTTCCGGACTGCCCGGCATTTCGGATGAGGAGGAAGAACAGGCCGAACGCGGCACCCGAGATAATGCCGTAGGCGATGGCCCGGCCCCGGCCCGGCCGCCCGGCCCGTCCGCTGCGCTGGTATGGCCGGCTGAGCTGGCCAGCACGATCGCGACCAGGCAGAGCAGAGCGCCCGCGNNTCATCGGTCCGGCCGCCAGGCCGATGTAGAAGATGATCAGGCCGAGCCCTCCGATCAGGCCGGCACTGATCCCCCAGGCCAGGCCAGCCAGGCTGAGATGGCCCGGGAACATCGCCGCCGCGGCCATCGCGGTGATCACCGCGGCCGTGTCGGCCACCGTGAGCACCGCCAGCACGTGTGCCCTGCGGGTCGCCATGCCGCCGAGGAAGTCGCCACTGCCGTAGAGCAGGGCGGCGGCGAGTCCGAGCAGGATCACCATGACGCGCACCTCCGATCGGTCAGGCCGCCGGTGATCCGGCGGCATGCCACCTCGTTGGTGACTACTAAAGCTATTTTAGGAGTTAGCAAGAGACCAGTCAAACAGATTAAATGGTCACGCATGGTAGGCTAGCGCCGTGACCACGTCGTCGTGGGTGCCCGGCGAAGAGACCAAGCCGGCCCCGATGCCGCTGCTGCTCGTGCAGTCGTTCGTCAACACCTGGGACGGCGACCACGGCTCGGACCTGCTCCTGGATCCGGCCGCCGCCCGCGACTGGCTGACCGATGCCGGCCTGTGGAGCGCGGAGCGCGCACCGGACCCGGCCGAGCTGCACCTCGCCCGCGGCGTGCGCGAGGGCATCCGGGCCATGCTGGCGGCCAACGCCGGGGGACCCCCGCCCGAGCCCGGCGATATGGCACCCCTGCAGGCCGCCGCGCAGTCCTCCCGGCTCGCGCTGCAGGTCGGGACGGGCGGCCAGGTCAGTCTCGGTCCCGAGCCCGTCAGCCGTCCCGACGCCGGCCTGCTCACCCTGCTGCTGACGATCCGCGACGCGCAGCGCGATGGCACCTGGCAGCGGCTCAAAGCCTGCGGAAACCCGGACTGCCGGTCGGCCTTCTACGACCGCTCCCACAGCCGGGTAGGTGCCTGGTGTGACATGGCCACCTGCGGCAACCGGATCAAGAACCGCAAGCTCAGGCAGCGGCAGCGTTGACGGGGTGCAGCCTGGCCGGACCAGCACCCAGGCGGCTCGCTGTCCGTTACGCCACCTACCCGGCGGGTTTCCTAGCTTTGCACCAAGTCGAGGATCCGGGTCTGCGGAGTCCCCGCCAGGCCCGGGGATGACGCCGGCGAGGACCAGACGCGCTGGCGCAGGAACCCGGCGAACGCTTCGGCCTGTGCTGCCGTGTCGAACTCCAGGTCAAGCATCAGGTACCCCGGGTCGTCGACGGGACGGCGAATGGCGAGGCTGCGGACTCCGGCTTTCGTGCGCGCCTCCGCGAAGCTGTCGAATGCCTTTTGCCAGGTTCCGAAATCGTTGATCGCGTGCTCGATGCGCAGTGTGGTCATGGGTTTCTCCATCAGGTTGCCGTTGTTCTCTTGACCCGTCACGCTAGGTGGCTCGCTGAGCGCCTTGTATCCCGAATTTCTGGGGGGTGGTCAGTAGCTACGGAAAGCCAGGCTCGCCGGCGTACGCTTCGGTGATGGTCAGTGCCTGGGCGCGGATCCGAGCCCGCGAGCGGATCATGGCCCTCGGCGCGGCAGGGCTCAAGGACAGAGATCTGCGCCGGGAGGTTCTCGCGGTTCTACGCGAAGTGATCGACTTCGGTGCCTACGTCTGGCTGCTCACCGACCCGGTCACCGCCGTCGGTGCCGCGCCTCTGGCCGAGGTGCCCTGCATGACCGAGTTGCCAGCCCTCATTAAGGCCAAATACGCCACGCCCGTCAATCGCTGGACCGCCTTGCGGCGGCAGGCCTCCCCGGCTGGGCTCCTGCACGAAGCGGTCGGCGGCGACCTGTCACGAAGCCATGTCTGGTGCGAGGTGATGAGCCGCTACCGAGTCGGCGACGTGGCCTCGGTGGTCTTCGCCGACCAGTACGGCTGCTGGGGTTTTCTCGACCTCTGGCGCGACGACGCCTGCGAACCGTTCGACCGCGACGACGCCGAGTTCATCGTCAGTCTCGCCGGGCCGCTGACCAGCGCGCTGCGGCACTGCCAGGCACGGACCTTCGTTGAGCCATCGACTCCCCACCGGTCCGAGGCCGGGCCGGTGGTGCTGACGCTGGACGACGACCTTCGGATCACCAGCCGCACGGCGGCTTCGCAAGCCTGGCTGAAGGTCCTGCTTCCACCCGAGCCCGACGAGCGAGCCATCCCCGCCGGCGTCTTCAACGTGGCCGCCCAGCTCCTCGCCGCCGAGAACGGAATCGATGACCACCCGGCATACGCACGCACCCATCTCGCTGGCGGCTTCTGGCTTACCCTTCGGGCCGCCAGGCTTGCTTCCGGCGACAGGCCAGACGCGGCGGAAGACCGCAGCCCTACCCTCGTCGTCACCATTGAGGAGACATCGGCCGCCGACCGCCTCGACCTGTTCGGCCGCTCCTTCGCCCTCACGGCCCGCGAGCACGAACTGCTCGGCCTGCTTGCCGCCGGCGGCGACACCCGCGCCATGGCACGCCAGATGTCGCTGTCCGAGCACACCATCCAGGACCATCTCAAGTCGATCTTCGCGAAGACCGGCGCCCGCGACCGCGTCACCGTCCTATCGCGCGCCCTGGGCACCAGACCTGAGGCGAACACATCAGCCGAGCACAACGGCTGATGACCACCTGCCCGTCATATACGAACATAAGCATCAAAAACAACGGACTGCCTCCCGCTTCCGTGGTGGATCCGGGCTCCGTGGTTGGATGTGCATGGTAGCTAGGGCCGACCCATGTTCGTAGGGTGCAGGGTTGCGATGTGGGGAAAGAAGCCCCGTCTACGGTGACGGCATGGCCAGCAGAGGGAACGCGCCGACTTCCCGGCGCCTGACTGGCGAACGGGTGATGCAGCTCATGCCGGCCCGCGGTGGCGGTCGCTCCCAGGAGGACACTGGAGACATGGACAGCGAGCGCGCGGCAACCTACCTGCGGCTGCTGGCCGAGGCCCAACTACGCCGCGCGACGACGATGGCCGCGCGCGGCAGTCCCAGTCGGTGGCATTCCGCCAGGCTCGCACTGCCGCGCAGGCACTGTCCGCCGCTGTCGGCGCCGACGTCGTGGATCAGATCCAGGCCGACGTCCGCCTTGGCGTCGCTGTACGGCACCGGCTGCGTGCCCCTAGCCCCCCGGACCGCATCCGGCTGACATGCCAGCGGGCACCGTGGCGGGTCGTGCCGGTAGGTCAGGTGATCGAGTTCCGGGACGGCGACCTCCGCCGCGAGGTGCTTGTCATGGCTTACGTGCAGTCCTCGGACGGCGCGCGGTTCATCGTGGCCGGCTGGCCCTTCCGCCCGTTCACCGCGGCGGATGACCAGGGCGTCAGCTACTATCTCGACTGGCAGCGCGGGCCTGCAGTAACCCAGCTGCCGCTGCGCCCGGACCCGTCGCACCAGATCCGCTGGCTTGACCTCACCACGGCGGTCGGCGAGCCCGCCACCCGCATCGATCTGGACCGGCGCATCCCGGTGCCGGATGCCACCGTGACCCCGACCGCGCGCAGCCCAGGTGAGCTGCTGCTGGACGTCATCGCCGCCCGGATTCTCGGCCTCGTGACGCCCTTCTCGGCGGACAACCCCGGACAGCTGAGGCCCGCCGACGCCGACCTACGCGCGTTTATCGGCGACGGGCCCGGTCAGATCGTCGCCGTGCTGCACGCGGCCGGCGTGCTGCCGCCGGACAGCCTCGCCCCCGGACAGCTCGCCGGGTTGTGCGCCAGGCTCGGTATCGACGGCCACGGCATCAGCGCGCCGCCCAACGAGGACCTGCCGGAACGGTGGCAGTGCCTGCTGACTCCACCCAGCCGCCGCGAGGCGTGGGCACCGCCCGCGCCCGACCCGCTGGCCGCGGCCGTGGCTGAGCTGCCCGAGCTGGACGGCGTCCAGATCACGATCATGGGCCTGCATCACGACGAGCGCGGCACCATCATGCACCTGCTGGTCAGCGGTGTCACGCTGGAGGAGGAGTGGGCATACGCCAGGGGGGTCAGGCCCCTGCCGGTGCTGTGGGTACACGACAGCGAGGGCCGCTGGCACGCCACTGACCTGGCCGGCGTGAGCCCGTGGCAGAACGCCGGCCTGACCATGGTGTCGATGAGGATCGTCCCTCCGCTGGATCGCGGCACGGCCTGGATCGACATCGCCGCGGCCGGGCGGTCGGCCGAGGTCCGGGCCACACTGCCGCTCAGCTCGCAGTAACCATCACGTCAGGAACGGACAAGGATTCATCAGCGCCCCTGCCACATGCCAAGTCTGAACTTACCGGCCGCGGCCGACGGCTGGCCATTGAGGTGATGATGCCTGTGCCGGGCAGGTCCCGCGCCTGACATCAGCCATCCTGAGCGCCGGCGCGCCCCTCTCACGCGTGGTGAGCGGGACGGAACCGGTGCTAGCGGGACCCGGCGCTCGCAGTGTCGCGTCCGCCCTGGCGGAGCATGTCAAGATCGTGGCCAGAAACGGTCGCCGGCGTCCCGTTTCTGGCCACGATCATGGAACCCGGGTGAGGGCATCCCATCCGGGCGCGGGAACCTGCGGTGACCCATGCGGAACCGGACCCGTTCAGGCGGCGCTGGCAACTCGTGCACCGCCACGCCCTCCGTGCGAGCACTGTGGGGATATGAAGACCCCCCGTGCCACATGCCAAGTCCGAAAATGTCCGGCCTGCGCGGCGGCTGACCATCGAAGCCGCGATTCAACTCTGACGCGCCAAGAGTAACGGTCCGCTCCCAACCCTCGAGCAGGGCGCGGATTAATGCGCAAGTTGTGTCGGCCATGATAGTTGTCACCAGGCAAGCGGGTCTGTTACCGCGGGCTGGTGCGGGCTTCATGGACACGGTGGCTGTTGTCGGTGCGTGTTACTCGTGGCCTGGTGCGTGCCGGCAGGCTGCGGTCAGGGTTGCTCCGGTCAGCGGGCCTGTCTGTTTACGGAATTCCTGCTGCAGGGCGTGGTATCGCTGGTCTGCGCCCGGAACGCCGGCGTAGTGCGGTTCATGGTGGCCCGTGGCCCACTCGTAGAAGGGATGGGAGCGGTCCCCGGCGGCGTAGACCGCGGCGAGGCTGCCGCGGCCGCGGTGGATGACGTAGCCCGCCGTGGTGAACGGGAAGGGCGTCATCGGGATGCCGAGCCGCGTGGCCGAGGTGAGCAGGCCGAGCGATGGGTCGCCGCCGCCGGTGAAAGGGCCGGTCTGCGGCTGCCAGGCCACGGCCGGGTCTATCAGCAGCGAGTACTGCCCGAAGCGTCCGTCGGGGTGCCACTGGTCGTGTTGCGGCTCGCCGACCAGGGCCGCCGGGTGTTCCCGCGCGATGGTGACGGCTGCGGACAGCGCGTCGGGCCGCGCGGCGACGACGTCGGAGTCCAGGATCCAGATCCAGGCGGGCCGCGGCCCGGGCCGGGAGGCCAGGTAGGAGATTCCCTGGTTGAGTCCGGGGCCGTGATGGCGGTTGCCGTGATTGGCGAGCAGCGTGCAGACTCCGCCCCGCCCGGTCTCGGCCAGCAGTTGGGCCGACCCGTCCCGTGAACCGTTGTCCACGACCACGATCTCCAGTTCCGGCCAGCTCACGATCGTGCGCAGCGACCACAGCAGGAACGCCGTCAGCTCCCGGGTGTTATACGAGACAATCAGGGCGGCTGCACGGTCGCGGCTGGCATTAGGGCCGGTCGGCCACCACACCACGTCACTGGCCACCAGCGAAGCCTGCCACGTAAGCTCCGCCAGGACCAGCGAATTACGGCCCAGCGCGGACCGCCGGAGCGCAGCGTCGCCGAACCCGGTGGCGTCGGTCAGGCCCGCGGTGATCAGCCGCTCCAGGCGGCGTTCCCCGGAGAACCCGGCTCTCGGAAGGCGTCACCGGTATCGGTCTCGAAGTCGAGGGCGGACACGTCGTAGAGCATCAGCGACGCCGGGCCCGGTGTCGCTGATGCCGCGCAGGCAGCCGCCAGCCCGTGACGCCACGAGCCCTGGGTATAGACCGGCAGGTGGCGGTTGAGCGTTGGATACGGCACCGCGTCAACACCGGCCTCCTCCAGCACCCGAAGGGAGTCCTGCTTACTCCCCGGCTCGATGACCCGCGCCAGCACGAGCTGCCGGCACACCTCATCGCCCCGGTGGCCTGGGCGAAACCGAGCACGTCATAGGCACGGCACAGGGCCTCCTGCAGGTGCCTCATCCGCGACGAGGCGGACTCGGGCAGGTCGTCAGGCCGGCACTTGGTCCCGTTTGTGTACAGATGACCGGCGGACCGCCGCCCTCAACTGGTCACGTCGGCGGTGCTGAACCTGGCCCAGGCGATCGAGCCCCAGAGCAGCGTGTAGATCCCGAACGACAGCAGGCCGCGTCCTAGGGTCCCGGTGTCGACCGGCACCCGGAGCAGGGCGTCGAAACTGTTCCACCAGTGTGTCGGCAAATACGGATGGACCGCGGCGAACTGTGGCACGTTGTCGATGACCTCGCTGACCACCACCAGGATCGCCAGTGCGGCGATGGCACCGAGTGAGTGCTCGGTGAGGGTGCTAAAGGCTAGACCCATGGCACCGAACGAGGCCATCGCGGCCGCCACGTACAGTGCGACGAGCAGCAGCCGAACGACTCCGTCGGCGAGCGGCACGGTCGTCCCCGACAGCAGCGTCACCGGCCCGATCGGGAACAGGGCCGCCCCTGTGGCCAGGGCGACCCCGGCCACACCGAAGGTGACCGCGACCGCGAACACCACGATCGCCGCGTACTTCACGCTGAGGATCCGAACGCGGCCGGCCGGGACCGCCAGCAGGGTGCGCAGCGTGCCGTAGCCGGCCTCGCCCGCGATGGAGTCCCCGGCCGCCACGCCCACGGCCAACGGCATCACGAGCGTGAGCAGCAAGGTCAGCGCGATGAAGCTGAGGAAGACCCCGTTGCCTGCCAGCTGGCTGATGAACGCCACGCCGTCGGGTCCTCCGCCGTTTCCCTGGTGCGTGGCCAGGCGCAGCCCGATACCGATGAGGACGGGAAAGGCGCCGGCCACGGCCAGGATCCACAGGTTCCGCCGTCGGCCGAAGACCAGCCGCAGTTCCGAGCGGAAGAAACGAAGCCAGCCCCGAGTGGGGACCTGGCCAGCCGTTACGGACTCAGTCATGAACGTCGAACCCCTCTCCGGTCAGGCCCACGAAAAGCTCTTCCAGGCTCGGTACCACCACGCCGAGGTCACGGACCGCTACCCCCGCGTGGACCAGTTCGGTGCAGATCCGCTCGGGTGAGTCCTCGCCGAGCTGCGCCGACACCTGGTGGCCGGACACCTGCAGCTCGGCTAGGCCAAGGCGGTGGAGCACCGCCGCGGCGGCGGCCGGCTCCGCGGTCTGCACGCGGATGCGGGCAGCGCTGGTCCTGCGCAGCTCCTCCAGCGGGCCCTGGAAGACCAGCCGGCCGGCCCGCATGACACCGACGTGCGAACAGATCTGCTCGACCTCGCCGAGCAGATGCGAGGAGACGAACACGGTGACGCCCTCGGTGGCGATCTGCCGGATAAGCGCCCGTACCTCGCGTGTACCCTGCGGGTCGAGCCCGTTGGTGGGCTCGTCGAGCACGATCAGCTCGCGCGGTGCGAGCAGGCTCGCGGCGATGCCGAGCCGCTGCTTCATGCCCAGTGAGTAGTGGCGGTACCGGTTGCGCGCGGCCGCCAGCAACCCCACCCGGTCAAGGGCCTCGCCGATCCGCGCCGCGGCGGTGCGAGGATCGGCGGTCCGGTCGGCGGCATCGCAGCGGGCCAGGTTGTCCCAGCCGGTCAGGAAGGGATAAAACCCGGGCCCTTCGACCAGCGAGCCGACGCGGGGCAGCACCTGCACGGCACCCGACGGCATCGGCACGCCCAGCATCTCCGCGCGGCCGCTGGTCGGCAAGGCCAGGCCGAGCAGCATCCTGATCGTGGTGGTCTTCCCGGACCCGTTAGGGCCGAGAAAGCCGTACACGCAGCCTCGCGGGACGGCCAGATCGACGTGGTCCACGGCCACCTGGCCGCTGCCGAACCGTTTGGTGAGACCGCTGCTCGCCACGGCCAGGACGGCCGGCGCAGCCGCTCCGGCGGTCTCAGCGGCTGGCTCCGAGATAGCTACCAGGCCGGCCGCGCTCGGTGGCTCGTCCCGGATCCGGGTGCCGGTCACCTGGACGCCACCGGAACGGCCGCGTGGTGCCGTTGAGCCGTCGGCGCTTGGCCCTGCTGGGTAACCGCCTGGTAGAGGACGTTCGGCGTGACCGCCCCGATCAGGACCCGGCCGTTGCTTGTGACCAGCATCGAAACCAGGCTGGTCTGCATCAGGCGCCCGCTGCCCCACGGTCCGCTGACGTGCTCAGCCGTCTTCATGAAGACGGTCAACATCGAACCGGTGTCCACACCGAGCGCCGCCAGGCCGCCGGAGCCGCCGGCTCCCGGGCCGGCCTGCGTGCTCGAGCTGCCGACCAGTCCGGGCGGCTTGGAGCTCGAGCTCGCCGCGCCGGACGGCGCCGTTCCGGTCAGCGCTGCCTCGGGCAGGTCGAGGACGGTCAGCCAGTCGCTGCCGATCACCTTGGCGCCGTTCGCCAGGCTATTACCCAACGCTGTGGCCGCGGCCTTTCCGCCCGATCCCCGGCTCTCCTGGACGACCGCCGCCCCAGCGGGCGGGGTGAACGTGACGTTCTGCGCGGCGGGCTGGCCGAACGACACGGAGCTGAAGCCGACCTGAATGGCGGGGCCGGCCGCGTCCTTGGCGACTACCTGCACCCGCAGCGGCACGTTGTGCCGGGCATCGATGGCCACGCGCACCTGGCTGATCAGCGAACCGGCGCTCTTCGGTGCGAGCACCAGCTGGTAAGCGGCCTGACCAGCCACGGTCACGTTGTCGTCCACGCTGACCGTCGTGGCCGGGCCGACCCTGGCCAGCACCTGGTCCGCCGCCTGCTGCGGGGTCAACGGCAGGGACGCCGCCGGCGACGCCCCGGCCGGAATCGCCATGTGCTCCACCATGTTGACCGAGCTCCCCCACAGCCAGACGTTGCTGCCGTCCCTGACCAGGTCGCTCTCGGTGTCGGTCTGCGGTACCGCGATCCGGTAATGCGCCGGATCCGCGTACCAGACCTTGATCACGTGCGAGCCCGCCAGGAACGACGATAGCGAGAGCGGGCCGACGATCGACGGCAGCGCGGGCAGCCCCAGCGACGCAGTTTCCACCACCGTCCCGCTCAGCGCCGGCCCCGACGGGTTCGCGGCCAGCGCGGTAAGGAGCTGCGCAGGCGTCCGCGGCGGCAGCGGCGGCGACGGCTGAGCCAGGGAGATCATCGATGTCGTCAGCACCCCCCCGACCGCCGCCATGATCCCGGCGGGTACCGCCCACCTCATCCGGCGGGAGAGCTTCCCTCGTTGCTTCATGATGTGTCGTCCGTCCTTTCCTTCACTGTTCTGCGGAATGAGGGTCTGGCCGCTCACGCGTCACGCATCCGGAGCAGCCACCCGCCTACGAAAAGCGCCCGCCGCGGCCAGGCCTTCAGCCGGGCACCTTCTCAAGTCCGGCTTGCGCGAGGACCTCATCGGCTCACCTGACGTCAGGCCCGGTGAGTTGGCCAGCCACAGCAGGTGATTGCGGGGCGGGACGGCTGGGCTGCAGCGCGGCCGCGTACGATGCCCCCGACATGACTCAGCGGACGCCGCAGCTTCACATACGGGATGCCGTCGAGCAGCGCGGAGCCCGCATCGGCCGCATCCAGGCCGAGGACCGCGCGCATCGTTGCGGACCTTCTTGCCCCGTTGGACCTGACAAACCTTGGTGACCTGCCCACGCCGGATGGCCAAGGTCATCTCATCGAGCGCGATCGTCGGCCCGGCACCGGTTACGTAGCCTTTTGCTTCAACGGTTGCTTCCATGCCGGCAACGCTACGGAACCACGGTAGGACCGGTCGTCACGCAGGCGAGCGGTCTTTACCGTCCCTGGCATGAGGGACATCCGTGCCGTCTATCCCTCCTAAGAGAGGAGACGTCCCGCCACCCCAAAGGCCGACGACCCGGACCTGCGGCCCTTCACCACGTGGAAGAACGCCCCTGGGCCCGCGGGCCATCGGCACCTCCTGCGGCGGCTGGCTGACGAGGTCCAGCGCCGCTTCTTCGACTGCCATGACGCAGGTCATACCGGCGGTGCCCGGCGCGATCCTCGGCATCCCATTGGGCCTCGCTCTGTTCAAGGTCGCGGGCCATCACCTCAGTGGCCTGCCGCCAGTTCTCTGGCTGGTCGCCGCGGTGCTCGGAACCGTGGTCGTTGTGGCGGCGCTCACCAGCGTTCCGGCACGGATCGGCCTCCGGCGACCCGTTGCTGAGATGCTTCATAGCGAAGCGACGTGATGCCTTGCCGGTGGCAACCGCTGGCGACTACCACCGGACCGGACCTGGTTCGGTAGCGCGGAACACGTCGGCTACGTTGCGTGAGGCACATTTGACCTGAGTTAGGCCACGATTTGGCCTTGATGGACTCGACGGTTCGCTAACCTGCGGTTCCGCTCCCCAGCAGACCGTAAAAATCACAGGTCAAGCCCGAACTGCTGCGCGAGGATCGCGTCTCTGTGCGGGCACTGTGCGGATGTGGCGGTCCCCCGTGCACCGAATCCACCGCCAAGCCCGGATCCGCGATTATCAGTATTGCGTTAGTCGCCATGGGAGGTGAGGATCGTCGTCCTGCCCGGGCGGTCTAGGACGGCCCGATGGTGATCGTCGGTCCGAGTGTGACCTTCGTGGCGGCACCGGTCGAGGCGAGGTTGCCGTCGCAGTTGCTGCAGGACCGGTCAGACTCGGAAGGCCGGGGAAACAATGGCACTGACGTGTCCGCGTCGAACGGCCCCGGCATCTGACCGGCAGGCGCTCGCCCGGCTGACTCCATGGCCAGCAGCGCCGCCCCGTAGGCACCGGTGATCTGCGGGCGGGCCGGTACCTGGACCTTGGTGCCCAGCGCTTCGGCCAGGAAGTGCACCGCCGCGCGGTTGCGCGCGACGCCTCCGGTCAGCACGACCGGAGTCCGCTTGCCGACCTGGGCGACCAGCGCGAGGGTGCGGGCCGCGACGGCCCGGTGGACCGACGAGGCGATGTCGGGCGCGGGCAGGCCCTGAGCGAGCAGCGAGACGATCTCGGTCTCCGCGAACGTCGCGCACATGCTGCTGACCTCCAGGTCCTGGCCGCCGCGCAGGGCCAGGTCCGCGAGCTCGCGGAGATCGCACTCCAGGGCCCGGGCCAGCACCTCGTAGAACCGGCCGGTGCCGCTGGCGCAGCGGTCGTTCAT
>PMST01000193.1 GCA_003168295.1 Actinomycetota bacterium
CCGGACAGCGGGTCCACCATGTCCTTGGCCCGGTCCGCTAGCTGGACGAAGTCCAGCAGCGCCGTCGTCCGTTCCCGGATGAGACGGCGGGGCAGCCCGAAGTACCTGCCGTAGACGAGCAGGTTCTCCCGGACGGTCAGCTCGACGTCCAGCGTGTCGTCCTGCGGCACCACGCCAAGCCGGGCCCGGATCGCCGAGCCGTCCCGGACCGGGTCGGCGCCGAAGATGGTCAGCTCACCGCTGGTCGGCGGCGAGACACATCCGATCATCCGCATCGTGGAAGACTTGCCCGCGCCGTTTGGCCCGAGAAAGCCGAACGCTTCGCCCCGGTACAGGTCGAAATCGATCCCGTCAACCGCCGTGAAGCTCCCGAATCGCTTGGTCAGGCCGCGCGCGCGGACCAGTACTTCGACCCCAGGGCTTTCGGACACCTGATTCAGGTTACCTGGGGGGTATGACATTCTTCGAGCGGTTTACCGTCGCTCAGCTATCCCCAGCAGCCAACACGGTAGGGTCTGATCTATCCGGGATAACCGACAAAGGACCAAAGCGAGTGGATCTCCGCGATCTTTACGCCCGATTCAGGGTGCTGATACACGAGGCCGCTAAGTTCGGCATCGTCGGAGGGCTCGCGTTCGGTGTCACCATCGTCGGGTCCGACGCGCTGCACTCCGGAGCGGGGCTCGGTGAGCTCGTCTCGGTGACGATCGCCACGATCGTCGCGACCGTCTTCTCCTTTATCGGCAATAAGCACTGGGCGTTCCGGCACCGGAAGGGCAACGCGCTGCACCGCGAGTCCATCCTGTTCTTCGTCTTCAACGGCGTCGGGCTGCTCATCCAGCTCGCGTTCGTGGCGACGGCGCAGTACGGGCTCGGCCTGAAGGACACGTTCTCCTACAACGTGGCGAACATCCTGGGTGTCATGGTGGCTACCCTGTTCCGGCTGTACACCTACCGGCGGTGGGTCTTCCTGATGGCAGGCGGAGAACCGGTGGACGCGGGGCACCTGCAGCCGGAGGCTTCGGGCGCCTGACCGTCGGCGGCCCCCGCGGCTATGAGCAGCCGCGGACGGCCGACAGGTCCAGGGACGCCTTGAGCGCGGCATTCTTCTGCGCGGTGGTCAGGTACCCTACCGCGGCCATCCGGCCGATCACGTGCACTAGCCGCGCCCGCGCCTGCGCCGGGTAGACCAGTGGGTCATCGTAGGTCGGCGCGTTCACCACGCCGGCCAGCATGGCGGCCTGCACCAGGGTCAGGTCAGCGGGGGGCCTGCCGAAGTACCCGCAGCTGGCGGCGCTCAGGCCGTAGTAGCCGTGGCCGTAGTACGCGACTTGCGCGTACAGCCGCAGGATCTCCGCCTTGCTGTACGTCATGTTGAGCTTGACGGCCATTGTCACCTGCTCAATGTCCTGGGTGAAGCCGCTGCGGCCCGACGTGTACAGGTTCTTGGCCAGCTGCTGGTCGATGGTGCTGCCGCCTTGATCCGTGCGCGCGGTGATACGGGAAGTGACGACCCGGGCCAGCGCCAACGGGTCCACGCCCGGGTCGGTGTAGAACCTGTGGTCCTCGGTTGCCACCAGAGCCTGCGCGTAATACTGCGGGACAGGCGCCCCGGGGTAAGCGATGTGATGTTCGGCAGCCTGCGCCCGGGCCAGCGCCGTGGCCTGGCCGGCCGAGGGAGTCAGCACGATAAGCGCGCCGCCCGCCAGCGCCAGGAGTACTACGGCGGCCAGCACGATCTTCGCGATCCGCAGCCGCCCCCGCCTTGGCCGCGGCTCCTCTTCGTCATCGAAGCTGTCGTCGGAGGAGGCTGAGCGGCGAGTCCCAAGTACTCTCAACGGCCAGCCTTTCCGTCTGCGTGCGGCCTGCATGGGCGACGCGGCGTCCCACAGCTACAACGAACGCGGCGCCCGCACCATGCCCGCCACATCGTAGCTTTCCGCTCGGACTCCAATCGCGCATCCGGGGCGCGGCGGCAGGCGGGAGGCCGGCCGCGGCGCGGAAGCCGCGGGTTCGGGGATCGGGGTAGGGCGGCCCGGTTCGGTTGAGCCGGTTCGGGCGGCGCCGAGGTTGCGCTAAGCTAACTGAGCCTGCCAGCCTACGGCGGGTGTGCGCCGTCGAAACAAATCCGTGGCGCGTCGGGACGTGGCCCAGCTTGGTTAAGGCGCTGGTCTGGGGGACCAGAGATCGGGAGTTCAAATCTCCCCGTCCCGACCAATTGAGGCCGGCAAGGTCAGCGGTCGGCGTTACGGTGCCGATATGGCTCGACCCCTCCGAGTCAGAACGCACATGGCGTCGATCACCGGTGCGGCCAGCGGTGTCGAGACGACCTTTTGCGTAGGGGTGCGACATCCATGCACTGGCTGCGGGCCGCCGCCGGGACCCGATGCCCGGGGATGCGGCGCCGAGGGCACCTGGTGTTGACTGTCGGTATGCCTGTTCAAGGAGAATATGAGCCGAGCGCACAAGCTTGGGTGCGCGATCAAGTCGAGCTGTTCGAGAGTTCCGGCGGGACCAAGGGTACGACGCTACGCGATACCGGCATCCCGGTCGTGCTCGTCACCAACCTCGGAGCCCGCAGCGGCAAGGTGCGCAAGACACCGGTGATGCGAGTGGAGGACGACGGCCGGTACGTCATGGTGGCGTCCAAGGGGGGCGCCCCTGAGAATCCATTGTGGTACTACAACCTCCGCGCAAACCCGCTGGTGGAACTGCAGGACGGGCCGGTCAAGCAGGACATGATCGCCCGCGAGCTCAGCGGCGAGGAGCGCGCCGAATGGTGGAAACGGGCGGTCGAGGTATTCCCGAACTACGCGGAGTACCAGCAGAAGACCAGCCGCGTGATCCCGGTGTTCATCCTGGAGCCCGCCGCGAGCTAACCGCGACCGGACAGCGTAAAGCCGCCCCGCGGGTAACCTCGCGGGGCGGCTTTTACGGTCGTGCACGCCTACCTGGGCTTAGCCGTTTATCGTGCCGACGCCGGGCCGGATGGGCTCGACGCTCATGTAGACGGGTCCGGCGTGCGAGCACACTGGCAGGTCGAACGCGGCGACCGTGGCGTCGTACCGGCCCGGCGGGTAGACGCGGAGCACGACGGCCGTGTTCACGGCGTCGCACCCGGGCGCCGTGCTCACCTCGGCGTCGCGGTACTGCAGTATCGTGTGCGCGGTCGCGCCTGGGGCGAGCACGACGGTGCGTGCGGCCACCCTGGTGGCCCAGCCCGCGGGACGGCCGAGCTGATGCCCATTGCGGGCGATCGCGGAGACTCCGGGGAAGCCGTGCAGGGAACACGGGCGCCCGCTCACGTTGGTGAAGTTGAGCGGGTAGTAGATGGTTCCGGCCGCGCCGTTCGACTGGGCCAGCGCGATCCAGACGCCAAGCTGACTCGCCTGACACGCGGGAGCGGGGGCCGACGAGAGACGGGAGGTGTCGGAGGCAAGCGCAGCGCCCGACGCGGCACCTGGCGAACTTGCCGCGAAGGCGGCAGTGGTGGCGATGAGCCCGGCGACCGCGACAGAGGTGATGACGGCGAGGACCCGCCGGGGCGTAGACGGAATGGCGGAGAGGTACTTCATGTTCGTTCGTCCTGTAAAGAACGGGATCCGCTGTTTGCGGTGTCCATCTACCTTTGAGACTGCGTTGACAGGTCCGTGGTTGGAGACAGCTGCGGTACGGGCAAACTGGTGCGATGACAGCACGGGCAGAACTCACGCGCAGAGCGCGAGATCACGGCGTCGCGGTCTCCTACCGGGACTGGCGGGGGCGACCGGTGGAGGTCTCCGACGAGACGCTGGCGGCGGTGCTCAGCGCCCTCGGGGATGACGCAACGCACGGGGTGCCGGCGGCGCCCGGGGTGCCGGGCAAACATGCGGGCTCGGCCGTGGCCCCTTTTCCTCGCCGCCGGTCGTGGGGCTTCACCGTGCAGCTCTACTCGGTGCGTTCGGCTGCCTCCTGGGGCCACGGCGACCTGCGCGACCTCGCCGAACTCGCCACGTTTAGCGGTCGGGAGCTTGGTGCGGATTTCGTGCTGGTCAACCCGTTGCACGCGGCGGAGCCGCTGCCGCCGGTCAGCCCGTCGCCGTATCTGCCGATGACCCGGCGCCAGGTCAGCCCGCTGTATCTGCGCATCGAGGACATACCCGAATACCACAGGCTGAGCGCGAGCGACCGGGCCCGGGTCGACGCCCTCGGCGCGCCGCTGCGCGCCGCGAGCGCCACGTCGGCCCTCATCGACCGGGACGCGGTGTGGACCGCCAAGCGGGCGGCGCTTGAGATCATCCGCGCCGTACCGCTCAGCCCGGGTCGCCAGGCCGAGTTCGACTCCTTCCTCAGGCGCGACCGCAAGGCCACCGAGGACTGGGCGACATGGTGCGCCATCGCCGAGGTGTACGGCCCGGACTGGCGGTCATGGCCCTCGGCGCTCACCGATCCCGGCTCGGCGCCGGTGGCCGAGCTCAGGCAGGCACGAGCGGACCGGGTCGGCTTCCACGCCTGGCTACAGTGGCTGATAGCTGAGCAGGCGGCCGCGGCGCAGCAGGCCGCGCGGAAGGCCGGCATGGACATCGGCGTCATCGCCGACCTCGCGGTCGGCGCGCATCCGGGCGGGGCCGACGCCTGGGCCCGGCAGGACGTGATCGTGCCGGGCATCAGTGTGGGCGCCCCGCCAGACGAGTTCAACCAGCGCGGGCAGGACTGGACGCTGCCGCCCTGGCATCCGGGACGCCTCGCCGCCCAGGCGGGCAGGCCCGTAGCTGACCTGGTCGCGGCGACGACACGGAACGCGGGCGGCATGCGGGTGGACCACGTGATGGCGCTGGCCCGGCTCTGGTGGATACCCGCCGGGATGCCGCCCAGCCTGGGCACTTACGTGCGGTATGACCACGAGCTGCTGGGCGGGGTGGTGGCCGCCGAGGTGGCGCGGGCGGGTGCGCTGGCGATCGGCGAGGACCTGGGCACGGTCGAGCCCTGGCTGCGTAAGTTCCTGGCCGCGCACCGGATCCTCGGCACGTCCATGCTGTGGTTCGAGCGTCGTGCGGACGGCACGCCGCGCAGGCCAGGTGGATGGCGTCGCGGCTGTCTGGCCACGGTCGGCACCCACGACCTGCCCCCGGCCGCGACGTTTCTCGCCGGCGATCAGGTCACCATCCGGGCCGAACTCGGCCTGCTCACCCAGCCCGAGACCGAGGAGCGAGCCGCCGCGCAGGCGGATGCGGCCAGATGGCTCGCGATGCTCGCGCGCGAAGGCCTGCTGGCCGGGGCGGCCCAGCCGTCGGCCGATGAGTTCACGATCGCCCTGTACGCCTATCTGACCCGGACCCCGGCCATGCTGATCGGCGTCTCGCTGGCCGACGCCACCGGGGAACGGCGGCCGCAGAATATGCCGGGCACGGTGGACGAGTACCCCAACTGGCGGATACCGCTCACCGACGGCGAAGGGAAACCGGTGCTGCTCGAGGACCTGCCCGCGCACGCCGGGGTCCGCGCCGTCACGGAGGCCGTCTCGGGCGGCCTGCGCCGCTAAGGGTGCCCCGGAATGGCACCGGGGTGCCCGCCTGCGGGCGGGCACCCCGGTGCTCAACTGCGATTTTCTGGCTGCTACAGGATCGGCGTGCAGCGGCCAGAGAACTCCGGATTAGCCTGCACCGGGCTGATGCTGGTGCCACCGTAGTAGTTAAGGGCAGGAGTGCCGTACTCGGCGTCCTTACCGAAGTTCTCCAAGGTGTTCGGCAACTGGCCACCGAAATTCCACACGCACGAGGCGGCCTTCGACCCGAACGGGAAGAACTTAGGACTAAGCGACCAGTACGGATAGAAGTTCGAGCCGATCGGCGGGGCCTGGCAGCCGGCGCCGGTTGCGGTGTCGCACAGGAACGACGATCCGCCGATGTCAGTCTCGAACTGAACCTGTGGATACGTTCTCCCGTTGGTGAATGGCCCGGCGTACTCGGCAGCCGTCGGGTGATTCGGTCCTCCGTTCGGCCACGCCGACGACTGGTACGACAGACCATCGAAGTCGAGGTCTCCGTTCTGGAACCTGTCGGCAAAGCACTGGTTGGCGTCCGCCGTCTCGGTAGTCGACACCCCGTTGATCAGCACGGTGCGCGACCCCTTCTGGAAGCAGTAGCCGTCGGCGTACTCGCAAAGCACGCCGCTGGCCGGGTTGTTTGTCGGACAGGCCTGCGGGCCGTTGGGCCCTTGCGTTTCGGCGTTCTGACATAGACCTGTTGTCGGGCTGCACGGGCCCTCACCGACCTGACCCGGACCCTCTGATCCGCCGACGCAGGTGTCGTAGGTGCTGGTGTCGGTGTAAGACTGGCCGTTGGCGAAGCTTTCCGAGAACGGGTCCTGGTTGGTCAGCGAGCTGCAGACCTCGGAGTGACCGATCTCCTGCTCCATCAGCACGCCGCCCTCGAGCGCCGCCCACGGCACCCCGTTCTGGGGCGCCGCGGTGCTGTACTCCGCGTGGAAGGTGAACGGGGTGCCATCGCAGGTGTTGATGTTGGTGTTCATGAAGCCATTGCCCGCGCTGGCCGTCATGTAACCGGTCTGGTGAGTAGTCAAATCCCGGATGGTTGTCGTGAACCCCTGCGCCGGATCCGTGATCGATATCTCCAGCACGTCACCCTGGTTGATCAGCAGCGTGTTGTTGTCCGGCAGGAAGGTGCTGACGTCCGCCAGCTGCGGGCTCGGCGGGCCGGCGGGTATGCCGTTGGTCTGCAGGAACGCGAAGTTGCTGGGCTCCTCGCAGTTGGGGTTGCAGGTGGCGAACTGGAAACTGCATTCGAGGCTGTCAATGGTGAGCGCCGCGCACCACTTGGTGGCGCTGCAGCTCTCGCTGTCGACGAATGGAGTGAAACCCGGCGGGTACAGCTGCAGCTCCATGAAAGCCGAGCCCGCGTCAGCCGGGTTGCTAATGGAACCGAGGTTGGTGTCGCTGTCCGGTTTGCACGGGTTCTGCGGATAGGAATTCGGGTCGCACATCGGCAGCCCGAACCAGGGGGCCACAGAAAGCTGCCCATAGTTGGTGACGCTGCCGGACGGAGTCGGAGCCCGCCGCGGGTCTACCGGGACCTTCATCAGGTAGGTCATGGTGTTGGCCGAGCCGGGCGCGCTGGACAGGAACTTGACGCTTGGCTCGTCATGCCCTACGTACCAGCCGTTGTCGACGAACCGGTTGCCCTTCCCGTCGACGACCTTGATCGGGTCGGTGCATAGGTCCCCGGCCAGCTTCTTGACGGTCTTGTACGCCTTGCTCCAGCCGTTGCAGTCAAGCTCGTTGGTGGCGTTCGGCGCGACGGTACCCGCCGCAAGCGCGGTCTTGGCTGTGGTCGACGCACCCGCTATGGCCGCGTTGCCCGCCAGGCCGAGCTGACAGATGACCGCGGCACCCAGCATGGGCACCAGTAGCAGCCGCCATCTTCGCCGGCCCGTCAGCGGCGCCCCCTGCCCGAACCTTGTCGAAGAGTTCCGCCTTTCCCAGGGAATGCGCATGTGCGTTCCTTCGCTCACGCGTGCCGCCAGTCCCGATACCACCCAGGCCCGCCGGTCACGTCAGTGTGACCGTCCCGCGATACGAGACGCTTTCCGAACGAAATCTAACAACCATCACAAACACCGTCAATAATCTGCAAAACCGTTATCTATTCTTTAACCGGGCCAGCCGGGCCTCGAGGCGTTTTGCGGCTGCCTAAACATGGAGGACGCCCGAGGGACGCTTGAAACCGTATTCCTCAAAGGGACAAAAAGGGGCAATTATCCTCCCGGTTCATGGAAGGCATCACTTCGGTCACATCTGTAACGCCAGGCACAATACCGTAGGCCGGGAGCGCGCAACACCGAGGGCGCCGCCGCGCTTCATATTAGAGAGTGATTTCCACAGAACCACACAAAATCATTTGCCGAGAAAACCGCTTCTGGACAGACCCCCGAATTCGCCCAGCGGCAGCGGTGAAGTTGCGCACTAACCCCTTGCCCATAGGATGGCGCGGTTCTGACGAGCACTGAACCGACCATACCGAACAGCGCCGTGAGCGGTGCCATGAGACGGCGCGTCTTGCTGACCACCCGGCCCGGAAACCTGGGCAGCCCGCGACTTGGACCGGGCTTCATGGCGCAGCGATCTGCACGCGAGGCGGGCAGGCGATAGAGTCCAGGCGTGACCACCCGCGATGAACTGGATGCACTTTCCTCTCGTGAGCTGCACGACCTCGCTGTCCGGCGGGCACTGCGCCACGTCGACGTGGAGTTTCTGTGGGACCTCGTGCGGGCTATCCCGGCGGCCGAGGCTTCCGAGGGAAACTCGATCGAGGCCGGCCGGGACATCACGAAAGTTACCTCCCTGATCGCGGACGCGATCGACTCAGGGAAAGGCGAGGTCGCCGAGGCGCTGCGCCCGCTGTACATCGACTACCTCGCCAAGCACGGCACCGGCAGCTGACACGGCCGTGATGCTCGCCCGGGCATGAATGTGGCACCCTGCAGAAACGGTATGCAGGGTGCCACAGCCATGCGTTCGAGCCCGCTTCCCGGGCCCGGTTTTCCTGGCTCGCCGCTTACTCAGGCTTGTCGAGGACGCCTTCGATCTCCAGGGTGATCGTGACCTTCTCGCTGACAGCCACGCCGCCACCGGGAATCGGGCCGTTGTAGCTGACGCCCCAGTCGTTCCTGTTGATCTCGGTGGTCGCGGAGAAGCCCGCGCGCGTGCCGCCGTAGGCGTCGGGACCGAAGCCGTTGAGCTCAAGCTTCAGCGTGACCGGCTTGGTGGTGCCGCGGATGGTGAGGTCACCGTCGAGCAGGAAGTCGCTGCCGTCGCGGCGGACGCCGGTGGAGTGGAACGTCATCGTGGGGTGAGACTCGACTTCGAAGAAGTCGGCACTGCGGATGTGGTTGTCGCGGTCAGGCGCGCCGGTGTTCACTGAGCTGAGGTCGACGGTGGCGTTGACGCTCGACTGCAGGGGGTCTGCGGCTGTGACGATGGTCCCCTCGAACTTGTCGAAACGGCCGCGGACCTTGCTCACCATCATGTGCCTGACGACGAAGGACACCTCCGAGTGCACCGGGTCGATGCTCCAGGTCCCGGCTACGTAGCCGGGGATTTCCACGGCTGTCTCGGTCATCATTCCTCCAGTAGGTGATTCTTACTCGTACGCGACTTCACTCGCGTACCTAACTTCTTTAGAGTAACCTGAATATGGTTGAAGCGTCAAGTACTAGGGTACATACGGTACAGCAAAGTAACCTGGTCATACTGAGGAGGGGATTTCTTGGATTCCGGGTGGGTCAGCCCGGCCTGCGAGCCTTCGGGACCGGTCGGCGAACCGGCGGCGGTCGGCGAGCGGTCGCCTTGTCGTGCCAGGGAGGTTCTCCAGCGCGTCGGCGACAAGTGGTCCGTGCTGGCCATTGACCTGCTCGGACAGGGAACGTTGCGGTTCACCGAGCTGCACCGCGCGATCGATGGCATCACCGCCAGGATGCTCACGGTGACGCTGCGCGGNNAAGCCGCCCGGGCCGCCTACGACGCCAGGCATACGTCGCCCTAGGCTGACTCGAGTGGCCAGTCATGAACAGCTCAGCCGGAACACCGATGAGCAGAGCGGGGCATCCAGCTCGGAAGGACCGGCGGAAGCGGAAGACCGGCTGCTGCACGGTTCCTCCTTCGGCACCGCTGCTGCCGCCTACGCGGAGCACCGCCCCGGCTACGCCGAGACCGCGGTGCGGTGGGCACTCGAACCGGTCTGGTCTCGCCGGCCGCTCCGGGTTATCGATGTCGGCGCGGGAACCGGCAAGCTCACTGCGACCCTCGTTGACCTCAGCGCTGACGTCACCGCTGTCGAACCCAGCCAGAACATGCTCGCTGAACTGCACCGGGAACTCCCATCGGTACGGTCGGTGTCCGGGAGCGCGGAAGAAATCCCGGTACCCGACGGCAGTGCCGATGCCGTCCTGGCCGGCCAGGCCATGCACTGGTTCGACATGGACCGGGCGATGCCCGAGATCGCCCGCGTGCTCGCTCCCGGAGGGGTGTTCGCCGCGCTGTGGAACGTAGATGACGACCGGGTCGGCTGGGTCGCCGAGTTCGTCGAGGTGAGCAAGCGCAGCGCCAGCATTACGATGCTCAGATGGCAGGACGGCGGTGCGCAGTCCCGTCAGGAGGGTGTCATCGCGGCCGGATCCGGGCTCTTTCACGCGGATCAGACAGCTGAGTTCGAGAACGGGCAGGCGCGAACCGCCGATTCTCTCCTGGCCACCGTCGCCACGCACTCAAATTTCCTGGTGATGGACGAGCCCGAGCGAACCACGCGACTGGCCCAGGTCCGCGACTTTCTCCAGTCGCGGCCCGAGACATCCCACGGCGAATTCGTCCTGCCAATGGTCACGGTCGCGCTGCGCGCGCAGCGCAGGTAGCCTGCCACCCCGGTCCTGCTCGCCACCCGGCTGCACAGGACGCCGCTGCTCGCCCTGCCGACCGTGGTCACGGCCAGCGTGCTGGCTGTCCGCCGTCCGTGGCGGCAGGTCAGACCCTGCTCGGCCAGTCGTCGGCCCGATTCGCGGCGGACCGGCACTAAGGCCGCGCCTTGGCCGGCAGGGGCTACGGGGGTCACCGGCTCCGCGTCCGCGTTGGTCGTCGACTCGCGGGGCACCAGGACCGGATTGAATCGGACCTGGCGATGATGGTGATCATCAGGCCGCTCGACCTCGTCGATGAGCAGCTCTGCCGCGGCCGCGCCCAGGTCGATGCTGGGCTGGCGCACCGACGTCAGCGGCACGGCGGCGGCGCTCGCGAACTCGATGTCGTCGTAGCCGACGATGGCCAGCTCCCCGGGGACCGCGACGCCATTGCGCAGCGCATGCTGGAGCAGCCCGAGGGCGATCAGGTCATTGCCGCACACGACCGCGGTCGGCCTGCGCCGGCGCGGCAGGTCCAGGATGACGCGGCCGGCTTCGCGGCCGCCGTCTATGGTCATCCCCACCTTGTCCATAATCGTCAGGTCGGTCTCGGGCCGGCCGGCCTCGGCCATCGCCCGGCGCACGCCGGCGATCCGGTCGGCGACCTGGTGGACGGTCCTCGGGCCGCCGGCGAAGCCGATGCGATGGTGATCCAGCTCGAGCAGGTGCGACGCGGCCAGCCAGGCGCCGGCCACGTCGTCGACCGAGACCGAGCACTGCCGGCTGCTGCCCGCGTAGTCGACAAGGACCACAGGCACGCCGTTCCTGCGCAACTCGTTGATGCGGCCCAGGTCCCGTCCGACCGGCGTGAGCAGGACGCCGTAGGACCTCTGCTCTTGGAACAGCGACAGGTAGTGCCGCTGGCGGTCGGTCGTGGTGTCGCTGCTCGACAGGATCAGTGACAGGCCACGCTGGGTGGCGACGAACTCGACCCCGCGCGCGATGTCGGTGAAGAAGGGGTTGCCCATGTCCAGGACCAGCAGCGCGATGGTGCGGCTCCGGCCGGTCCGGAGCTGGCGCGCGGCCTCGTTGCGGATGAAGCCGAGTTCGGTGATGGCCGCGCGGACCCGCTCGAGCGTGGTCGGCGCGACCCGGTCGGGCCGGTTCAGCGCATTGGACACCGTGCCGAGCGATACCCCGGCCCGGTCAGCGACGTCACGGATGCTGACACCCACCTGGCACCCCCGTATTGAGATTGAAACGTGACATTATCAGCCGTGGCGCGCGGCGCCGCGGTCAGATCACCGTGATGCGCAGGCCGACAAGCTCCGCGACCGCACGCAGCTCCGGGACCCGGTGACCGGTCCCCAGGGCCCAGTGATGAGCGATGCCGGAAGCCGACCACTCGTCGGTCCACTCGCCGGGATCACGCCCGAAATCGACGCGCGAGGTCGTATTGCCGATCTGCAGCAGCGGGCCGGATACGACGGTGCCCTCGGATACCACCAGCGAGAACGTGCCGTCACGGTCTTGGGCCAGCCCGAACGCGGTGACCGGGCCCGGGCTGACGTCGAATTCGACGGAAACGCCCCAGCCCCGTTTGCCGTGATAGACGCCGAGGCCGCGCAGCAGCGGCTGACGGGCGGCGATCGCCAGGTGGGCCGGCCCGTCGTGGCCCATCTCGACCACGCCGTCAGTGAAGTTGAGGGCCTGCAGCTCGGTGAACGAGCCGCCCGCCCCCAGCCGGTCGAAGATAAGCATGGCCAGCGACGTGCGCAGCTCGTACTCCCCCGCCGCCGGGATTCCCCGGGCGGTCAGCAGCGAGGCGCCGAGGATCAGGCCAGCTCCCACCCGCTCGTGGGCCTCGCCGTTCAGGCCGCGGTGGTAGTAAGCCAGCGAGTCGAGCGCGAAGTCCTCGACCAGCCGGTCCAGGCCCACCGATACCCGGGCGGCCCAGCGGAAATCGTCCTCGACCACCGAGTCGCCCAGCCGGAAGACGCTGCGCGCCAGGTCCATCCGGGCGGCCGTCTCGGCGTCGGTGACCTGCTCGACCCGGACCCTCAGGTCGTCGATCTCCAGGATTTCCACATGGCCCCCGAGCTGCGCCGAGACCAGGGTCGGATCGGTGGAGACGTCCATCATGCCGGGGTAGAGGTGGCCCATCAGCCCGTGGCGGCCGTGCCGGAGTGCGGCCCGCACGCCCGCGGCCTTGATCCAGCGCTCGATCCTGGCCCAGGCCCGGTCGTCCTCGAGGTAGCCAGAGACGGAACGAAAGCCGATACCGCAGCGCCGGAACGCGTTGGCCATCTCCGGCAGCGGGCAGGCACCGCAGTAAGCGAGCCACGCTCCTGTGTCGAAGTTCGCGTGATCCATCGACTCGGTGGGCTGCAGGTTGAGCAGCAGCATCGGCGCGCCGGTCCGCTGGGCGACCGGGACCAGCATGGACGCGGTCATATACGTGGTGAGGAAGCCGATGATCAGGTCACAGTCGGCCAGCCGCAGCTGCTCCGCGGCCGCGGAGCCCTCCGGAGCGTCGGAGATGAAGCCGACATCGACCACCTCGCAGTCGAGCCGGGCCAACCGTTCGGACACGCGCCGGGCTGACGCCTGCAGCTGCGGGAGGAGCGCGGGGAACTGCGGCCAGTAGGCGCCGAGCCCTCCGGCGACAAGTCCGACCCTCGTCTTACGCGGGACGATCCTCGCGATTCCCCGGACGGCGATGGCGGTGAGCGACTCGGTCATGACGTCCTCTGTCCGGTACGTAAATGTTGAAACGTTACATACAAAAGCTTGCCCTGACCGTAAGGCCGGCGGTATAGCAGTGTCAAGAGCGAACCTCCGGGCGAGCCCGGGCTGAAGCTTGGACCGCGCGGAGGGGCCGAGTGCTGCATGCGGACGTTTCAAGGCCGAGGACACGCCGGAAGGGGCGCGGCCCGAGCCCGGTCAGTTGGCCCGTCGGCAGGTCCAGGGCGGCCGGCCTGCTAGGGCACGGCTTGACCTGATCCGATGCTCTGGCCAGCCGCTGCCCGGCCCTCACACAGGCACCCACGGCCGTCATAAAACGTATCAACCGGAATAAATACCGCAAGGCGGCCGCCGGCATGCTCCTGAGCAGGAGCGGAACTACAAGGACCCGGTGGTATGCGGCAAATCTCCGCTTAACACCCAGAAACAGCCTCTTGACATCCGCGGCGAAGCCTGACTATCTTCAGCCAACGCATTGAAATGTTTCAGTTAATGGCGAGGTGAATGCGCTTGAGTGAGCAGCCGGAGGGGGTAGGCGGGGCCCACGGGAAACCGCGGCTGGAGCTTGGTCAGGCTGCCAAGGCCTTCGGCGCCGTGCAAGCGCTGGTCGACGGCTCGATCACGCTGTTCGCGGGCGAGGCGCACGCGCTGGTCGGCGAAAACGGCGCTGGCAAGTCGACCCTCGTCAAGATCCTCGCCGGGGTGTACCAGCCGGACAGCGGAACGCTCGCCATCGACGGCCAGCCGGTCGTCCTGAGCGGTCCCAACGCCGCCCGCGACGCCGGCATCTCGATCATCTACCAGGAACCGACCCTGTTCCCCGACCTGACCGTGGCGGAGAACATCTTCATGGGCAGGCAGCCGCTGCGGGTCGGCCGCCGCATCGACCGGCCGGCCATGAACCGCGGCGCGGGTGAGATCTTCACCCGGCTGGGCGTGGCGCTCGACCCGCAGCGGCAAGCCCGGGGACTATCCGTCGCCGATCAGCAGATCGTCGAGATCGCCAAGGCGCTGTCCTCCCACGCGAACGTTCTCGTGATGGACGAGCCCACCGCGGCCCTGACCACTGTCGAGGTGGAACGGCTTTTCGAGGTCATCCGGGCGCTGCGGCGCGAAGGCGCGGCGGTGCTGTTCATCTCGCACCGGCTCGAGGAGGTCTTCGCCATCTGCCAGCGCGTCACGATCATGCGGGACGGCCGGTTCGTCCGGACGGCCGCGGTCGGGGACATCACCGTCGACGAGATCATCCGGTCGATGGTCGGCCGCGACCTGGACAAGCTGTTCCCCAAGACGCAGGTGGCCGTCGGCGAGGTGGTCCTGCAGGTGGAGCAGCTCAGCCGCGAGGGCGTCCTGCACGACATAAGCTTCTCGGTCCGCCGGGGCGAGATCGTCGCACTGGCCGGGCTGGTCGGCGCCGGCCGTAGCGAAGTAGCCCGGGCGGTCTTCGGCATCGACCGGCGTTCGGCCGGGGTGGTGACGGTCCGCGGCCACGTACTGCCCAACGGGTCGCCGCTCGCCTCGATGGCAGCCGGGGTGGCCCTGGTGCCCGAGGACCGGCGGCAGCAGGGCCTGGTCATGGACCTCGGCATCGACAGGAACGTCGCGCTGGCCTCGCTGGCCCGGCTCAGCCGCTTCGGCCTGATCAGCCCCACCCGCGAGCGGGACCTGGCCGCGACCTGGGCTAACCGGCTCCAGCTGAAGTTCGGGCGGCTCACCAACGCGGTCTCGACGCTATCCGGCGGGAATCAGCAGAAGGTCGTGCTGTCCAAGTGGCTGGCCCGCGATCCGGCGTTGCTCATCATCGACGAACCGACCCGGGGCATCGACGTCGGGACCAAGGCCGAGGTGCACCGCATCCTGGACGGCCTGGTCGCCGACGGCCTCGCGGTGCTGATGATCTCGTCTGAGCTGCCCGAGGTCCTCGGCATGGCCGACCGGATCCTGGTGATGCGCGAAGGGCGGATCACCGCGGAGCTTTCCCGCGCGGAGGCCAGCGAGGACCTGGTCATGCGGGCAGCGACCGGCCAGCTCAAGGCGGCGGCCGCATGACGACGGCCACGTCCGCGCTGGGCACCAGGTTCGCCCGCGGCGGTGCCCTGCTGCGCGCCCGCGAGGTCGGCATCGGCGTGGTCCTGCTGCTGGTGTTCGGCGTCACGACCTTGCACAACCACAACTTCGCCACCGCCAGCAGCGTCCAGCAGCTGCTCTCAGGCGCCGCGCTGATCGCCATGCTGGGCGTGGGCGAAACGCTCGTCATCGTCACCCGCAACGTGGACCTGTCCGTGGGCTCGACCGTCGGCCTGTCGGCCTACATCGTCGGCGACCTGTTCAAGGACCATCCGGGCACACCGGTCATCCTCGGGTTCGTCGTCGGGATCGCCGTCGGCGCGGTGATCGGCGCGGTCAACGGCTTCATCACGGCCGCGCTGCGGGTACCCAGCTTGGTGGTCACCCTGGCCATGCTCTACATCATCAGGGGCGTCGACGGTCTCATCGTCAACGGTGTGATCATCACCGCGAGCAACGTCCCGAACGCGTTCATCGCCATCGGCTTTCGCACCATCGCCGGCATCCCGTGGCTGGCGATCATCGCCTTCGCGGTCGTGGTGATCGTCGGCTACGCGATGAGGTCCTTCCGGTCCGGCCGGGACCTGTACGCGATCGGTTCCAACCCGGAAGCCGCCGCGCTGGCGGGGGTGCCCGTCGGCCGACGGGTCTTCACCGCCTTCGTGATCAGCGGGTCGCTGGCCGGCCTGGCCGGAGCGCTGTTCCTCGCCTTGCACGCCGAGGTGGACGTGACCGGCGGGACCGGGTACGAGCTGCTCGTCGTGGCGGCGGTGGTTGTCGGCGGGGTCGCGATTTTCGGCGGCAGCGGCACGGTGGTCGGCGCGGCCCTGGGCGCGTTGCTGCTCAACACCATCAACCAAGCCCTGGTGGCCAGCCGGGTCTCGGCGTTCTGGAACGAGGCCATCGCCGGCGCGCTATTGCTGCTCGCGATCGCGTTCGACCGCTGGCTGAGCCTGCGGGTCGCACGCGGCCTGCGGTCGGCGGAAGGGGCGCACCGTGACCTCTGAGCCAGCCATCCAGGCACCGCGGAAGCGGGAATACGCCGGGACCGACACGACGCGCCGACCGTGGTGGCGACGGGCGCTGCGCTGGGAGACCGGCCTGGTCGTGGTCCTGATGGCGACGCTGATCTTCGGCACCGCCCGGTCATCGGACTTCCTGAACACGACCACCGGCTTCTACATCGGGCTCAACATGGGCGAGATCGCCATCATGGCGCTGCCGCTCACGCTCATCGTGATCACCGGCGAGATCGACCTGTCGGTCGCCTCGATGCTCGGTCTGTCCGGAGCCGTCATGGGCCAGCTGCACAGCGAGGGCTGGCCCATCGGGCTGGCCATAGTGGCGGCGCTGGTCGTCGGGGCGCTCGGCGGAGCGCTGAACGGCTTCCTGGTCGCCAGGCTCGGGCTGCCGTCGATCGCGGTGACGATCGGCACGCTCACGCTGTTCCGGGGCCTGGCCGAGATCATCCTGGGGGCCCGGACCATTACCGACTTCCCGACCTCGCTGACCAACATCGGCGTGGTCCCCGTGCCGGGCACGCAGCTGTCGTACTCCACGGTGATATTCGTAGTACTGGCCATCATCTTCGGCGTGGTGC
The DNA here is from genome assembly GCA_003168295.1 of Actinomycetota bacterium. Next base: position 16,799 of record PMST01000193.1, read on the forward strand.
TGCACGCGACCGGGGCCGGGCGGGCCATCGTGGCGACCGGGCTGGCGCCGGAAGCGGCTCAGTTCGCCGGGATCCGGGTCAACCGGATCAAGTTCGGCCTGTTCGTGCTGTCCGGCGTGATGTGCGCCCTCGCCGGGATCTTGTTCACGCTGAAGAACGCCTCGGTCAGCTACGACGCTGGCACCGGCCTCGAGCTCAACGTCGTGGCGATCGTCCTCTTCGGCGGAGTCTCCATCTTCGGCGGCCGCGGCACCGTGATCGGCGTCGTGCTTTCCGTGATCATCTTCGGCACCCTCCAGCAGGTGCTCACCCAGATGCAGGTACAGCCCGAGGTGCAGAACATCATCATCGGCGGCCTGCTGCTGGTAAGCGTCATCCTGCCGAATGGCGCAGAGGCGGTGCGCCGGCTCCGCGCCCGCCTGCGAACCGGACCACATCTGGCCCGGGCGCCCCGGAGCCAGCGGTCCGCCCGGGCCGTCAGCTCATCGGATTCCAGCCTGACAACAGAGGAGAAAAAGTAATGATGACTACCCGAAGATTGCGGAGAAAGGCGGCCTGCGCTCTCGCCCTCGCCACCGTCGGCGTGACCGCGGCCGCGTGCAGCAGCTCCACGTCATCAAGCGGCACGACTTCGACGTCAACCTCGGCCTCGGCTTCGACCTCGGCTCAGGCGGGCAGCGGCGCGATCAAGAAGGGCCTGCTGGTCTACTTCATCCCGAAGGACACCCAGAACCCGTACGAGGTCATCGCCGACACCGGCGGGGAAAAGGCCTTGGCCGCGCTGGGCGGCAAGGTCGTGGTCAGCAGCGGGACGGTGGACACCGCGGCCGCGCAGATCCCCTCCATCCAGGCGGCGATCCAGGCGCACGCCAACGCGATCGTCATCGCCGGCAACGACCCGTCCGCGCTGTGCCCGTCGCTCAACCAGGCGTCCAAGGCCGGCATCAAGATCGTGTCCTTCGACTCCGACGTCACGTGCGGGAATTCCCCGAACCACCTGTTCATCAACCAGGCGAACACCGAGCAGATCGGTGAGTCCGAGGTGAGCTTGCTGGCCGGTGAAATCGGCGGCAAGGGCCAGATCGCGATCCTGTCGGCGGCGGCCAGCGCCACCAACCAGAACGCCTGGATCGTGTACATGAAGCAGGAGCTGACCAAGTACCCGAACATGAAGCTGGTCTCGACGGTCTACGGCAACGACGACCCGGCGACCTCGCTTCAGGTGCTGCAGGGCCTGCTGTCGGCCTATCCGAACCTGCGCGGCATCATCTCCCCGACCACCGTCGGTATCGCCGCTGCCGCCCAGTACCTTGACACGCACAAGAGCATGCTGTCCCACCTGACCCTGACCGGTCTCGGCCTGCCGTCGCTGATGCGCAAGTACGTCGAAGACGGAACGGTCGCCAAGTTCGAGCTGTGGGACCCGGGCAACCTAGGCTACCTGGCCGGGTACGCCGCGGCCTCGCTCGCCTCCGGCCTGGCCAGCCTGACCCCCGGATCGACATTCACGGCCGGCACGCTCGGCAGCTATACCGTGCTGGCCCCGACGCCGGGCGTCGGCCCGTCGGTGGTCCTCGGACCACCCACCGTGTTCGACAAGGCGAACATCAACAACTACCACTTCTGATTTCCCGGACCGCAGCCCGGTCGGCGTCCGCACTCCGGCCGGGCTAGCCCGGGGTCCGGGACGGTCCTACCGCGCGCAAAAGGAGCAGCCGTGCGCTATTGCTTTGTCCTGCAGGTCAGGCCCGAGCTCCTGGATGAGTACAAGGAACGGCACACGGCGGTATGGCCGGACATGCTGCGAGCCCTGCAGCAGGCGGGGTGGGAGCGGTACTCACTGTTCGCCAGGCCCGACGGGCTGATCGTCGGGTACGTGGAAGCCGAGGATCTGGACGCCGCGCAGCACGCGATGGCGGCGACCGACGCGAACACGCAATGGCAGAGCGAGATGCGGCGGTACTTCACCAGCGTCGACGGCCACGCGCCCGGCGGGATCATGGTCCTGCTGGAACCTATCTTCAACCTCGACGACGCACTCGCCGCCGCAGACCACTGTGACCAGACGTCCTGACGCAAAGGCCGCCCCCATAGTTGAGAAAGCAGGTTACAGGTCATGGATCTCCAGGCGGTCTACAGCGCCCTCCGCGAGCAGAAGATCGAGTTGCCGTCGTGGGCCTTCGGCAACTCCGGGACCCGGTTCAAGGTCTTCGCTCAGCCCGGCGTGCCGCGTGATCCGTACGAGAAGATCGCCGACGCCGCTCAGGTGCACAAGTTCACCGGTGTCGCGCCGACCATCGCGCTGCACATCCCGTGGGACGCGGTCGACAGCTACGCCAGCCTGGCCGCGGCGGCGTCCGAGGCGGGCATCAAGCTCGGCACTGTCAACGCCAACGTCTTCCAGGACAACGACTACAAGCTGGGCAGCGTCACCAACCCCGAACCCGCGATCCGGCGCAAGGCCCTGCACCACCTGCTCGAGTGCGTCGACGTCATGGACCAGACCGGTTCCCGCGATCTCAAGCTCTGGTTCTCCGACGGCACCAACTACCCGGGCCAGGACAGCATCCGAGCCCGCCAGGACCGGCTGGCCGAGGCTCTGTCCGCCGTCTACGCGCGGCTGTCAGGTGACCAGCGACTGATCCTGGAGTACAAACTTTTCGAGCCGGCGTTTTACACCACCGACGTGCCGGACTGGGGCACGTCGTACGCGCACTGCCTGGAGCTCGGCGAACGGGCCAAGGTGTGCGTGGACACCGGCCATCACGCCCCCGGGACCAACATCGAGTTCATCGTGGCGTTCCTGCTCCGGGCGGGCAAGCTGGGCGCCTTCGACTTCAACTCCCGGTTCTACGCCGACGACGACCTCATGGTCGGCGCCGCGGATCCGTTCCAGCTGTTCCGGATCCTGTTCGAAGTGGTGGCCGCCGGCGCCCTGGGCTCCGGCGCGGAGATTGCGTTCATGCTCGACCAGTGCCACAACATCGAGCCGAAGATCCCCGGCCAGATCCGCTCGGTGATGAACGTCCAGGAGGCCACGGCCAAGGCCCTGCTCGTCGACACCGCCGCCCTGGCCGCCGCCCAGCAGGCCGGCGACGTTCTCGGCGCGCACGGCGTACTGATGGACGCCTACAACACCGACGTCCGGCCGCTGCTCGCCGACCTGCGCGCCGAGCAGGGCCTGGACCCGGATCCTATGGCGGCCTACGCCGCCTCCGGGTACGGCGAGAAGATCGTCGCCGAGCGTATCGGCGGCCAGCAGGCCGGATGGGGTGCATGAGGACGGGCCGCACGACCGCGAAGGACGGGCACCCGCGGCTGGCCGCGCTCGGCACGTCGTGCCCGGATCACGTCCTGCGCACCAAGGTGCGCCCGATGGTCCTCGACCTGCCGCCGGACGCTCCTCTCGAGGCTGTCGAGGCCCGGCTGCGGAAGCTGCACGCGGCCGCCGAACTGCGCGAGGAAAGCGGCCTGGATCCGGATCCGGTCGCGGCCTACCAGCGCTCAGGTTATCCGGAGAAGATCGTGGCCGATCGCGTCGGCGGACGCCGGCCAGCTGGGGATCCTGAAGAATGACGAGCGTGAACGATTCAGCCCCGGCCGCCTGCCTGCGATGACAGAGCCCGGTCAGATCAGGCCAGACCCGCTGAGGCCGCCGGCCCGGAATCGGGAGGTCGTGGTCGCGGCCGTGGACCTGGGGGCTTCCGGGGGGCGGGTGATGGCGGGGCGGGTGAGCGACTCGGGGATCTCGCTGGCGGAGGTGCACCGGTTCGGTAACCGGCCGGTGGCCGCGGGCGGCACGCTGTACTGGGACATCTTGCGGATCTACGCTGACCTCCAGCACGGCCTGGAGGCGGCCGCGCGCCGGTTCCCGCTGGCCAGCGCGGGGATCGACTCCTGGGGCGTGGATTACGGCCTGCTCGGCGAGTCCGGCGCCCTGCTCGGCAGCCCGGTGCATTACCGCGACAAGCGGACCGAGGGGGTGCCGGCCCGGGTCCACGCCGCCGTGCCGGCGGACGAGCTCTACGCGGTCACCGGGATCCAGCAGCTGCCGATCAACACGATCTACCAGCTGGCGGCCGACCCGGCCGCACGGTACGCCGCGACGATGCTGATGATCCCCGACCTGGTGGCCTACTGGCTCACCGGGCAGGCCGGCGCCGAGGTCACCAACGCCTCGACCACCTCGCTGTTCGACGTCCGCGCCCAGGCCTGGGCGGCGGGGGTGATCGGGAAGGCCGGCCTGCCGCCGGGCATCTTCCCTCCGCTGCGCCAGCCCGGCGACGTCATCGGACCGATCATGACGCCGAACGAACGGTGGTCCCAGCTCCCGCTCATCGCCGTGGGCTCGCACGACACGGCGTCGGCCGTGGTCGCCGTACCCGCGACCGGACCGCGCTTCGCCTACATCTCCTCGGGAACCTGGTCGCTGGCCGGGCTGGAACTCGACGCGCCGGTGCTGAACGAGGCGGGCCGGACCGCCAGCTTCACCAACGAGACCGGCATCGACGGCACGATCAGGTACCTGCGCAACGTGATGGGGCTGTGGCTGCTGCAGGAGAGCCTGCGCCAGTGGCCGCAGTCCTCGCTGGACTCGCTGCTGGCCGAGGCGGCGCGGCTACCGGCGCTCCGGTTCGTGATCGACCCGGATGACCCGGTGTTCTTGCCGCCCGGTGACATGCCGGCCAGGATCGCCGCCTGGCTGGCCGACCGAGACGAAGCGGTCCCGGACGGGCCCGCCGAGACCGTCCGCTGCATCCTGGACAGCCTCGCCCTGGCGTACCGGCGCGCCATCACCGAGGCGCAGTCGCTGAGCGGGCGGCACGCGGACGTGCTGCACGTCGTCGGGGGCGGCGCCAGGAACTCGCTGCTGTGCCAGCTCACGGCCGACGCCACCGGACTGCCGGTCATCGCCGGCCCGGCCGAGGCCACCTGCTTCGGCAACGTGCTCGTCCAGGCCCGCGCGCTGGGCGCGGCCCCGGGCGACCTGGCCGGGATGCGCGCGCTGATCCGGTCCACCCAGCCGCTCCGCTTCTATTCCCCCGCGGCCGATCCGGCCTGGGCCGCGGCGGCCGCGAGAATCTAGGTCACTCCTGAGGTACGCTTCGTCGATGGCCTCGGCCCCGCAGCGACATCGACGCGGTGTCGTGCGGCTGAGGACCTGGATCATCGTGGCGACCGTGGTGGCCGTCGCGGCCTGCGGTATCACGGCCTGGACGCTCGCCGGACGCAGCCCGCGGCAGGCCGGCGGCCAGGACTCGGCGATCGCGGCCCGGACCCGCGCGCCCGCCGCGCCGTCGCCGAGCCCGTCGCCCAGTCCGATGATCGTGGTGACCGGCGCACCCGGCGGGGTCAAGGCCAAGGGCGCGGTGCTGGCCGACGCGGCCACCGGCCAGGTGCTTTGGGGCCGTAATGTAGACACCGAGCGGCCCATGGCCAGCATCACCAAGGTCATGACCGCACTGCTCGTGCTCCAGAGCGGTGACCTCGGCCGCGAGATCGCCATTCCCAAGGCGGCGGTCAGCTACGCCTGGAAGTACGGGGGCGAAACTGCGGCGCTCCATCCCCGGGACGTGCTGACGGCCCAGCAACTGCTGCCGGCGCTGCTGCTGGCGTCGGGGGCAGACGCCGCCTATACGCTGGCGAACGCCTACGGTCCCGGCCTGACCGCCTTTGTCGCGCGGATGAACGCGACCGCGGCCCGGATGGGTATGACCCACACCCATTTCGCCTCACCTGACGGGCTGCCCTACCCCACCGAGACCTCCACCTACTCCACACCCGCCGACCTGCTCACGCTCGGCCTGGCGGCGATGCGCTACCCGGCCTTCCGGTCGGTCGTGGACCTGCAGTTCTACCACCTGCCGAAGGGCCGCGGGCATCACCAGTACTGGTGGGACAACACCGACGACCTGATCGGCTCGTATTCCGGTGCCGTCGGGATCAAGGACGGGTACACCGACGACGCTGGGCATTGCCTGCTGTTCGAGGCCGTCAGGGGCAGCAGGACCCTGATCGGGGTCGTGCTGGACAGTCCGGCCTCGGGCGTGGGCGCGGGCGCGAAGGCCGCGGAGCAGATGCTGAACTGGGGCTTCCGGCTCCCCCGCGCGAACTGAGCGGCCGGGCTGGCTCAGCCGCCCGCAGGCGCGTTCCACCGGGTGACCGGCTCCCCGGCCAGCCAGGCGGCGCCGCGCTCGTACAGGCGATCCACCTCGGGCCCGGCCAGGCCAGGCATGTCGGTCTTGACCGGGTATCCGGCCTGGGTCTGCAGATAGGCCAGGTAACGGTAGCCCTCGGGGAACCGGGCCAGGATCTCTTCGGCCAGCACCAGGGAGGCGGCTGGGTCGACGGGGTCGAGGCGGTCCTTTTCGTAGATGGGCTGCCGCAGCACCATTCCCCAGCGTCCGTCCCGCCGGTCCATGAAGTCGTAGAACCGGCCGGTGCAGGCCACGTCGCAGAGCACGCCGTCGACCTCGCCGCGCTGCATGATCGTCATCCTGGTCTGCGCGATGGCCCGCGGCCCGGCCAGCTGGATATGGCAGCCGCCGGTGAAGTGCAGGATGTTGACGCCCCGGGCCCGGCCTTCCTGGCTGACCTTGATGAAGTCCTCCTTCGGGCCCTGGAACCAGGTCGCCATCATGTAGCCGTCGTCGTGCCAGCAGGCGCGGAACGCCTCCCAGTCTCCGGCGTCTCTGGCGTAGGTCCAGGTCTCGACGACATCCCTGATGGCGAGGCGATCTTCGCGTGCGGCGTCCATGGGGGCACCGTACGGCATGGCGGGGGCACGCACTACTGCCCGTTCCGCCGTATGTCTTAAGAGGCAGGATGGGAGCATGCCTGACCCTGAGGAGTTCGACGCCCGCCCGGTACTTCAGTTCCGGCCCCGGGACGGCGCTGTGGTCGATGAGCTGGTGTGGCCGACCAGCGTGCCGGCCATGGCGCAGCTGCTTCGGGAGGGGCTGGAGGTGCCGGCCGGACTGACCGTGCTGGTGGGCGAGAACGGGTCAGGGAAGTCGACGGTGGTGGAGTGCCTGGCCGAGGCGTACGGGCTGAATCCGCAGGGCGGTTCGGCGCAGGCCAATCTGTTCCAGGTCCGGCCGAGCGAGCCGGGCAAGGGGTCGGAGCTGACCGTGGTGCGGGGCGTCAAGCCGCGCTGGTCCTACTTCCTGCGCGCCGACACCATGAGCCAGCTGTACACCTACCTGGAGCAGAACCCCGGCCGCAGGGTCGAGCGGCTGCACGAGCTGAGCCACGGCGAGGGGTTCCTTGAGATCTTGCGGACGCGGGTGAACGAGACCGGCTTTTACCTGATGGACGAGCCGGACGCGCCGCTGTCGTTCACCGCCTCGCTCGGGCTGACCGCGCTGCTGCACGACCTGGCCGCAGCCGGGGGCCAGGCGGTCGTGGCCACCCACTCCCCCATCGTCGCGGCCGTCCCCGGGGCGAACCTGCTTGAGCTCGGCCCGTGGGGAATCCGGCCTGCCACCTGGGATGACCTGGGCCTGGTGGTCGCGTGGCGTGGGTTCCTGCGCGATCCGCAGGCCTACTTCCGGCACCTCTTTTGACCTGGGCCCGGCGGTTGATGACATTGGATCAATGCGGACACGCGCACAACGGGGGCGTTATGTCGGCGGCGAACCGTAGAATCGCGGCGTGGTCTTCACCGGAACGCCCGACGCGGCTGCGGACGTCCTGCGCCGGGTGTTCGGGTACTCCTCGTTCCGCGGGCAGCAGCAGGAAATCATCGAGCACGTCTGCGCCGGCGGGGACGCCGTCGCGCTGATGCCGACCGGCAGCGGCAAGTCGCTGTGCTACCAGATCCCGGCGCTGGTGCGGGACGGCACCGGCGTGGTCATCTCGCCGCTGATCGCGCTCATGCAGGACCAGGTCGACGCGCTGACCGTGCTCGGCGTGCGGGCCGGGTTCCTGAACTCGACGCAGGACGCCGACGAGCGCCGCGGGGTCGAGTACGCCTTCATGGACGGCAAGCTCGACCTGCTCTACCTGGCGCCGGAGCGGCTGCGGACCGACTCCGCCCTGCGGCTGCTCGACCGCGGCACGATCTCGCTGTTCGCGATCGACGAGGCGCACTGCGTGGCCCAGTGGGGGCACGACTTCCGGCCCGACTACCTGGCGCTGTCAGTGCTGCACGAACGGTGGCCGTCGGTGCCGCGGATCGCGGTGACGGCGACCGCGACCGAGCACACCCGCACTGAGATCGCCTCGCGGCTCGCGCTCGGCGATGCCCGGCAGTTCGTGGCCAGCTTCGACCGGCCCAACATCCAGTACCGGATCGAGCCGAAGAACGAGCCCAAGCGACAGCTGCTCCGGCTGCTGCGGACCGAGCATCCGGGAGAAGCCGGCATCGTCTACTGCCTGTCCCGGGCGTCGGTGGAGAAGACCGCGTCGTTCCTGTGCTCGGAGGGCTTCGTGGCCCTGCCCTACCACGCGGGCCTCGACGCACGGACGCGGGCCACGAACCAGGCCCGGTTCCTGCGCGAGGACGGCCTGATCATGGTGGCCACGATCGCGTTCGGGATGGGCATCGACAAGCCCGACGTCCGCTTCGTCGCGCATCTGGACCTGCCCAAGTCGGTCGAGGGCTACTACCAGGAGACCGGCCGGGCCGGACGCGACGGGCAGCCGGCCACCGCGTGGCTGGCCTACGGCCTGGCCGACGTGGTGCAGCAGCGGCGCCTCATCGACGATTCCGATGGTGACCTCGCGCACCGGCGGCGGCTGCTCGCGCACCTGGACGCGATGCTCGCGCTGTGCGAGACGGCGGGGTGCCGGCGGGCGCAGATGCTGGCCTACTTCGGCGAGACGGGCGCGCCGGCGTGCGGCAACTGTGATACGTGCCTGGCGCCGCCGCAGGTGTGGGACGGGACGGTGGCGGCGCAGAAACTGCTGTCGACCGTGGTACGGCTGGGGCGGCTGGACGGGCCTTCGTTCGGTGCCGGGCAGCCGATCGACATCTTGCTGGGCAAGAAGACGCCGCGGGTGGAGTCTTACCGGCACGACGCGCTGCCGGTATTCGGGATCGGGAGCGAACTGAGCGAGGGCGAGTGGCGCGGCGTGGTGCGGCAGCTGCTGGCCTCGGGAATGCTGGCGGTCAAGGGCGATCACGGCACGCTAGCGCTGACGGATCTGAGCGCCGAGGTGCTGCGCGGGGAGCGGCAGGTCTTGCTGCGGCGGGACCCGCCCAAGGTGCCCGCGGCGCGGAGCGGGCGTGCCGTCGCGGGTGCGGCGGGCGCTCCGGGGGTCTCTGGGGTCTCCGGGGGGAAGTCGCGGCGGGCGGCGGGGCGGGCCGCGGCGGCGGCGGAATTGCCTGCCGAGGCCGAGCCGGTGTTCGAGCGGCTGCGGGCCTGGCGGACGGCGGTGGCGAAGGAGCAGGGAATGCCGCCATACGTGATCTTCCACGACGCGACCTTGCGGCTCATCGCCGCCTCGCCGCCATCCACGCTGGCCGGGCTGGCGTTGGTGAACGGGGTGGGCGAGACCAAGCTGGCCCGGTACGGGCAGCAGATCCTGGACGTCCTGGCCGAGCCCGACCCCAGTTGACGATCCGTGCCCCGCTATTTGCCTAAAACTGGTCACGATCATGACGTGCACTAAGCGTCGGCGGGGGCTAAATCGGGTGTTTCGGGCGGGTTGGTGAGGGTGGAGAGGTCGGGCCAGGCGTAGCGGAACCCATAGGCGTGGCCGCCGCCTGGGAAGGGGCCGGTTATCCGGCGTTCGATACGAATGCCACCTTTGGCTTCGTAGAACGCCTGGGCGGCGGTGTTCTGCTCGAGTACCCACAGGTACAGGCCGCTGGTCGGACTGCGGTCGAGGACGGCCCGCGCCGTCGCCGTCATCAGCCGGGCGCCGACCCCCTGGCGCTTCAGGTCGGGGCGGACGTGAAGATTGTCCAGGAAGGCGCCATACACCGGGTCGGCGTTGAGGAAGGTATGTGCGAAGCCGGCGATGGTTCCGTCGTCGAGGAATCCGGCCACCGTGTACCGGTCCGGTCCGGCCTGCGCGAGCCTGCTGGTCCACTCGGCCATCCGGTCCTCGACGACGTTACCGTCGAGGAACGAATCAAGAAACGCACCGCGATAATGACGCCGCCAGCTTTCTGCGTGCAGCCCGGCGATGGCCGCTACATCATCGGCGGTCGCCTCTCGATACTTCATCCCACGATGGTGGCAGACCTCAGGCGCTAAACGCCGGTGGTGCCGTCGATGCGTTCGCGGAGCAGGCGGTGGCGGCCTGCTGATCGTCCAGGCCCTCGCACTTGATAGCCAGCGTGGCGCGGTGAAAGTCGAGCAGCTTTCGAGCGTGGCGCGCTCGTCGGTGTTCAGGGGCGGCATGGAACGCTGGACGGGATTGGTGGGTCGAGAGTTCACGGGTCGAGGTTAGCTGCCGTCGGGGTAACCGCCGCGGTGCAGGACCATCGGATAGTGCGGCAGGATGCCCGGCGGCCGGACCTGGGCACGCCAGTTGTCCGGATAGGGCGTCAGGCCACCGAACAGGGGCGGCGGCTGGCCGTCGGTTGCGGCGGCTAGGGTTTCCAGGGCCCGGCGGAGAGCGCTGACGGTGCCGCCGGTGAAGCGTTCTTGCCAGCGCTGCTCAACGATACCGACGAGCTCGTGGTAGACGCTCTGGGCGACGATCCCCGCGATCGTGGGGCGCGCGACCTTGCCCCGGGTCGCGGCCGGGTCGGGCGCCTCGACCGCGAGGCGGCTTCTGACCAGGACGCCCATCGCCCAGCTGACGGCTTCCTTGGAAATTCCGGCCAGCGGCGGCAGGTCACGCAGCCGTGTCCCTTCGCGGTCCAGGACCCGGAGCAGGTTCGCGCCGACCGCGAGCGACAGTTTCGATTCCCGCTCGTACTCCAGGGCGAAGGACAGCAGCGCCCGGGACAACAGCGCCGGCAGCGGCAAACCAGCTACCTCGACTTGGCCCGCTCTCGGCGGCGGCAGCGCCGAATCCGGTCCCCGGCTGAGCAGTCCCGCGCCGAGGATCGGCAGGCAGTCGGGCAGGCCCGGGTCGAGCTGGCCGACCAGTTGTGTCAGGGAGTCTCGCAGCAGGGCGAGTTGGGCGGGACCGAAACGCTCTCGCCAGCGTTCCTCAATGAGGCCAGACAGCGGCAGCCAGACCTGCCGAGCCCGCAGGCCCTTCGCGGTGGCCCGCAGGACGGCGTCCGGACCAGGCCGGGATTTGTGTACCTTCTTCGACGTCCCGTCGATGGTGACGTAGCCCCAGCGCCTCATGCCGTCCAGGTTGGTTCCGGTGCGGGCGAACGTTTCGAGCTCTCCGACCGTGATCGGCTCGTCGGTGACGAACCGCATGCAGTTCTCCCACATGACCAGCGACACCAGCCAGACGCCGTCGCCCTGGCTGCCCGCCCCGAAGTTCGTCGTGTGGTGCGGGAGCCGGTGTTCGGCTTCGTTGTCGAACTCGATGGTGAACGCGACCAGGGCCTGAGACAGCAACGCTGACAGGGAGAGGGTTCCCGGGGACTGGAGCACGGGGAGGGCCGGGCGGGAGCCCGGAGTCCGGGTTCGCTGGCCTGCGGGCCCTTCGGGGCTTGGTTGCTGGCCGGAGCTTGGTTGCTGGCCGGGGCTGGCGGGAGCTCGGGGGCCGGCCCTGGCCACGAGCAGGCCGGCCGAACGCTGACGCTGCCGTTTGGCCGCTTGGAGATCATCGGTATCCTCGCCGGCGGCCATGATCTGCCATCCGTGGCGCGCGAGCAGGTCTTCGGCCTCGCCGGCATCGAACGCGGACATGGCTGGCTCACCCATCGCCGCCACGGACGCCTGGAACCGGGCCCTGGAGTCCTTGTCGTGGGCCCGGGACAGGGACACGCTGATGACCAGGCGGCTGCCCGGGGCGGCGACCTGGCGGAGCTGATCCAGGACGGTTTCCAGGACGGCCGGTTTCAGGTAGACAGCGACCCCTTCGAGCAGAAACAGGCTGGGCGCGGCCGGGTCGAGTCCGGCCGCGAGCAGGCGCTCCGCCAACGGGTCCTGGGTGAAATCGGCCTCGACGAACCGGACCTGGGGGGTGGCGATGCCCAGTCGCGCCAGCCTTCGGAGCTTGTCCTGCTGGGTGGCGGGATGGTCCACCTCGAACCAGCGGACGCCGGGCTTGGCGTACCGCATCGCGCGGCCGTCATAGCCGGCTGCGCCCACCACGATCTGCCGCACACCGCGGGCGATGGCGGCCACCACGATCCGGTCGAAGAACGACGTGCGCGCGGCCAGGTAGTCATGCATCCGGTTCAGCGGCGCCTCGCGGCCGGCGGCGACCTCAGTGGCCAGAGAGTCGTCAGCGGCGGGATCGCCGTAGGGCGCGGGGACCCGGGTGAATCCGAGACGGTGCGCCGCCACCCGCCGAGCGGTTATCGACGGACCGCCGTCTTCCATCTCGACTCAAACCCCGCTGTCCGTCGCCACCGGCTCATTCTGCCATGGGGCACCGTCTGTTACTTCGATCGGCGGTCGCCCAGGTCGGCCCAGGGCGGGGTGGCTTCCACTGCGCCGACGTTGGCGGCCAGGTGACCGAGCAGGGTGCCGAGCGTGGCCAGGTCTGGGTCGGCGAGGCCCGCTCGCAGCTTGGCGGAGCTCAGGCCCGGGCCGGTGCCGGGCACGGCCGTGGTATGACAGGGTGGCCACCATGACGACTGATTCCGCCCATCGCGGCGTACGGCTCGAGCGGACCGAGAACAGCCGGTACACGGCCAGCAATGACCGGGGCGGGCAGATCGGCATGGGGACCGGGGAAGGAACCGACTTCACCCCGGTCGAATTGCTGCTCGCCGCGATCGGCGGCTGCACGGCCGTCGACGTCGACATCCTGACCTCACGCCGGGCCGAGCCGGACACCTTCGAGGTGCTGGTCGACGCGGAGAAGGTCAGGGACACGGCGGGCAATCATCTCACCGACCTGCTGGTGACTTTCCGCATTTCGTTCCCGGCCGGAGAGCAGGGCGACAAGGCCCGGGCGCTGCTGCCGGACGCGGTCCGCATGTCGCATGACCGGCTGTGCTCGGTGGGGCGGACCATTGAGGTCGGCACCCCCATCGGGACCCGGATCGAGTAAGGCGGATTCGCGGGTGGCTTGGCCGGTCTAACTGTGCCAGCGGAAACGCCAGACGGCGAAGGTGGCCCCGGCCGCCGCCCACAGCCCCAGGTTGACCAGGTCCCAGGCCGGGAAGGGCCGGACCGCGTAGGCGTTCTGCAGCACTTGGGCGAGCGACTTGACCGGGAACAGGTCCACTAGGTGCGAGAGCCAGGCCGGCAGGCCGCCGAAGGTGGGGTCGAAGACACCGGAAATGATGGCGATGGGCAGGAAGCTGGCGTACGTCACCGGCCCGGCCGATTCGGCGCTGGTGATGACCGAACTGATGGCCAGGCCGAGCGAGCCGAAACACACGATCCCCAGGACCAGCCCGCCGGTTAGGGCCAGCAGGCCGCCCGGACGCGGCAGGGCACCAAAGGCAAGCCAGCCGATCAGGCCCGTGCCCGCGGCCAGGAGGATCGCGGTGGCTACCGTGCTGGCGAGCAGTCCGCCGAGATAGGCCGCTGACGGCAGCGGCGTGGTCTTGATCCGCTTGAGCACGCCGTCGTGGCGCAGCACCGCCACCTTGGATCCGAGGTTCACGTAGGCGGCGACGATCACCCCGAAGGCCAGGATGCCGGGCACGAAGACCGTGGTGTTCTTGATGTGCGTACCGGGCAGGTACGAGCCGACGTTGGCCGCACCGATCAGCAGCAGGATCATTAGCGGAAAGACGAAGGTGAACAGCGCGTACTCGGCGCTGCGCCAGAAACTGCGCTGCTCGATGAGCGCCTGCCCCATAGCCAGGCGCACCGATCTCGTCACGGGCGATCTCCTCCTGCTTGGCTTAGACCCGGGCCCGACCCGGTGAGCTGCAGGTACGTGTCTTCGAGGCTGGGGGCCGTCACGGCGAGGCCGTCCAGGTCACCGAGGCTGTGCCGCAGCGCCCAGTCCAGCAGCAGCCGCAGGGTCATCCCCGGGTTGCCGCTATGGCAGACCGACTCGGAGCCGCGTACCGCCAGGTCGATCCCGGCCGGCAGCGGGATCTGGCCGCGGCGCAGGGCCGCCGGGGTGGTGAAGGAGATGCGGGTGGCCAGGCCGCCCAGGACCGCGACCTCCCGAGTCGTCCCGGTCAGTTCGATGCGGCCCGCCCTCAGGATGGCTATCCGGTCGGCCAGCCGTTCCGCCTCATCCAGGTAGTGAGTGGTGAGCAGGACCGTCTTGCCCAGGCGCCGCAGGTTCTCGATCGCCGCCCAGCATCGCCTGCGCGCCTCCGGGTCGAAGCCGGTCGTCGGCTCGTCGAGGAAGACCAGATCAGGATCGCCCGCAAGCGCCAGGGCAAAATCCAGACGCCGCCGCTGGCCCGCGGACAGCTTTCTGACCTGGGTGTTCCGTGCTTCTGCGAGCTCCACGACCTCAAGCAGGTCCTCGAGCGGACGCGGGTTCGGGTAGTAGGTGCGCCACAGGTCGATGAGCTCGGCCACCCGGGCCTGCCGGGGAAAGCCGCACTCCTGCAAGACCATCCCGGCCCGCTCGCGAAGCCTGGCCGCCTGCGCCGCCGGGTCCAGACCCAGGACGCGGACCGTCCCGGCCGTCGGGCGGCGGAAGCCCTCGAGGATCTCCAGGGTGGTGGTCTTGCCTGCCCCGTTGGGTCCGAGCAGGCAGAACACCTCGCCGTAGCGGACCTCGAAGTCGACACCGCACAGCACCTGGGTGGCACCGTAGCTCATCCGCAGGTCGCAAACCTGCACCGCCACGCCATCGGTCATCGCGCGGCTCCGGCCGGGACCAGGGCGTGCACGAGTGCGTCGATCGCGATGTCCTGGGCCAGTTCAGCTGGGATGGCGGCCCCGGCTGGGTCGGAGAACCGGTGCCGCGCGAACCAGGTCAGCGTCTCAAGCACCAGCCGGGCCGTGACCGGGGTGTCGGGCGTGCGGCGCAGCGTCCCGGCCTGGGCCCGGCCGTTCAGGTATTCGGTCAGGGCCGCCAGCACCGGCTCGCGGATGCCGGCGTTCAGCAGGTCCGCCATCTCCGGGAGCTCGCGGGCCGAGCGTTCGAGCATGTCCGCGGCTTCCCTAGTACGCGATTCAAGCTCGAAGAGCTCGCGGAGAATCTTCTCAAGCTCGGCCGTGGTGTCGCCGGAGCCCGGCCCGGACAGCGCCTCGGCCAGCGCGCCGAACGGCACGACCTCGGCGATGAAGACACGCGCCTCGGCCACCGTGGCCGCCAGCGGCGCCGGCGACAGCGGCAGGTCGCCCACGGGCAGGTCTTCGAGCAGCAGCGCATGCCGGATAGCCAGCACGAACAGGCCTTCTTTGCTGTCCACGTAACGGTAGATTGCCGCCTCCGACAGTCCCATCTCGGCCGCGACGTCGCTCATCCTGGCTGACCGGTAGCCTTCGCGGGTGAACACCCGCACGGCCGCGGCGATCAGCTCGGGAAGTCGTTCGTGCGCATCGCGTTTGCCTGTCATGTCCGGAAGTATAGAAGTAAGTGAGTCAATCACTTACATTACGAACCACTATGGGCAGAAAGGGGATGCGCTGGCTGACCGTTCGGCCGCCCGGCAACGACCGCCAGGAGCTGCTGCTGATGGACCCGCTGCACTCCATGGCCAAGTTAAAGTACGTGCCCCGCCGCGTCACGGAAGCGGTAGACGCCCGGCGCGTGCGGGAGCCGGGATGGTTCCACGGCCCGAAGCCCACCGCAGGCGTCCGCCCGATGTCAAGAAATACCGGTCCGAGGGCGGTACCACGGCCCGTTCGGCTTGAGAAAACGTCCCTGGCCGGCTCCGGGCGGGCGGGGCGCATGGTGGCGGTCTAGTCCCTGCTTTACAGTTTGTCCATGGCGGAATCCGAACCCGGAAGCGAGATGGCCCGCAGCGAGCTGCGCGCCTCGCATGACGACAGGGACCGGGTGGTCGAGGTGCTGCGGGTGTCCGCCGGGGACGGGCGGCTGACCGCGGAGGAACTCGACCAGCGGCTGGAGCTGGCGCTGACCGCGCGGACGTACGGTGAGCTGGCCAAACTGATCTCCGACCTGCCCGCGTCTGGGTCGGTGGTGAGCGCGCCCGCGACGGCACCCAAGCCCAAGGAGGTCGCGCGCATCGACTGCACCAGCGGGCACGTACGGCGCGTCGACCGGTGGGTGGTACCGCAGCGGATGGAGGTGAAGGTGACCAGCGGCCACGTGATGCTGGACTTCACCCAGGCCGTCATCTCGCAGCCGACGCTGCAGCTCGACATCGACGTGCGCAGCGGTCATGTCCTGCTCAGGACCAAGCCCGGGATCGTGGTGGACGCCGACGACGTGGCGATCCGCAGCGGACACGTGAGGGTCCGCGCGCCGTGGGGGCCGGACGTTCCGGTGCTGCTGCGGATCGAGATCACCGGCAAGGTCGGCAGCGGCCACTTCATGGCGGGACCACGGCCCCGGACGTTCTGGCAGTGGCTGACCAGGCAGCCTCAGCAATACGCCATCAGCGCCGGCTGAGCCGGGTCGCCGAGATGACAACTCGTCTGGTGCACCTGGTTGTCGACGCGGCGGAGCCCGCCCGGCTGGCACGGTTCTGGGCCGCGGCCCTCGGCTGGCAAGCGGGCGACGAGGAAGACGGCGCGGTCGACGTCTGGCCCGGCGGCTACAGTTACCCGGATCCGGCGGCGCTGCCGCTGGTCTTCGTTCCGGTGCCCGAGCCAAAGAGCGTCAAGAACCGGGTGCATCTGGACCTGGCTACCGAGTCCGCCGCGCATCAGGCGGCCGAGGTCGATCGGCTGCTGCGCCTCGGTGCGGTCCGGGCCGACATCGGCCAGGGCGACGTGCCGTGGCAGGTACTGGCCGACCCCGAAGGCAACGAGTTCTGCGTGCTCGACCCACGGCCGGTGTACCGGGACACTGGGGCGGTGGCCGCCGTCGTCTGCGATTGCGCCGATCCGGCCGTGGTGGGAGCCTTCTGGGCGCTGGCCACGGGATGGCTGCCGGGTGACTCGGTGGAGCACGGGGTGTCGTTCCGGTCGCCACGGGAAGTCGGACCCTACCTGGAGCTGCTGGCGTCCCGCGAGGTGAGAATCGCCAAGAACCGGATTCACCTGGACGTGGCCCCGTACCGGGGCGAAGATCACGCGGCGGCGGTCAAGACGCTGCTCGAGGCGGGCGCGGTGCCCGCCGAGGTCGGCCAGGGCGACGATGTCAGCTGGACCGTGCTCGCCGATCCGGAGGGCAGCGAGTTCTGCGTGCTGTCGCCGCGGTGACCCCGGCGCAGACCCGGACCCTGGCCCAGATCCAGGCCGAGCTTCGCCGGCTCGTCCGCTACGACGACGAATCCATTGTGCACGAGATGTGGATCAGGCAACGGTACGACCTCGGCGCCGCGTCCAGCTATCTGCCCGCCAGGACAGCGGCCGTGCTGACAGCGTGGCACGAAGCCGGGCATGCCGTCGCCGCGCTGGCGGTCGGGGTACGCTTCAGCTCCGCCAGCATCCGGCACGCTCGCGCCAGCCAGGGCCGGGTGCACGGCATCGGTGACGGCGGAGACCGATCGTTCGTCATCGACGCCGCCGGGCAGATCGCCGAGCAGCTGCGGGACTGGTCCCTGCTCACCGACGACGACCAGCTGCGGGAGTGGCTGTCGGCCTGGCGCGCCGACGGCGGGGATGCGCGCCGGTTCCGGCGCGGCATCAGGGCGCGCTTCGGTGACGACGAGCTCGCCGCCTGGCGTTACTGCGAGCAGGCGCTGATCCCGCTGCGGCTGCGGATCCGCCAGCTGGCCCGGGCCCTGCTCGTGCACCCGCGGCACCTGCCGTACGAGGTGGCGGCGGCCATCGCGGACGAGGCCCGGGCCTAGAACGCCGACCGGTACCAGCCGGGGAAGCTCGCGAGCGAGTCGAACACCACCTCGGCCCCCGCCCCGGTCAGGTCACGGCCGGAAAACGAGCCGGTCGTGACGCCGACCGCCCGCACGCCCGCCTGCACCGNNCCGCCTGCACCGTGCGCAGCACCGCCGCCTTTTCCGGCCCATGTACCAGGGTGAACAGCTCGTCGGCGGCCAGCCCGACCGCCCGCAGGCTCGGCTGCACCGAAATCGGGTGCTTGGCGGTGATGATCACCACGCGCTCGCCCGCGGCCCGGACTGCGGCCAGCGCCTCGTGCGCACCAGGCAGCAACGTCGTGAGCTCCTCGGCCAGCTGCAGGTAGTGCCGCCGGTAGATGCCAGCCGCCCCGGCGACCTGGTCGGACGGGAACCAGAACGCCAGCTCGTCATCCAGCTTGATGCCGAGCCGGCGATCCACCGCCTCCAGGTCGATGGCGGTCGAGGTGTCCCGCGCGACTCCGGCGAACGAGGCCAGGATGGCCGGCCGTGAGTTGATCAGCGTCATGTCAAGGTCGAAGCCGACCGGACTCATCCTGCCCCCGTTTACGTTCCCGTTTGCGTGTCGCAGGCGCTAGCGGCGCTCCTGCCTCCGCACCATTCTCGTGGTTCAAGCCCCGTCAGGGTCAAACCGATAATCCTTCCGAACGAGCCGTGGCCTCAGCTCGCGGTACCGGAGGTCTGATCTGGACCCGGGAGCCCGCGACGGCATCCAGGCCTCGCAGCGCGGGCGCGAGCAGCGGAAGCAAGCCGAGCAGCAGGTAAGAGCAGGCGATCGCCAGGATGACGCCCGGCACCCCGATCCCGCCGATCAAGGCACCGCCGACCGCGCTGCCCAGCGGGAACCCGAGGGAGGAGATCATTATCCGCGCGCCGAACAGGCTGCTGCGCATGTCGTCCGGGACCAGCCGCTGGACCAGGGTGCGCTCGAACACCGAGTACGGCCCCCAGGCGAAGGCCGCCAGGCCGAGCAGGATGGCCGCGACCACCAGGTCGGGCGCCAGGCGCAGCAGGCCGAACAACGGCGCTCCGGCCATGATGACCGCGCCGATGCGCAGTGACGGCGGCAGTCGCCCGGCCAGGGCTGCCCCCGCGACCACGCCGAGCAGGGCGCCGGCACCGGCGGCGGACATCAGGATGCCGTACCCGGTTGCGCCGGCCTGCAGGAAACTGCGGCAGTACACCGGGTACAAGACGGTGGCGACACCATCGAGGAAGAGCATCCCGAAGCCGCAGAAGCTCAGCACCAGGACCGCGGGAAACCTGAACAAGATGGCCAGACCCCGGACGTTCCGCCGGGCCGGCTTGGCCTTCCCCGTGGCGGCCTCGGACGCCGGGCCCAGGGCTGGCAGGCCGACGCAGATCACGGACATGACCGCGAAGCTGACAGCGTCGCATAGCAACGCGAACGGCGCCCCGAGCGTGGCCACGATTACCCCCGCCATGGCGGGACCGACGATGTAGGCCAGCTCCCAGTTGGCCGAGAGCAGCGAGTTGGCGGCATCAAGCTGACCATCGTCCACCAGCCGCGGGACCAGCGCCGCCTCGGCGACCTCGGTGACCGAGGACAGCAGCGCGCTGACCGCCGCAATGGCGTACAGGTCGGCGACCACCAGGTGATGCCCCCATAGCAGGCAGGGAACCGCGGCGATCAGCAGACCCCGGGCCGCGTTGTCAGCGGCCAGCAGGATGCGCGGCCGGAATCGCTCGAGGAGGCGGCCGGCCACCGGCCCGCTCACGATGCGCGGCAGCCCAAAGCACATCAGGACCACGCCGAGCTGGACCGGGCCCGCGATGTCGAGGACGACCCAGGCCAGCGTGACGGTGGTAAAGGCATCGCCCGCACGCGAGATCATCATCCCGAGCCAGAACCTGCGGAACTCCGGTCGGCGCCGTACCTCCGCGTAGGCCTGGAATGTCTTGCGCACCTGCCTGCTCCGTCCGTGTGGCCGCGCTAATGTAACGCCATGACGTGGGAAGACGTGCTCGCCTACTGCCTGGCCAAGCCGGGCGCGTGGCAAGACGAGCCGTGGGAGGGCGACGTCGTGGCCAAGGTCGGCAGCAAGATCTTCGCGTTTCTCGGGTCAGGGGAGACCGACACGGTAGGCGTCAAGTGCGGGGTTAGCCGGGAGACCGCCGACGAGTGGCTGCTTCGGTATCCGGATGACGCCCGGGTAATGCCATACATAGGCCGCTCAGGCTGGAACACATTGCTGATCGGGGGCGCCATTCCTGACGATGAAATCACCGAGGCCATCGATACGTCCTATGCCGCCGTCGTAAGCAAGCTTCCCAAGAAAGACCGCCCTTGAGGCAGGGTATCGCATTCACGGCCTTCCGGAAATATCAGTTTCAGGCCTTAATCCCTACGCCTCCGTGCGGCTTGCCTTTATTTATTAATAAAAACCGGGGCTTAATGGCGGCGGCCCCGACGATGCATAGGCGCTGTTGGGCTGGCACCGGCGCCACCCGGCACATAGGGTTATCTGCTGCGGCCGGGGACCTGAGGATCATACTGTGGCTGATGTGACCAGTAACGGCAGCATGGAACCGGATGAAGTGGAGCCGGACTCCGCTCTGGCGGAAAATATGGACCCTCCGGGTATCCCGGTATCGGCCGGGGCGGTCATCTTCGACCGGGCTGGCCGGCTGCTGATCCTCAAGCCGACCTACAAGTCCGGGTGGACGATTCCCGGCGGTGTGATGGAGGCCGACGGGGAGACGCCGTGGGATGCCTGCCGGCGCGAGGTGCTTGAGGAGTGCGGCATCGAAGTACGCCGCGGGCGGCTGGCGTGCATGGACTTCCGCCGTCCGAAGGCGGGCCGGACGGGAGGCGTCAGGTTCCTGTTCGACTGCGGCCAGGTGAGCGACCGGGCCCTGGCGGGCATCGTGCTGCAGCCCGAGGAGATCTCCGAGTACCGGCTGACCGCACTTCCTGACGCGCTCGACCTGCTCAGGCGCCCGATCCGGCGGCGGGTGCGGGCGGCGACCCGCCGTCGGCTGGTCTACCTGGAGAACGGCCGCCCGGTGCCCGGAGTTCGGCACACCTGATCGGAAGCTGTTGGGTGGGCCGCTTCGCCGCTCATCCGATCATGATGGCGAGCAGAGGCGGCTGCCGCTGAGAATCTCCCAGTCCTTACGGTCCTCCGCGGTATCGGCATGGCCCTGGCGGAACCGGGCGGCGCAGCTGGCAAGGTCGGAGAGCTCCCAGGTCAGCCGGTACAGGTCGAGCATGGAGGGTACGACAACCCGGCCGGTGGCCTGACGGTAGGCGTCTGCGGTCGACCCATCGCCGGGATCTAGGAGCCAGAGGTCTCTCTCCGGCGGAGCGATCAGCACAGTGTCCCAGTCGACGAGCAGCCACCGTGAACCCACCTGGATGAAATTCCCCGGATGCGGCTCGCCGTGGGTCGGCACCATCCGATCCGGCCGGCGGAGGGCCTCGGCGGCTAGCTGTTCACGGCGCTCAACGAGGCGCCTGAGCTCAACCGCGTGCGCGGTCAGCAGTTGCCGAGCCTGCTCGCCGTAGGGCCCGCCATCCCAGCGGATCGTGAGATCGTCAAGCGCATGGCTCAGCGCGTCGCCGCCCGGGAGCAGGAATTCCTCAGCCAGAGCGCTTTGGCACGCAACAGCCGGTGCGGCGTGCACGGCCGCGATCAGCGTCACGAGCACACGGCGATCGGCGGCTGACCACTTGTCGCCGAACTGTCGCGAACGCCCGTCCACATACGGATACACGGCGATCGCGTAGGTCTCGCCGATCCGGCGCACGACGTCACCGCCTGCCGTCCTGACCGGCGCGACCACGAACGGAGCTCCGGCCTCGTAGATGGCCCGTGCCGTCTGCAGCGCCGAACACAACCGCCGGTAGGCGACATCCAGCGAGTCATCGGAGGAACGGAGCCGTGCGGCCAGATCATCGACGGTCACGAACCAGCGGAGATCGTGGCCCTCGGTCACCTCCCAGTGATGGCTGCCGTAGCCGACCGCCCGGTATTCCATCGTGGCTGGCGTGATACCCCACCCGGCGGCCAGGGCCTGAGATAGCGCCGCATCGGGTAGCTGACCTGGCCTGGTGAGCATCAGCCGGAATACTCCAGGAAGACGGTCACGGTAGCCACCGTAGGAGCGGCGTGCGGGGATGTCACCTCAATATCCCGGTCCGCTCAGTATCAGCGGGCGGGTTCGTAACTGAGATGCACGACGCCAGTGCCGAACGTCTCGGAGCCGATGAGGGTGAGAGGGACCGGGCCGTCAGATTCGCTGAGCAGGCGCTTTCCGTTGCCGACCACCAACGGAAAGACGAGCAGGTCCAGCCGGTCGAGCAGGCCGTGCCGCAGCAGCCAGCCGACCAAGGTGGCACTGCCGCTCATGCCGATGTTCTGGCCCGGCTGCTGCTTCAGCTTGCTGATCTCAGCGGCGACATCGCCGCTGATGAGCGTCGAGTTCTGCCAGTCAGCCGAGGTCAGCGTGCTGGACACGACGAACTTCGGCGTGCCGTTCATCCGGTCGGCCATTCCGCCGGACTGGCCGCCAAAGGCCGCAGCGAACCCTTCGTATGTCACCCGGCCGAGCAGCAGGGCGTCGTTAGCGGCCATCAGCGTCCCGACGGCCTGCCCGACCTGATCGTTGAAGTACGGGCCAGTCCACTTCTCCGGTGACTCCACCACGCCGTCAAGCGAGGTGAACAGTCCCGCCGCGATCTTTCGCATGGCGGCTTCCCTTTCTAGTCGTGAGCGTCGAAGAACTCTGTGAGCACCGGGGCGATAGCCTGCGGCTTGACCATGTGGTTCTGGCCGGGCAGGGTCCGGTATGTCGCGTTGGGCAGGGCATCGGCGAGAGCAGCTGTGGCGTTGGTCATCCAGGCCGGGCTCTTGCCGCCGACCGCCACGAGCGTCGGCGTCTTAACCCCAGTCCACTGGGCGGGCGTGAACGGGATACCCCGCTGGTTGCCTTGCAGGATCGTGATGTCGTAGGGCAGTGTGTGGGCGACCGTCTTGAGCTTGGACCAGACGGGCGTGAACGGCATCACGGCGGTGACGAACGCGGGCGTACCCACGAACTGCATGAACATCTTGACCGCATCTCCCCTCCGCCCGCTGGCCACTAGCCGGTTAAGACCGTCCAGGTAGTCATCGGGGATCGGCGATCGGGTGTCATCGACGACGAATGGCGGCTCGTACACCGCCAGCTTGCCGATCGCGGGGATGCGCTTGGCCGCCTCAAGGGCGAGCGCGGCGCCAGACGAGGTGCCGTGGACGAACACCGTGTCCCCGGCCAGCGCGACCAGTGCCTCGAGGTCCTCAACCTCCCGGTCCGGCGAATACGGCGAGGTGTCACCGCTGGCCCCGCGGCCACGGCGATCATAGGTGAAGACGGTAAAGTGCGGCGTCAGCTGCGCGGCGAGCTTGGGCATCGGCCCGAAGGACCTGCTGCACATGGCCCCGTCGACCAGGATCAGCGATGGCCCCTGGCCCTCCCGGGTGAACGCGATGATTGTTCCGTCTGCTGATCGAGCGGTGTTCATGGCAACTCTCCGACGTGATGGTCCAGTTTTTACGGTCTATCAGGTGAGCGTCGTGGCCAGCCAGGATGTCCAGGCTTGCTGGGCCCGCACCGGGTCGGCGTTCCCCGCGAACAGGTGGTGGGCCGCGATTACCGGCTTGCCGAACCCGCGCAGGAAGCGGTAGAGCGCGTCCGGCGTCCGTACGCCGATGGTGTGGGCGTTGGCGAAATAGACCACCCTGTCGGCAGGCCCGGATCCGTCGACGGCGAAGCGTGCGGGGGCGCCGCGCCTCGCGGGTTCGGTCAGCCCGAGCCCCTGGCAGAGCAACGTCAGCTCCCGGGCCCAGTCCGCACCCGGCGGGCCGGACGCGGTGACCGGTGCGGCGAACCGCCCGGCGAAGCAGGTGAGGTACTCGACCAGGGTCCGGAAGTACATCTCGCCGCCGAGCGTCATCGCCTCGAACTCATCTGCCCAGTTATCACCGGGAACGAACCCGCTGGTGACCGTGCGCAGCACGGTACTGCCGCCGGCGCGTCCCCCGATCAGGAACTCATAGGCGATGAACCGCCCATCGAGGGCTTCGCCGCTGCGGTAGGCAAACCGGCGAGCCGGATCCCAGCCGGTGATCGCAAGCTCGGGCGCGTACTCACCGAAGACCGTCCGGACCGTTCCCCCGCTACCAGGCTGCACGTCGTTACGCCCCATGAACCAGGAATCGATCCCGGGCCCGGTGGCAATCGCGGCCCAGACTTCATCCGGGCTCGCAGGCACCTCGGCTTCATGGTGCTGCTCGAACGGGTGACCCATCAGGGCTCCTTGGTCTGGGCGGCCACCGCGGCCGTGACACTCGGGTGGACCGCGATGACGAGATGGTGCTCGCGCCCGCCCTCGGCGCGCTCATCGTGGTATTGGGCCACCAGCGAGGTCACAGCCTGCATCAGTTCTCCGGTGAAGGCGGCCCGGTCGGCGGCGGACGCGAACCGGATCCGGCCGTCCATGGCGAACGTGGCCAGCTTCTTCTGCGCCCGGGTGGCCCCGGTGATCAGGTCTCCGACATCACGGACAAGCTGCGCGGCCAGTGCCAGCAGCCATCGGGCCGAGAGGCGGTCAGGAGAGCGGGCCGGGTCGGGTGCCACGGCCGCCAGCGCGGCCGGCGAGATCACATAGGAGGCGGCCGCGGCCTGGAGCAACCGTTCGGTCATGTTTCCCTTGCGGCGCTCCTCCACCAGCTCCACCAGCCCGTGTCGCTCCAGCATCCGAAGGTGATAGTTGACTTTCTGGCGAGGCAACCCGAGGGCGGCCGCGAGTGTCGCCGCCGACGTCGGCTCGGTCAGCCGAGCCAGCAGCCTGGCTCGCGCCGGTTCCAGAGCCGCCTCCGCCGCGGCTGGATCGTCTATCACGGCCACATCAATCATGAGATCCAGTATTTTACCGACAGAAGATTTTGTCAAGAACAATTCCCTTGTCGGTGTCGCCGGATCGGCTCATCTGTACCGGCGGATCGAGGGAAACAGCTTGACGGTTTTGCGGACAGCGGAGCGCTGGAAACAGCTTGACGGTTTTCGGGATAGCGGCCCGGCATCCGTCGCACCTGGCGTGGTGGTGGTACCTGTGTCGTTCGGAATAAATGGGCGGGACGGACCTCGTGGGCTGTCGTCAGCCCTGGCCCAGGTTCTTCTCGAGCTCCTGCCGGAACTGCTGGAACTGCTGAGGGCTGGAGGTATAGAGGGTCTCGCCGGTTTTCGGGTTCACGGTCACGAAGTACAGCCAGTTCCCGGACGCCGGGTGCAGCACCGCCTTGATCGCCGCGTCCCCCGGGCTGTCGATCGGACCGGGCGTCAGGCCCTTGTACTTGTAGGTGTTGTAGGGCGAGGAGCTGGTGAGCTGCTGGTCCGACGCGATGATGCCGTAGCTGTTCAGCCCGTAAAGCACCGTGCTGTCGAGTTGCAGCGGCATGCCCCGGGCCAGCCGGTTGTAGATCACGCGGGCGATCTTCGGGTAGTCGGACAGCCGGCCGCCCTCGGCCTGAACCAGGCTGGCCATGGTGATCACCTGGCCCTGGGTCAGGTGCACCGACTTGGCCGCCGCGGGCAGGTTGATGGCCGCTGCCTCCTGGTCGAACCGCTGCACCATGGCGGTCAGCACGCCGAGCGCGGTTTCGTGCGGCTGGACCTCATAGGTCGCGGGAAACAGGTAACCCTCCGGATCGCCCTTCGCGGACGCGGGCAGGTCGAGCGAGGCAGGATTCTTGAGCACCTTGGCGTACGCGGCCGGCGAGATGCCGGAGTGGGCGCCGAGCCAGGCCAGGGTCTGGCTCAGCCGCCAGCCTTCCGGAACCGTCACCTTGATCTCTACGAGGTTGTTCGGGTTGAGCAGAGCCGCGTACGCCAGCGACGCCTTCATGTGCTTGCGCACTCCGTAGAACCCGGGCAGCAGGCCGTCCGGATTCGAGCTGTGCTCGGCCGCGAGGACAAACGCACGGGAACTCGCCACCACGCCGAGCTTGGTCAGCGCCGGCCCGAGGCCGGTCGGCGTTTCATCCGAGGTGACCTGAACCACGACCTTGCCGGTGCCTGCGCCTGAATAATCGGCCGGGTGGTACTTGGCCATGTAGAAGTTGAAGGCGTAGTAACCGCCGACGGCTAGCGGGATGAGAAAAACCAGTAGCGCGACCATGGGCGCGATCCATCGGAACCTACGCCGGCGGGGACGACGGGACCCGCCGCTGCGGGCCGTCGGCCTGCGCCCCTTCCCGCGGCGGCCCTGACCGGCCCGCCCGCCATCGGGCCGCCCGTCGTGGTCTTCGACGTCGCCGTCGCCGCCGAATCCGGGGAGGAACCTGTCCCCGGCCCCATATTCGTCTTCATACTCCCCGCCGCCGTCATAACGGCGCTGGTCGCTGTAGTGGTCGCCCAGGTCATCGCCGGCCGGCCCGCGGGGATCCTCGCCGTAGCTGGCATTAGCGGGCGGGCCGGAAGCCCAGCCATCGGCTCGCGGGCCGGAAAGCCGCTGGGTCCTGCGCCACGGCGAGTCATCGGGCCAGCCCCGGTCCGGCCGGGGACCTTCGTACGTGGGCTCGTGATGGACCGGTTCGTATTCGGACGGTCGGAGCCGATCCTCCGGCGGTTGGCCGTCCTGACCAGGGAGGGGTGCAGAGAACGGCTGCGGGCGCTGAAACGGCCGGGGGTCCTGGGCCCCGCGCGGACCCGGTGGCCACCCGCCTCCGTTCTCACTCACGCGGAGGCTCCCCAGGTCACCGGCTGGCCCGCGGGCCGCCCGGAGGCGCGTTCGGTGTCCAGGGCGGCTTGCAGCAGGACGGCGGCCGCCGCCGCGTCCACGACCTGCCGGCGGGCCCGGGAATCCTTGCCGCCCCGGCGGAGCGCACCATGGGCCTCGGTGGTGGTGAAGCGCTCATCGAGCAGCCGCACCGGGATGGGCGCGAGCCTGCTGGCCAGGTCCGCCGCGAACTTCCTGGCCCCAGCCGCGGCGGCACCTTCCCGGCCCGACAGCGACGTGGGCAGCCCGACGATGACCTCGATCGCGTCCGTCTCCGCAGCCAGCTTCGCGAGTTCGTTTTTCGTCCCCGACCCTGACGCCAGTACGGCCAGCGGGGTGGCCAGGACGCCACCCGGGTCGCTACGGGCTACTCCGACGCGAACCGAGCCCACGTCCACCGCCAGCCGCACCCCGGCTCTCACCGGCACGGCCGTGGAAGGCAGGACGGGCCTGGCGGCGGGGCATGATCGGTCTGGGCGCGACCCGGACCCGGGGACCCCCTGGGGTCGCAGCAGCATGCCAATACGTTACCTACCGGACCCGGTTATGTCTCGCAATGCGCTACGAACAGCCGCAAAGGCGGCATCTACCACGTCTGGCTGGCCCTCAGAGCCTGTCGCGAGAGGGGCACCGCCGCCCTGCGCGACATCCGGCTTCCCGCCGCCGTTGCCGCCCAGGGCCCGCGCGGCCGTCCCCACCAGGGTGCCGGCCGACAAGCCGAAGCCACGGGCCGCCTCGTTCACCGCGATGACCACGACCGGCTTGTCGACGGGCACGCCGAGGACCATGACCACCGCGGGCCGGCCGCGCGGCACCCGGCCGCGCACGTCCAGCGCGAGGGCGCGAATGTCGTCGGGGCTGGTGCCGTCGGGCACGCGGTGGGCGACCAGGGCCAACCCGCCGATCTCCTCCGCGCCGGCCGCGATCTCCCCGGCCGATTCGAGCAGCCTGGCCGCCCGCAGCCGCTGCAGCTCGCGCTCGGCCTCCCGGAGCCGGGTCACGATGCCCGAGATCCGCTCGGGCAGCTGCTCGCGAGGCGTCTTGAACTGCTCGCTGAGCTGACTGACCAGGACACTTTCCCGGGCCAGGAAACGGAAGGCGTCAATGCCCACCAAGGCTTCGATCCGGCGTACGCCCGATCCGATGGACGCCTCGCCGAGTACCTTGATCAGGCCGAGCTGGCCGGACCTGGCCACATGCGTCCCGGCGCACAGTTCCCGCGAGTAGTCGCCGACCTCTACCACCCGGACCCGGTCGCCGTACTTCTCCCCGAACAGCGCCAGCGCCCCCATTTCGCGGGCCTCCTCCTGAGAGGTGTAAAACGCGTGCACGCCCAGGTCGTTGACCAGAACCTCGTTGACCTCGTCCTCGGCGTCCCGCAGCACCGACAGCGGCACGGCGCCGCCCGCGGTGAAGTCGAACCTGAGCCTGCCCGGCGCATTCTCCGAGCCGGCCTGCGCCGCGGACTCCCCCAGCGCGCCGCGCAGCGCGCGGTGCACGAGGTGCGTCGCGGTGTGCGAGCGGGAGAGCGCGCGGCGGCGCTCGACGTCGATCTCGGCGAACGCGGGCGCGTTCGTCGTCACCTCGCCCGAGATGACCTTGCCGCGGTGCACGATGAGCCCGGGCAGCGGGGTCTGCACGTCGGAGACCGCGACCTCGCCGCCGCTGACTGTGATCGTGCCCGCGTCGGCGAGCTGGCCGCCGCCCTCGGCGTAAAACGGGGTCCGGTCCAGGACCACGTCTACTTCCGTGCCCGCACCCGCCGAGGACACCGGCACGCCGTTGACCAGCAGGCCGAGGATCGTCGCCTCCCCGGAGATCTGGTCGTAGCCGGTGAAGGTGACCGCGCCGGACCGCTCGAGCATCTCCGCGAACGCCGAGATGTCGGCGTTGCCGGTCTTCTTCTCGGCCGCGTCCCGTTTCGCGCGGTCCCGCTGCTCGGCCATGAGCCGGCGGAACCCTTCCTCGTCGACGGTCAGGCCCTGCTCCGCCGCCATCTCCAGGGTCAGGTCGATCGGGAAGCCGTAGGTGTCGTGCAGCTGGAAGGCCTGGTCGCCGGACAGCGTGCCCTGGTTCCTGCGCCGGTTCTCCTCGACAGAGGCGTCGAAGATCGCGGTGCCGGTACGCAGCGTGCCGGCGAACGCCGTTTCCTCCGCGTCGATGACCGTGCTGATGTTCGACGCGTCGCGGCGCAGCTCCGGATACAGACCCGCCATCGCGTCGATCGCGGTCGAGGTGAGCTCGGGCATGTAACGCTCACCGCCGGCGTTCGCCGCACCGCCGCCGCGCTGGCTCCCGGCCAGCAGGCGCAGGTTCCTGATGCTGCGGCGCAAGATGCGCCGCAGAACGTAGCCGCGGCCCTCGTTGCCCGGCAGCACGCCGTCCTCGATCAGCATCACCGCGCTGCGCACGTGGTCGGCGATAACCCGCAGGGCCACGTCGGTCCGGTGCTCCCGGCCGTAGGTCTGCTCGGTCAGCTCCGCCGCCCGGTCCAGGATCTTCCAGGTGGTGTCGATCTCGTAGAGGTTGTCGACCCCCTGCAGGATGGACGCCATCCGCTCCAGGCCCATCCCGGTGTCGACGTTCTTAGAGGGCAGCGCACCTTCGATGTCGAAGTCGTCCTTGGCCCGGACTTTGCTGAGCTGGTCCTGCATGAACACCAGGTTCCAGACTTCGAGGAAACGATCCTCGTCGGCCTCGGGCCCTCCGTCACGGCCGTATTCCGGGCCGCGGTCATAGTAGATCTCCGAACACGGGCCGCCGGGCCCGGGCACGCCCATGTGCCAGTAGTTGTCGGCCAGGCCACGCGGCTGGATCCGGCTCTCCGGCAGGCCGATCTCGTCCCGCCAGATCGCGTACGCCTCGTCGTCACCGTGCAGGACGGTGGCCCAGAGCTTGCTTTCCGGGAACCCGAAGCCGCCATCCGCCTCGGACTTGGTCAGCAGCTCCCAGGCGAAGTTGATCGCGCCCTGCTTGAAATAATCACCGAACGACCAGTTGCCGAGCATCTGGAAGAACGTGGCGTGCCTGGTGGTCTTGCCGACCTCTTCGATGTCCAGCGTCCGCACGACCTTCTGCACGTCCGCCACCCGCCGGTACGGCGGCGTGCGCTGGCCGAGCAGGTACGGCTTGAACGGTTGCATGCCGGCGATGACGAAGAGCACCGTGGGATCGTCGGCGACCAAGGAGGCCGAAGGCACGATGGTGTGCCCCTGCTGCTTGAAGTACGCAAGGAAGCGGCGGGCGATCTCTGCCGACTCCATCAGTGGCCATCCTTGGGTTGAGTGTCGTGGTTAGTTGAGAGGGTAGGGCCTGCGGACGCGGAATGCCGAGCCATATAAAGNNCGGCTCGGAATGCCGAGCCATATAAAGCTCCATGCCCTCCCGGACGTCGCGGGCAAAACGGAATGTTTCCCTGGCCACGCCCACGGCTCCGCGGCGGGTGAGCCTGCGGCCGCCGTTCGGCCGGCCCGCGGGGGAAAGGCTGGCACCCGGCGTGGCCCTAGGGGACATCGTGGCCCCAGGGGACAGGGTGGCCCTAGGGGACAGGGTGGCAGAGACCCGGCGGCCGACGGCGGAGACACGCCGGTACCCCATGATCCCGGTCACCGCCCCAGCGGTCAGCCAGAACCCTCTGCGTATCACCTGTCAGACCTCCTGCTGGGTCGAGCGGCCGGCCAGCTCATCGCGTTTGACCAGGTTGCCGGGCAGCGTGCGCCGGGCCGGCCGGCGCAAGCCGACGGCGTGGCGAACCCCGTAGGCGACGGCGGCCACCCGGCCGACCGGACCGCCCGCTATCGCCCGGCCGAGCCCGGCCAGCGCGGTCACCTGACCAGCGAGTTCGGTCATCCCCGCGCCGAGTTCATCCATGCTGGCCGTGACGGACTCGGTGCGGTCAAGCTGCTGGCCGGCCCGGTCCACGGCCGCCTGAGCGCCGTCGACGGCCGCCTGCGCCCCCCGGAGCAGCACGTCGCCGCGCTCGCGGACGTCGGCGACCAGGCGGCTGCTCTCGGACAGCAGCCGTCCCAGGCGGAACAAGACGAAGACGCCGACGCACACGAGCAGCGCCCAGAACACGGCGGCGATCAGCGCGGCCAGCTCCGCCGCGTTCATGCCAGGCCCGCGTTCATGCCAGCACCGTCCGCGTCATGCCTGCTCCTTCTCAGCCCGGCGCAAGATCGCCCGGATCCGCTCGGCGCGCTCAGCGATCCGGGCTTCCGCGCCATGTCCTGACGGCTCGTAGTACGTGCGGTCCGCCACCGAATCCGGTGCGTACCGCTGCGAGACAATGCCGTCATCGAAGTCGTGCGGGTACAGGTAGCCCTCGCCGTGGCCTACCTTGCCCGCACCAGGATAATGCGCGTCCCGCAGGTGCGCAGGCACTGCGCCCACCAGTCCCGCCCGGACGTCGGTGTCGGCGGCGCCGATGGCCTTGATGACCGCGTTGGATTTGGGCGCCAGCGAGATGTGGATCACCGCCTGCGCCAGGTTGATCCGCGCCTCGGGCAGCCCGACGAACTCGACGGCCTGGGCCGCGGCGACGGCGGTCTGCAGCGCGGTGGGGTCGGCCATCCCGACGTCCTCGCTGGCGTGCACGATGAGCCGCCGGGCGATGAACCGCGGGTCCTCCCCCGCGGCGATCATCCGGGCCAGGTAGTGCAGCGCCGCGTCCACGTCGCTGCCCCGCATGGACTTGATGAACGCGCTGATCACGTCGTAGTGCTGGTCGCCGTCACGGTCATAGCGGACCGCGGCCCGGTCCACCGCGCGCTCCAGCACAGCGACGTCGATCCGGCCGCCCGCGGGCATCCCGAGCGCGCCGGCCTCCAGGTAGGTGAGCGTGCGCCGCGCGTCGCCGCCNNGCCCGGCTGATGACTTCGCGCACGTCGTCGTCGGATAGCGGCTGCAAGGTGAGCAGCAGTGACCGGGAAAGCAGCGGCGACACCACGGAGAAGAACGGGTTCTCCGTGGTCGCGCCGATGAACGACACCCAGCGGTTCTCGACCGCGGGCAGCAGGGCGTCCTGCTGAGTCTTGGAGAACCTGTGCACCTCGTCGATGAACAGCACGGTCTGCGCGCCGTTCATGCCGAGCGCGCGCCGGGCCCCCTCGACCGCCGCGCGGACCTCCTTGACCCCGGCGCTGACCGCCGACAGCTCCACGAAACGTCGCTTGGTCACCTGGCTGACCACGTAGGCCAGCGTCGTTTTGCCGGTACCCGGCGGGCCCCACAGCAACAGCGACATCGGCGCGTCATTGTCAATCAGCTTGCGGAAGGGCGTGCCGGCACCGGTCAGGTGCCGCTGGCCGATCACCTCATCCAGGCTGCGCGGGCGCATCCGGACCGCAAGCGGCGCGGCCGCGCTAGCAGCCGCATCTTCCGCCTCGTCGAACAGGCTCTCGGGCTGGCCGTGTTCTCCTATGGCCATCCCCAGACACTACCGCCACGTCTGAGGGACTAGGACTCTTCCCGATCACTGAGGGGCGACACCATGACCGTGGCCAGAAACGGGCGCTATTTGCCCAAATCTGGCCACGATCATGAAAGGGCTATCCCCCGGGAGGCGGGACGGGCGTGGCGTCGATGCCGGCTTCGCGGCGCTGGGCGGGGGTGATGGGCGTGGGCGCGCCGGTGAGCGGGTCCAGCCCCGAGGCGGCCTTGGGGAAGGCGATCACGTCCCTGATCGACTCGACGTCCGCGAGCAGCATCATGACCCGGTCCCAGCCGAACGCTATGCCGCCGTGCGGCGGCGGACCGTACTTAAACGCGTCGAGCAGGAAGCCGAACTGCGATCGTGCCTCCTCGGTAGACAGCCCGATCACGTCGAAGACCGCCTGCTGCGTCGAGGACTTGTGGATACGGATGGACCCGCCGCCGATCTCGTATCCGTTGCACACGATGTCGTAGGCATCGGCCAGGGCGCCGCCTGGCTCGGCGACGAACTTGTCCGCCCATTCGGGCAACGGCGCCGTGAACGGGTGGTGCACCGAGGTCCAGCCGCCGGCCCCGTCCTCCTCGAACATCGGCGCGTCCACCACCCACAGGAACGACCAGGCCGTGGGGTCGATCAGGCCGCACCGGCGCCCGATCTCCAGCCGGGCCGCGCCAAGCAGCTCACGGGCGGTCGCCGCCGGGCCCGCCGCGAAGAACACGCAGTCACCTGGCGCGGCACCCACCGCGGCGGCCAGCCCGGACCTCTCCGCCTCGGAAAGGTTCTTGGCCACCGGACCTGAGATCTCGCCGGACGCGCCGATCAGCGCGTAGGCGAGCCCGCGCGCGCCGCGCGACCGGGCCCACTCCTGCCAGCCGTCCAGCTCACGACGCGACTGCGCGGCGCCGCCCGGCATGACGACGGCCCCGACATAGGCGGCCTGGAACACCCGGAACTCGGTCGCCGCGAAGTGCTCGGTCAGGTCGGTGAGCTCACCGCCGAACCGCAGGTCGGGCTTGTCCGAGCCGTACCGCGCCATCGCCTCCGCATAGGTCATCCGGGGCAGCGGCGTGGGCACCTCGTACCCGGCCAGCTCAGACCACAGCCGCGTCACCACGTCCTCGGCGACGGCGATGACATCCTCCCGGGTGACGAAGGACATCTCGATGTCGATCTGGGTGAACTCCGGCTGCCTGTCCTTGCGGAAGTCCTCGTCCCTGAAGCACCGGGCCAGCTGGAAGTAGCGCTCCAGGCCGCCCACCATGAGCAGCTGCTTGAACAGCTGCGGCGACTGCGGCAGCGCGTACCAGTTGCCCGGCCGCAGCCGCACCGGGACGAGGAAGTCGCGCGCGCCTTCCGGCGTCGACCTGGTCAGGTACGGCGTCTCCACGTTCACGAAACGGTGCTCGCGCATGACGTCGTTGAGCAGGTAGGCGGCCTGGGACCGGACCCGCAGGGCCCGCGCGGTATCTTCGCGCCTGATGTCCAGGTACCGGTACTTGAGCCGGATGTCCTCGCTGACCTCGGCGGAGCCTTCGACCGGGAACGGCAACGGCTCGGCTGCGCTGAGTACCTCGACGTCGGCCGCGACGACCTCGATCTCCCCGGTGGGCAGCTCGGGGTTCTCGTTCCCGGCCGGGCGCGTCCGTACCGTCCCGGTCACGAGCACGCAGAACTCGGCCCTCAGCTCGTGGGCGCCTTCAGACGCCGCCTCTTCGGGCCGCCACACCACCTGCACCACGCCACTGGCGTCGCGCAGATCGATGAAGACCACGCCGCCGTGATCCCGGCGCCGCGCCACCCAGCCGGCCAGCACCACCTGCTCGCCAGCGTGCGACGCCCGCAGCGTCCCCGCCTCATGGGTGCGGATCATCGGCCCTGTTGCCCCTTTCATCTCACCGCCCCGTCTGGCGGCGGTGCTTTCCTGCAGCGACGCCACCAGGTCGGATCGGGCTGCTTACTTCTTCTAGATCTTTTTATCCGAACGATCCAGCCTGCGTGCGGCCGGTCAAGGACCGCGCGGGCCGGGCCGTCGCGCCGTCACATTCCTGGGTCACATTCCCCCGGCTCACATTCCCCTGGCCGGCCCGGACTCAGGCACGCTCAGGCCGGCCAGGAACGGATTGCTGCGGCGTTCCACGCCGATGGTCGTCTGCGGCCCGTGCCCGGACAGGACCACGGTCGGGTCGGGCAGAGGCAGGCAGACCCGCGCCAGGCTGCGCAGGATCGTGGGATAATCCCCGCCGGGCAGGTCGGTCCGCCCGATCGAGCCGGCGAACAGCAAGTCTCCTGAAAACAACACGTCCGCAGGGTCGCTTCCGTCCGCCGCGCCGGTTTTGCTTTTACCTTGTGCCGAAACGGGCGGCGGTGTCATGCGGCTATCCAATGGCAACCGGAATGTCACGGATCCTTCCGTGTGCCCAGGCGCATGGTTCACCGTGATCTCCAGCCCGACAAGGTTCAACGTCATCCCGTCGGCCAGTTCTTTAACATCGTCCGGCTCGGTGAATTCCAGCCCGCCGAACAGTTCCTGTCCGGTCCCGAGCGGGAAGCCCTTGGCCGGATCGCTCAGCAATGCGCGGTCGCGCGGATGGATGTAGGCCGGGATTCCTTTGGCACCGCAAACCGGGGCGACGGACCAGACGTGGTCAATATGGCCGTGCGTGAGCAGCACCGCGGCCGGCCTGAGCCGGTGGGTGGCCAGGAGTTCTTCGATCCCGCGTTCGGCGTCCTGTCCGGGATCGATGATCACGCACTCCTGTCCGGGGCCGGGCGCGACAACATAACAGTTAGCAGCAAACGCGCCTGCCGGGAACCCTGCGACGAGCACAAGCGTCCTTTCTCACGGTACGGTATCTCAGGCTACCGAGGGACCCGCACGGCGGCGAACCGATAACGAAGGGTACCGATCCAGGCATCTGGCAGGTACGATTCGCGAACGATCGCGAATATTGGGGGGTTCCGGGTCTCCCGGGTCGACACTCCTTCTGCTTCGAGGTCAGAGGTATACACCGGGTTCGCTGGCCTGCCTCCCGTGAATACCAGCGGTAGCCAGATAGTGCGACAGGCTAAGGAGGACTCGACCGGTGGCGGGAAAGAACGAACGCCAGCGCAGGATAGCCAGGGAAAAGTACCGCCGCCAGCAAGAGATCCGGATGGCCAGGCGGCGCCAGCAACGCAAGCGCGGAGTCATCGCCCTCAGCGTAATCCTAGGCGCGGCGCTCATCGCCTCCTTGCTGGCGGTATTCCTCCCCGGCGGAAGCACGAAGAAGCACCCAACGGCGTCGGCGAGCAAGTCGCCGAGTGCGACGCCCTCGGCCACGACGGTGGCCGAGCCCGCGCACCACTGCACCTACACCAAAACAGGAACGGCGGCGCGCACGGTCAGCCTGCCGTCCGCCGCACCCGATTACACCGCGAGCTACCAGGCGACGATCACCACCAACCTGGGCAAGATCGCGGTCAACCTGGAGAACAGCAAGGCCACCTGCACCGTCAACTCGTTCGTCCACCTGGCCGAGGCCGGCTACTTCAACAACACCCAGTGCCACCGGCTCCTGACCAGCGGCATCTACGTACTGCAGTGCGGTGACCCGTACGCCACCGCCTCGACCAAGCTGACCTGCAGCTCGACCAGCAAGATCGGCACCGGGATACCC
Organism: Actinomycetota bacterium; assembly: GCA_003168295.1. Next base: position 52,579 of record PMST01000193.1, read on the forward strand.
GGGTACGAGTTCGCCAGCGAGAACCTCACCGGCGCCAAATACCCGGCCGGCACGGTCGCGATGGCCAACGAAGGCAGCGCGACCACTAACGGCAGCCAGTTCTTCATCGTGTACAAGGACAGCACGTCCGGGCTCGGGGCTACCTATACGCCGTTCGGAACGGTTTCATCTGGACTCGGTATCGTCCAGAATGTGGCCAAGGATGGGTATTCGTGTCAGTACACCGTGTCGGGTCAGTCCGAGGGCGGCGCTCCGAAGGAAAAGGTCATCATTGACAGCGTGACGATCAAGAAAACCTAACACGAGCAAGACCAACGCAGGAGGTTCGCCGTGACGACCGCCTACCATCCGTGGGGCCGGGTAGACGCCGACGGGACGGTCTATGTCCGTACCGCCGACGGCGAGCGGGTGATCGGCTCGTGGCAGGCGGGAAGTCCTGAAGAGGCGATCGCCTTCTTCCAGCGCAAGTACGAGGCGCTTGAGACCGAGGTCGTGCTGCTCGAGCAGCGGATCGCGAGCACCGACATCGCTCCCGCCCAGGCCTCGGCCAGCGTTAATCGCCTGGTCCAGGCGATTAACGAGGCCAACGCGCTCGGCGACCTGGACGGGCTCCGCACCCGGGTCGAGCGCCTGGTCGAGGACGTCGGCCACCGCCGCGAAGAGGCCAAGGCGGCCCGCGAGCAGGCGCGCGTGCAGGCGAAGGAGATCAAGGAGCGGATCGTGGCCGAGGCGGAGCAGATCGCCGCCGAAGCCACCCACTGGAAGAGCAGCGGCGAGCGGATGCGCGAGCTGCTCGAGGAGTGGAAGGCGGCGCCGCACGCCGAACGGTCGGCCGAAGCCGTCCTGTGGAAGCGGCTGTCCGCGGCCCGCAACGCCTTCACCAAGCGGCGCAAGGCGTATTTCGCCACCCTGGAGGCGGAACGCGAGGACGTCAAGGCCCGCAAGGAGAAGCTGGTCGCCGACGCCGAGGCCCTGTCGGGGTCCACCGACTGGGGCCCGACCACCAGCGCGTACCGCGAGCTGATGGGGCTGTGGAAAGCGGCCGGACGAGCAGACAGGGATGCCGAGGCCGAGCTGTGGAAGCGCTTCCGGGCGGCCCAAGACAAGTTCTTCAACGCCCGTTCTGAGGTCTTCTCGGCCAAGGACGCTGAGTTGCGCGAGCACTCCGAGGCCAAGCAGCAGCTGCTCGATCAGGCCCAGGGACTGCTGCCGGTCTCCGATATCCGCTCCGCCCGGTCGGCGCTGCGCGGCATCCAGGAACGATGGGAGCAGATCGGGGCGGTGCCGCGGGACTCCAGGGAACACCTGGAGTCCGGGCTCCGGCGGGTCGAGGACGCCATACGCAAGACCGAAGAGGCGCAGTGGCACCGGTCGAATCCCGAAGCGCTGGCGCGGGCCGAGGGGACGGTGGCTCAGCTGCGCTCGACCATCGCCCAGCTGGAGGAGCAGCTGACCCAGGCGCGCGAACGGGGCGACGCCGCAGCCGCGCAGAGCGCCGAGGAGGCCCTCACCGCCCGCCGGGCCTGGCTCACCGAAGCCGAGCACACCCTGGCGGAATTTAAGGTCTTAAAGGCTGCCTCAGCTGGTGACCCGGCTTCAGCTGGTGACGCGGTAGACGTCGTAGACGCCGTCGATGGCGCGGACGGCGCGCAGCACGTGCCCGAGGTGCTTGGGATCCCCCATCTCGAACGTGAACCGGCTGACCGCCACCCGATCCCGGCTGGTCGTCACGGTCGCGGACAAGATGTTGACGTGCTGGTCCGAAAGCACCCTGGTCACGTCGGACAGCAGCCGGGTCCGGTCGAGCGCCTCCACCTGGATGGCCACCAGGAACACCGAGCCGTCGCCCGGCGCCCAGTGGACCTCGACCATCCGCTCCTGCTGGGTACCGGTCAGGTGCACGACATTCACGCAGTCCACCCGGTGCACGGACACGCCATGACCGTGGGTGACAAAGCCGGTGATCTGATCTCCCGGCACCGGGGTGCAGCACCGGGACAGGCGCACCCATGTGTCCGGCGCGCCGTTGACCTCGACGCCTGGGTCTCCCGGGGTCCTGGGCTGGGGTTCCTTGGTCGGCAGCGTCGTCTCGGCCAGGTCCTCCTGGGCCCCGGCGAGGCCACCGACCGACCTGACCAGCTTCTCGACCACCGACTGGGCGCTGACCCGCCCTTCGCCGACCGCTGCGTATAGCCCGGACACGTCCAGGTAGCGCAGGTCGCGGGCCACGGTAATCAAGCTGTCGGCGGCGGCAAGCCGCTGCAGCGGGAGCCCTTGCTTGCGCATAGCCCGGGCGATCTGGTCCTTGCCGGCCTCTACCGCGGCTTCCCGGCGCTCCTTGGAGAACCACTGCCTGATCTTGTTCCTGGCCCGGGGGCTCTGCACGAACTTGAGCCAGTCCCGGCTCGGTCCCGCCTCCGGCGCCTTGGAGGTGAAGATCTCGACTGTGTCGCCGTTGTCCAGCGTAGATTCCAGCGCCACCAGGCGGCCGTTGACCCTGGCGCCCACCGTCCGGTGCCCGACCTCGGTGTGGATCGCGTA
>PMST01000650.1 GCA_003168295.1 Actinomycetota bacterium
GCCGAGGCGAGCGCGGCCGAGCTGAGGGAGCTGCGCGGATGACAGCGCTGGCCATTCTCATCGCGCTCGGCCCGCTGGCCGGCCCGGCCGCGGCGCTCGCGGGCGCACGGGCCTGGCTGGCCGGCCTCGCCCAGGCCGCCGGTGCCCTCGTCGCCTTCGGCTGCGCGCTCGCGCTGCTGGTCGAACTGGACGGCCACCAGCCGCTGGCCGGCTGGGACGGCTTCCTGTACGTGGACCCGCTCGGCGGGTTCTTCGCGATGACCGTGGCCGGCGTGACGCTGCTCGCGGCGCTCGGCTCCATCGGGTACATCTGCGCGGAGGAGGACAGCGGCGGGTTCAGCGGCTTCCAGGTCCGCCTGTATTACGCGTTCTTCGGTCTGTTCGCCTCGCTGATGCTCGCGGCGCTGGAAACCGGCAACCTCGGGCTGCTGTTCGTCCTGGTCGAGGCGAGCACGCTGGCCAGTGCGGCCCTGGTTGGCATCGAGGGCCGGTCCCGGTCGCTTGAGGCGGCGTGGAAGTACGTCATCATCAGCTCGCTGGGCGTCACGATCGCGCTCGCGGGCACGCTGTTCCTGTTCTACTCAGGCAGCGCCCTGCACCTGGGTTCGAACCTCGGCCTGACCTGGCCGTACCTGTTCGAGCACGCGCACGCGCTGGCGCCGCAACCGCTGCGGCTGGCGTTCCTGCTGGCGGTGGTGGGCTACGGCACCAAGGTAGGACTGGCCCCCATGCACACCTGGCTGCCCGACGCGCACGCCGAGGCGCCGAGCCCGGCCAGCGCCATGCTGTCCGCCGCGCTGCTCAATGCCGGCATGTACGCGATCATCAGGTTCCTGGCCATCGCGCACGCGCGGCTCGGCGGCACCTACCCGCGGGCGGTGCTGCTGTCCTTCGGGTTCGCCTCGATCGCGATCGGGGCGCTGTTCATGGTCAGGAAAGGAAACTTCAAGCGATTGTTCGCGTACTCCTCGGTCGAGCACATGGGCATCATCGCCGTGGCCCTCGGCTTCGGCGGCACTCTCGGCCTGTACGGCGCGCTGCTGCAGATGCTCAACCACGCGCTGGCCAAGTCGGTGCTGTTCCTGTCCAGCGGAGACGTCTCGCTCCGCTATAAGACCAGGGAAGCCAGCCAGGTCAGCGGGCTGCTGGCGGCGGTCCCGGTCACCGGGGGCGCGCTGCTGCTGGCCTCATTCGCCGTCCTCGGGTCACCGCCGTTCGGCTTGTTCCTGTCCGAGCTGACCATCGTGCGGGCCGGCTTCGCCTCCGCCAGCCCGGTGTTTCCCCTGCTCTTGCTGTTCCTGCTCGGGCTGGCGTTCGTGGCCTTCGCCAGGACCACCGCCGGGATGGTGACCGGCCAGCCGCCGGACCAGCTGACCAGCCCGTACCGGAGCAAGGCGGTGGCGGTGAGTACGGCGGCACCGCTCGTCCTCGGCCTGGCGGCGCTGCTGGTGCTCGGGCTGTGGATCCCGGTCGGCCTGGATACGGTCCTGCGGCATTCGATAGCGGTGATCGGATGACCCCCGCCCACCTCCCCGTTCCCCCTTCATCGCCGCAGGCCGCTGCCACCATGAACGGCGTGGTAGGCCCGCTGGCTGGCCTCGGCGGTCTAGAGATCTCCGATAGCGGCGCGACCCGGGGAGCGGTCACCGTCCGCATCCTGGAGGAGACCCTGGAAGCGGCCACCCGCGCCCTCGCGGGCACCCCCGGCGCCCGCCTCGCCGACATGTTCGCCGCTAACGACAGTCCTGCCACCACCCTTCGCCTGGTGTGGGCGCACGACCGCGGTTACCTGGTCACCGAGACCGAGATCGAGACCGGTCAGTATCCGGCGCTGTCCGACATCGTGCCGGCTGCCTTCGTCGAGGAATGCGAGATCTACGAGCAGTTCGGTATCGGTCCCGCCGACGGCCAGCCGCTGAACCGGGTCATGCTGCCGCCCCATGCCGCAGCGGACTTCCCGAGGCTGGGGCACCGGCCGGCGCAGCCACTGGACGGGGCGCAGGCCCGGCACACCGTCGAGGGGCAGGCGTTCGAGTTCCCGTTCGGCCCGGTCCGGCAGGTAGGCGTGGAGAGCTTGTACTACGGGCTGGTGACCAGCGGCGAGGAAGTCGTTGACCTGTACCTGTTCACCTGGCATAAGCACCGCGGCGTGGAGTGGCGGCTGCGCGGTAAGACACCGCGCGACGCTGCTTTCTTCGTCGAGCGGGCCGAGGGCCTCAGCGCCGTCGCCGTGGGCTGGGCGTTCGCGGCCGCGGTGGAGGCCGCGCTCGGGATCGCGCCGCCGCCCGCGGCCGCGCGGACCAGGGCGGTCGCGCTCGAGCTGGAACGGCTGTACAACCACGCCGCGGCCATGGCCGCGCTGTGCCAGGCCACCGGGCTGTCGGTGGGCCAGGCCGCCGCCGAGATCGCGCTGGAACGGCTGCTGCGAGTCAACGCCGCCGCGTTCGGCCACCGGTACCTGTTCGGCGTGGTCGAGCCCGGCGGAGTAAGCCGCGCCCCGGAGGCGGACGTGCTGCGCCGCGAGTTGCCCGGCGCGTACGGCGAGCTGCGCCGGGCCGCCGATGCGCTGCTGATCACCAACTCCTTCCTCGACCGGCTGGAAGCCTGCGGCATCTTGACCGCCGAGCAGGCCCACCGCCTCGGCCTGGTCGGGCCGGTCGCGCGAGCCACGGGGCTGGCCATGGACGCCCGGCGAGCCGGTCCGTACGACGAGGTCCCGGCCACAGTCGTCACCGCTGATGGCGGCGACGTGCTCGCCCGCTTCAACGTGATGATCGGCGAGGCGGCAGAGTCAGTCCGTCTTATCAGCGCGTTCGTCGATGCAGGCACCGGGGAGGGCCGTACCCCGCTTCCCGTGAAGGGGGATGGGCCAGGGGGCACGGGGGGCGGGAGCCCCCCGTGCACGGCGAAGGCGGGTGGTGGTACGGGCCTCGGCTGGGCCGAGTCGCCGCGGGGTGAAGTGCTGGTCTGGGTCGCGCTGGACTCCGGCGGGCGGATCACTCGCGCTCGGGTCCGGCCGGGTTCGGTGCGCAACTGGCGCGGGTTCGACGACGCGTGCCGGTCGCAGAACGTGTTCACCGATATCCCGATCATCGAGGCCAGCTTCTGGCTGACCGTCGCGGGCGTGGCACGCTGAAGGAGGTGGGTATTATGCCGTTCTGGTTCGCCCGGGGGCTGCGGCGTGGCGTGGTAACCACCCGCTACCCGGCCAGGTCAGATGGCTCGGCGGCATTTCTGCCGACGCCGCCCGCGTTCCGCCCGAGGCAGCTGACCCGCCAGACCGCCGACCGCCTGGTCGCGGTGTGCCCGAGCATGGCGCTGCGCCGGCAGGACGATGTGCTGATCTTCGACGTCGGCGCCTGCACCGTGTGCGGCCGGTGTGCCGAAGCGGCGCCAGACGCGATCACGCCGAGCGGAGAGTTCGAGCTCGCCGCCACTGCCCGTTCGGCGCTCGTCAAGAGGATCCCGATACGCGGAGAGACGCGGTGAACGCCGGGCCAGACGGCGCCCGGCCCGGCATCGGCACCGGGTCGGCCGGCCAGCACACGGCCGATCAGGACACGGCCGGCCAGGATACAGCCGAGGTCGCGCGGCAACTGCGGGACAAGATCGCCGCGCAGTTCGGCCGGAGCCTGCACATTCGCACGCTCGACACCGGTTCGTGCGCGGTGTGCGAGCAGGAAATCCGGCTGCTCAGCGCCCCCCACTATGACCTGCACCGGCTCGGGTTCTTCTTCACTCCCGCGCCCAGGCACGCGGACCTGCTGCTGGTGACCGGGCCGATGGTGCGGGTGTTCGACGGGGCTGCGCGCAAGACCTATGAGGCGATGCCCGGGCCTAAGGTGGTGGTGGCGACCGGCGCGTGCGCGCTGGGCGGCGTCTATCCGGCCGACCCGTTCGTGCACGGGAACGTCGGCGAAATCCTCCCGGTCGACGTCTGGATTCCCGGCTGCCCGCCCAGCCCGCTGGCCCTGCTGCAGGGGCTGGGTGTGGCCGTGGGCAGGCTCGCGGAGAAGGCACCGGGCCTGACGTTCATTGTCGGCCAGGACATCCCCGGAGGTGCCGGGTGAACCCGCTGGACATCGGTTACATCGCGGCCGCCGCCTGGATCGCCGCCGCCCTGACCGGGCTGGTCGCCGGGCGGACCAAGCCGGGCCTTCTCGCTTGCTGTGCCCTGTCGGGGGTCGGCGGCGCCGCCGCGGTCGCGGGTGGCGGCTGGTCACTGGTCTACGGCGACACGCGGGTGGTCACTCCCGGCGGCGCCGCCGGGACCATCGTCGGCGGCCCCCTGGAGCTGCAGATGACCAGCTTGGCGGGCGTGTTCGTGGCGCTGCTCGGCGTCGTCGTGGTGGCCATCGCCCTGTACGCGCCCCGCTATCACGAGCCGGGCCGCGGCACCGCGGTCTACCTGGCCGCCTACAACCTGGCCCTGCTCGCCTGCCTGGCGGTGCTGGCCGCGGGCGGCATGGTGACGTTCCTGGTGGCCTGGGAGACGATGAGCCTGACCTGCTACCTGCTCATCCTGCGCCGGGTGCGACGCGACGACGTGGCCCGCGGCGCGTTCTGGTTCCTCGCCCTGTCCGAGATCGGCTTCCTGCTGGTCGTGGCCGCGTTCGTGATCCTGGCCAGCAAGACCCACGCCACCGAACTGGACGCGATCGCGGCCCGCGCCCACCTAGTGCCCGGCGGCTGGCGAGCCGCCGCGTACCTGCTCGCCCTCATCGGTTTCGGGTTCAAGGCCGGGCTTGTCCCGCTGCACGTCTGGCTGCCCGAGGCGCACCCCGTCGCCCCCGCGGACGGATCCGCGTTCCTGTCCGGCCTGGTCGTCAAGCTCGGCATCTACGGCATCGCCCTGTTCGCGTTCCGGCTGGCTCCGGCCGGCGGCGCCTGGCCCGGCCTGGTCACCATGGGCGCCGGCGCGATCACCGCGGCCATCGGCATCCTGTACGCGCTGCGGGAACGTGACATCAAGCGGTTCCTGGCCT
>PMST01000318.1:0-15959 GCA_003168295.1 Actinomycetota bacterium
TCACATCCCGCAACGTCAGCACCATGCCCCCCACCGTGCCTTCGTCGCGCAGGTCGCTGCACCTGACCTGGACTTGAACGCTCACATTATCCCGGCGGGTGATCCGCATGTCTCCGTAGTACGACCGGCGGCCCGCGTGCTCCCGCATCGGCTCCAGCGCCCGCGCCAGGTCGTTTCGCTCCCCGTCCTGGACCAGGTTCTGCAAGGCAACGCCCTCCACGATGATGTCGCCGAAGATGCTCGCGGCGGACGGGGTCGCGTACCGGACTATCCCGTCATCGCCGATGATCAAGATGGCGTCCGAGGTGTCCTGCACCAGGGTCTGGAAGTAGGCCTCACTGCCCCGCCGGATGACTTCCTTGCTGAGGATGACCCGCTCGACCGCGAGAGCAGTCTGCTGCGCCAGGATCTCCAGGGTCGCGGACAGATCGGCCAGGGTCCGCTGCCCACCGAACACTGCCAGCACCGCGATCATCGGGTCGCCGGATGGCCGGTCGTCGAGCGTGACCGGGCACAGCAACATCCCGTCACAGCCGGGGAGCAGCACGCTCACACGTTCGCCGAGCCTGGCCGCGGGCAGGAAAAGGGGTTGCGATCCGGTCAGCAGCGGCACGCACGTCTCGATCAGCCCGGCCAGCCGATCCAGCAGCGGCGAATCGCCGTCAGCGGCGGCCGCCTGGCGGCGCATGTCATCGTCCCGCATCACGAGCAAGGCCTCCCGCGGCGAGCGCGGGTCGAAAAGGGCGACCGCCGCACGCTCGATGATGGTCATGACCTCGGTGACGCTGACCGCCGAGGCCAGGGACGGGCCCGCCAGCCGGACCGTCCGCTCACGGCGCAGGACGCGGCGGTGCGAGGCCGCCATTTCCCACAGCCGCGAGAGCACCAGCAGGTACAGGACGGCGGAGAACACCGCGATCACGCCGTCGTCGGCAGCCCGGCCGGTGACCGACTGGATGAACAAGACGGCGGGAGCTATAAACGACGCGAGCATCAGTACGGTCAGCCTGATGGGTGAGGTTACGGCCGGCCGCCGGGTAACCGTGCGGGTCAGCTCCGTCATACTCGGGTGCAGGGCCGCTGCTCCCCAGGCGCCGTAGAAGACCGCCCAGCCCAGATCGACAACCGACCCGCTGCGAAACGTCCCGTGGAGCTGTTCCAGGCCGAACGACACGTCGGAGGCCAGCAGGCCGACGGTACCCAGGGTCAGCAACTGGACGGACCTGGACCGCACGGCCCCCGGTACGATCAGCCGGGCGATCATGGCCAGGACAAGCACATCGCCGAGCGGGTAGGCGATCGCGACGCTTTTCTGCAGCCACGACAGCCCGGGGTTATGCACATACGGAAGGATCAGGTAGATCCAGGACAGCAGCGCCAGCCCGACGGTCAGGGTCAGCGCATCGATCAGGCTGCGCCGGTCCCGGTCCGGGGAGCGCGACCAGATAAAAATGAGCATCCCGGCGGCGTACAGCGGATACGTCGCCAGGTAGAAAGCGTCCGCGATGGACGGGAACGGAACCTTCGCCTTCAGGATCTCGGTCAGGACCAGGAAGCTTATCTGGCCGACGGCAAAGGTCAGGTTCGCGGCGGCCAGCAGCAGCCAGGGCGATTTACGGGCAGGCCGGTTGATGACTACGCCGGCCACGATGGCGAGACCTCCGCTCAGATCGAACAGGCCCCCCGTCTCAACCTGCAGGCCGGGGCGCCCGTAGTACGTCGCGGCGAGCAAGGTCAACCAGACGAAATAAACTGTCAGCACGTGCCGCCGTGACGTCAAAGCTCCCCCAAGCTCGTCGCTGGGCCGCTGCCCGCTATCGGTGGTAATGCACTGCTTCCGCTAATTCCCATCTTCCGGCGGGACCCCTTATACACCGTGCCAGATCCGGCAATTTAAACTGATAATTGCTAATCATATGATTTCTGACTTTAATTTGTTATGAATTCCACGATACTCTTTTTCCGACTCCGGGTCGATTAAAGTAAAGGTCATGGCCGATTACAACGCTTATAGTTGGAACCGCACCGTAAACATGCCTTCGATATCAACCGGCGGGAGATCCAGCGCGCTTAGCGGGCGGGTCCGAGCTAAGGACCTGTCCGGCGCGTCCTAGTTCCGGCTGAGGCTGCCGTCCGCGGCCAGCTGGAGGAAGGCCGCGGCCCGCTCGAAGGTCTCCCCCACGGTGTGACCGGCCAGCTGGGCCTGGTACGCGCAGTACCGGGTCATCTCCCACTCCTGCCCGCGCGCCGGGAGCGAGGCGAGTCCCGGCTCAAGCACCGGCCGCCAGGTCCAGGCCGCGATAGGACCGCTGTTGCCCGCCAGCGGGTCGATGAAATCGGCGTGATCCTCGTAATAACCCATCCGGTTCCGGACGAACCGCAGGCCGCCGAAGGTTTCCTCGATCAGCTGGCGCTCCGTCGCGCCATGGCTGGCCAGGACATTGTGGTAAGCGTCCGGCTGATAGCGGACGAAGGCCGCGTCGACCATGGTGACCCACCAGACGGCCTCGCTGATCAGCGCGAAACCGTGCGGCTGATGCCATCCGCCGGCGCGGAGCAACCGGTCGGTCGTATCCCGCATCGCGGCGATGGACCAGTCCAAGGTGCCGGCCTCGGCGGGCAGGTCACTTGCGTTCTGGCGGTTCCACGCCACCCGGCAGCGAGCGGAGCAGAACCGGGCGTGCTCACGGCGCGGCGCGAACACGGTGCCGCACTGCTCACAATCCCGGGTATCTGTCATCACCACCCATGTTACGCGTAACGGCACCGTTCTGCAGGCCGTGAGCAGCCGCCACGCCGGCCGACGTGGAGGCTGGCGTCGCGGCTGGAGGATATGGTCGGCGGGTGCCTGATGCGATCTTTGCCCACCCTCGCCTCGCACCCGTCTATGACGCATTTGACGGCGGCCGCGATGACTTGGCTGCCTACCTGGACATCGCCTGCGAGCTTGGCGCGGACCGCGTGCTCGACGTCGGTTGCGGGACCGGATGCCTGGCGGTGCTGCTCGCCGGGAGCGGCCGCACTGTCGTGGGGGTTGACCCCGCCGAGGCATCGCTTGAGGTGGCCAAGGCCAAGGATGCAGCCGCGCGAGTCACCTGGGTCCATGGTGATGCCACGGCAGTGGCGGCGTTCGGCGCTGATCTTGCGGTGATGACGGGGAATGTGGCGCAGGTCTTTCTTACCGATGCCGACTGGGGACAGGTTCTGGCGGGCATCCACGCTGCCCTTCGTCCGGGCGGCTACCTCGTGTTCGAGACTCGGCGTCCCGATCGGCGGGCCTGGGAGGACTGGGCTGCTGACACTGGCCCGGTCACCCTTGATATCCCAGGCACCGGATGGGTAGAGCGGCGCAACGAGGTCACCGAGGTGAGCCTTCCGTTCGTCTCCTTCCGCAACACCTACAGGTTCCTGGCTGACGGCACCGTGATCACGTCGGACTCGACCCTGGTGTTCCGGCACCGCGACGAGGTGGAATCAAGCCTGCTCGCTCACGGCTACCGAGTGCTGGATGTGCGAGATGCCCCTGATCGCCCAGGTCGCGAGTTCGTGTTCATCGCCGAGCGCACGACCTGAACCAATGGTGCTGGCCGCCAGCGGGATCGCTACGGTGCCAGCATGGGGCCGCCGGGATTTTGTTGCCACGCTGGCAGTGGGGCGCCGATGTGCCTCGGCGGACCCCAACGGTACAGGGTTTCCCGGGCCGGGAGCAGCTCGGCGTGCTCGAGCTCAAGGTCCTGCATCGTGAGAGCAGGCACCGCGGGCGTGACAGCAGGTAGATCGGACATGAGAGCCCTCCTTCGCGGCGGCGGAAACCTCTGGCCGGACAAGGGCCCCGGATGACGGCACGGGGCCTGATCAGATACCGGGCGGGTGATGCGGCCGGACCTACCAGCCACGGAACTGGCCTGCCGCGGTCCAGAAGGCGGCGAGCCCCGTGAGGACGGCCAGGCCGACCGCGGCAGTCAGGAGACGGCGGCCCGGACGGCCGGTGGACCAGCGCAGGCCCACGGCGGTGAGCCGCCGCGCCAGCCCGATCAGGAGGTAGGCCGACCCGGCCAGCGCCAGGATGATCAGTGCGGCGCCAAACGCGTCGACTCCGGCCTGCGCGTAGCGGTGGCCGGCGGCCGCGGCGGTCATGAGGTGCGCCTGCAGGCTGACGGAGCGCCACATCGCCCGGTTGACCGCGGGCAGGTGCAGGAAGAGATACCCCATGGTGAGCGTGAGCAGCGGGATGACGCATAGCACCCAGCCGGTCACCAGGATTCGGGCGCGGCGCCGCAGGCCGGTGACGCGCGGGTCCTGGCGGCCCCTGGGGAGCGCGCTGCGCAGGACGGGGACGACGCGGGCGAACAGGTCGGGCACGCCGACCAGGTCGCTGAGGATGAAGTAGCCGTCGAAACGGACGAACGGGAGCAGCTGCTCCAGCATCTCCAGGTGCGTGACGGCGATGGCCACGAGCAGAACCTGGGCCGAGGTGGCCACGTAGAGGCCGGCCAGGGCCAGCATGAAGACCGCGTTGAAGTACACGCCGCCGAGGTCAGTGCGCAGCCGCCCGGCGCGGCTGAGCCGGTAGGAGTCGGTGACGTTGGTGAAGAACGACGGCCAGACCAGGTAGATGCCGACGCCGATCACGCCGGGCCGCGCGCCGCCGTAGCGACAGCCGGCCGCGTGCCCGCACTCGTGAAACAGGGCGGAGACCACGAACAGGCCGAGCACGATGAGCAGGTCCACCGGGTCGCGCAGGATCTGCTGCACCCCCGCCCCCAGCCCGTGGACGGCGAACAACCAGTAGTCCACGGACGCGACGGCCGCGACCACGGCGATGATCACGGGCCACCGGAACAGCGGCCGCAGCAGCACCCCGGCGGCGTTCGCCGCCCGCTCCGGCAGCAGCGTGCCCCGCGCCCTGAGCGAGAGCAGCGGGCTGGCCTTCGGCGGGGCAGCCGGGGCGTCCCCGGCGGCGAGGATGCCCAGGGGCAGCAGCTTGGCGGTAATGAGATAGCGGACCTGCTCGGCGCTCAGGGACCGGCCCAGGTCCTCGCTGACTAGGTCGGCGATGGCAGCCGGGCCGCGGGAGCCGTCGATCCGGCAGGCCACCTGGTACAGCAGCGCCGACATCTGGATGACCTGGCCGTCGGGCCGCCGCACCAGCGACGGCGGCTGGCTGTAGCCGGAATCCTTGTACTCGCCGAGCAGCTCGACCCCGTCGGCCAGCCGGGGCACCTCAACGTGCCCGGGCGCACCCCCCGGGGGAAGGGCGGGTGCCGTGGGCCCGGTTGTCACATGCTCTGCCACTACGGTCATGGTGCCTTCTCCTCGCATGGTCACCGGGAAACGTCAGCAGCGGCTGGCCGCGCCCGGCCTGGCAGGGCCGATCACGCAGGCGGGAGGGCCGCCCGTTAGGGGGCCCGGGCGGCCCTCCCTTCCTGCCGAGCATCCCCCTCTAGCTACATGCACGGCAGGTCAGAGGTGCGAGCCGGGGAACTGCCATCCGATGCTGTTGCCGCCGGCGGTCGCAGTAGGCAGGCAGGCGCCTTACAGGCAGACGCTGATGCACACGCTAATGCTGAGGCATGGTGCGCACGGGGAGTAGCAGGGGCAGCAGAGCGTTTCCCGGCTGGGGAGCAGTTCGGCGGACTCGAGCTCGAGGTCCTGCATGGTGACGGCGGTGTCGGTGAACATGATGACTCCTTCGGCGAGGACGATCGGCCCCGGGCCAGGCAGCCCGGGGGGGTTTGCCCGCGTTCCGGCCGACTCAGGGAGTGGCGCCGCACCGCGGACTTGGTGTACGCTGTTTGTCGAACGTACTGTACGGTCATCACCGTACAACATGATTCCAGGATCAGTCAAGGCCCCGGGAATCGTGGTTTGAGCCCACCGGCCGAGACGGAGCTAAGTTGGTGGTTATGACAGTGGACGCGGCGGGAGACAGGCAGGACCCCCCCGCCGAGCGGCCGCGCGCCGCCGACGCGGCGCTGGAGCCCGCACTCAACCCGCTGCAAAGGCTGATCCAGCAGCGGCTGCGTGAGCGGGGCTGGTCCTACGGCGAGGTCGCCAAGCGCGGTGGCCTGCCCCGGTCCACCCTCTACACCCTCGCCACGACACGGAACCTGACCCGGCCGCCGCGCCCCGCCACCATCGATGCGCTCGCCGTGGGCCTGGACGTGCCGGTCTCCGCTGTCCGCGCCGCCGCGGCCGAGTCCACCGGTCTGCACTACTACGACGACGGCCCGGCCGGGCCGGAGCAGCCGGGCAACCAGGAAAGGGATCTCCTGATCGCCAGCATCGACGAGCTGACACCTGACGAGCGACGGCACGTGGCCGCGCTGGTCGAGTCGCTGCGGAACCGGGTTTCGCAGGAGCCGACGGACCGCTAGGACCGCCTGTTTTGGCGCGGTCTCCCATAGCCGGACACTGTTTGGCCGCCACCGTACAGTTCCGTCCTTGGCCGGCTAAGGGGGACTACCGATCGCGGCTGAACTCACCGCGGACTTCCCGGCCGCCGCACTCAGCAGATCCTCGATAACCGTGATTACTGGGACTGCTATGGGGCAGGGTCGGGGCATGGGCAGTCCTCATCCGCCGGGGCCCGAGCTGGTGACCGCCGCCGCCGATGCTGACCCGGTGACCCTGCTGGTGCTCGGCTGGCTCGCCGCCAAGCGATCGGAGAACACCCGCACCGCCTACGCCCGGGACATCGGGATCACCCCGCAGCGGCGAGCGAGCCGCGTGCCGTCCTGGCTGGCCTGGTGCCAGGAACAGCAGGTGCACCCGGTCACCGGGATCACCGGGCTGCACGTGGTCAGGTACGCCCGCCAGCTGGATGCCGCAGGACTATCCCCGGCCAGCGCGGCCCGCAAGCTCGCCGCCGTGTCGGGCTGGTACGCCTGGCTGGCCCGGCGAGGGCATATCGCCGCCAGCCCGGCCGTCGACATCGCCCGGCCCAGGGCCGACCCGCGCACCCCGCCCGCCCCGGCCCTCACCCCGGACCAGGCCCTCGCGCTCGTTCGCGCCGCCGACACCGCACCTGGCCCGCAGCGCGCCCGCAGCGCAGCGTTGGTAGCTGTCTTGCTCTTCACCGGCGCCCGGGTGTCCGAGGTCATCGGCGCTAACGTCGAGGACCTCGGCACCGAACACGGACACCGGGTGCTGTCGGTCACCCGCACCAACGGCAGGCGCCAGAGCCTGACCCTCCCCAGCCTGGCGGCTTCCCGGATAGACGCCTATCTCGCTGGCCGGGCCGACCTGACGAACGTGCCGGTGCTATTCGCCACCCGGACCGGGGGACGGCTCTTCGCCGCCGACGTGTGGCAGGTCGTGCGCCGCCTCGCCACCCGGGCCGGCCTGCCGGCCGACCTGGCCAGCCACTTCGGACCGCGCATGATGCGGCACTCATTCGCGGCCCTGTACCTCGATTCCGGCAGGTCCCTCCGCGATCTGGCGAACGCGATGGGATACGCCGACCCGCGCACCACCCAGCGGTACGACCAGGCCCGGCTCCCGGGTTCAGGATCATGGCCGCGAGGCAGGCCTCATTGCCGCGCCCATCGGCCTCAGCCTGCCCCCGGGCATAACCGGCCGCGCTTATCACGGGTGGCAGCGCAGCGTGGTCGGGCCCGGTTCACTCTGGCCTTGGGTCCCAGCGGAACCGGCGGACCGCCACGGTCGCGCCGATCACGCCCCAGGCCGCCAGGATGGCCAGGTGCCGCCAGTCGGCGCCGGTGTGCCGGGACAGCGGCCCGGTCAGCGCCTCGTTGAAGGGCCGGATCGGTAGCCAGCCGGTGACCCGGTTGAGCAGCTGGGAGGAGATCGGCATATAGGTACCGGACAGGAACAACAGCGGGAACAGCATCAGTTGCGTGACGGCCGGCGCGGCCTCGGCGTTGGAGATCATTGAGGCCACCGCGACCCCTAGGGCGCAGAAGCTGGCGGCGCCGAGCACCAGCGTCAGCGCGATGGCCGGCCACTGCGACGGGAACGGCACCCCGTACAGCCGGCCCACCCCGACGATCAGCACGATGTCGGCGAGGCTGACCAGGACGCAGTGGGCGAGCAGCCCGGTGAAGTACCCCCAGGCCGGCAGCGGGGTGGCCCGGATCCGCTTGAGGATCCCGTTCTGCCGGCGGGCCGCGAGCCCGACCGCGAGCTGCCCGTAACACGAGCCGAGCACGCACAGGGCGGCGATCGTCGGCACGTAGTACTGCAGCGCCGAGAGCCCGCCGAAGTAGGAGCTCTTCCCGACACCGCGGAACAGAGCGCCCATGATGGTCACGAACACGACCGGGAACACGAACGTGAAGACGGCGCTTTGCGGGTTGCGCCAGAACGACAGCTGCTCGTAGGAGACCTGGTGGATCACCAGGGCCAGGTTGTTGCGGCGGCGCGGCGCGCGGCCGGCCAGAGCAGCAGTCATCAGGGCCTCCTATCTTTTGGACCGAACGGCACTTCTTCACGCGTCAGCCGCAGATACACGTCCTCAAGGCTGGGCCGGTCCACGGTGAGCCCGGACAGCATCACCTCATGCCGCACGGCCCAGCTGGTCAGCTGGTGCAGGGCCGCGACCGGCTGGGTGGTCTCGATGACCACCGAGCCTTCTTTCGGTGTGCCGGGCACCGGCAGGTCGGCGAGCGCCACGCCGCGCGGCAGCGTGAAAGTGATGCGGGTGTGCTCCGCTTCTCCCCCGTCCAGGCCGGCCGGCGGCCCCTCAGCCACCACCGCGCCGTCGCTGAGCAGCACCACCCGGTCGGCGAGCGCCTGCGCCTCGGCCATGTCGTGCGTGGTCAGCAGGATCGTGGTCCCGGCCGTGCGCAGCTGCCGGACCAGGTCCCAGGCGCCGCGGCGGGCGGCCGGGTCGAATCCGGTGGTCGGCTCGTCCAGGTACAGCACCTCCGGGCCGCCGATCAGGCCGAGGGCCAGGTCCAGGCGGCGCTTCTGGCCGCCGGACAGGGCCCTGACCTTGCGCCGCTCCAGCCCGTCGAGGCCGGTCAGGCTGATCACCGCGGGCACGTCCCGGGGAGCCCGGTAGTAGCCGGCCTGGCGGGAGATGGTCTCCCGCACGGTCAGGTACGGCTCGACCGCGATGTCCTGCAGCACCAGCCCGGTCCGCTCGCGGAGCTCGCGCGCGGCCGATTTGCCGCCCGGGTCGAGGCCGAGCACCTGCACCTCGCCGCCGTCGCGGGTCCGGAACCCCTCCAGGATTTCCAGCGTCGTGGTCTTGCCCGCTCCGTTCGGTCCCAGCAGGGCGACGATCTCGCCAGGCCCGACCGAGAAGCTGACATCGCGCACGGCCCGCACGGCGCCGTAACTCTTGCGCAGCCCGGCCACCGTGATGGCCTGCGGCGATTCGTGCCGGGTCAGGTCCGGGTGCACTGGACCTCCACGGTCAGGTCGAGGTAGCGGGCGGCCAGGCCGCGGGCCGCGGTGATGGCGAACTCGGTGCGGTCGATGCGGGCGGTGGCCCGGGCGGTGAAAGACCCGGGAGACACCTCGCACCGGGTGACGGTTAGGGTGACGGGCCGGGTCGTGCCGCGCACCGTCAGCGTTCCGGTCAGGGCCTGGTCCTGAGCCGCGATCCGGTCCGACTGGAAGGTCATCACCGGGTGCGCGGCGGCGTCCAGGAACCGAGGAGAGCGGACGCGGTCATCGCGCTGCCGGTTGTTCGTGTGGAAGCTCGCGGTGTCGATTTCCGCGTCGAGGGCGGACACCTCGAGCGGGTCGGCGATGTCCGCGCGGCCGCCCCGGATGGCGAGGCTGCCCTTGACCCGGCCGAGCCCGAACAGGTGGCGGGTGGCGAACGTGACCCGGGACCGGTCCGGGTCGATGTCGTAGTGGCCTGGCTGTGGTGCGGCCGCGAGGACCGCTGAAGAGGTTTTCATGGCTCCCAGTGCAGCCCGGCAGGCGGGCTGCCGGGCAGGGCCGCCGGTAGGGTCCGGCCGCGACGAAGGGATGCCGGGCCGGGCCGGGGGGCGACTTTAGTAGGTTTCCGGGCCGGCCGAAAGTATCGCTGGCCGGGCTGGCGGGGGGCGATGAAGTAGCGTGAGCCGCATGAGCACCCGGTCGTGCGCCCCGCGGCACAGCGTGGCGGTGGATGCGGCCCTGGCGGGCTTTTTCGTGCTGCTCGACACCTCGATCACGCTGGCG
Source organism: Actinomycetota bacterium (assembly GCA_003168295.1). Next base: position 10,141 of record PMST01000318.1, read on the forward strand.
GGCGCCTCCTGGTGGCCGGCGCATCCCGGCAAGCTCGCCTGGGCCATGCTGGCGCTGCAAGGCGTGGCGGACTTCTCGCTGGTGGCCAGGCGGCGGGCGCCGGTGCTCGTCATCGCGATCCTGACCGGGTTCACGCTGCTGATCTCCGAGCTGATCCTCCCGGCGGGGGCGCTGACACCGGCCCATGCGGGGAACCTCTGGGCCCCCTACGGAACCTGCCTGGCCGCCTACGGGCCGTTCTACTACGGCAAGGACCGCCGCACCGCGTTCGGGGCGGTGGGCGTGATGACCATCATCGCGGCCCGGGTCTGGGATCCGTCGGCGGCCGTGATCACGATCGCGGTGCTGCGGACGGCGGTCGGGCCGCTGCTGGCGCTCTACTTCAGCGCGCGGGGCGAGATGCTGCGGGCGCTGCGGGACCGGGCCGAGCGGGCCGAGCGGGAGCGGTACCTGCTGGCCGAGCAGGCCCGGGCCGAAGAGCGGGCCCGGCTGGCCGGCGAGATGCACGATGTGGTGACCCACCAGGTCAGCCTGATGGTCCTGCAGGCGGGGGCGCTCGGCATCACCGCGACCGACGAGGCCACCCGGCGGGCGGCCGAGGAGCTCCGCGCGGCGGGCGTCCAGGCCCTGGCCGAGCTGCGCGACCTGGTCGGCATCCTCCGCACGGCACCCGAGGATGACCGGGCGGCCGCGGCCTCGGCGCTGGCCGAACTGGTCGCCGAGTCGACCGCCGTCGGCACTCCCGCCGAACTGGCCGAGCGGGGCGACCCGGCGCTCGCCTCCCCCGTGGTCGGCCGCACGGTGCACCGGATTGTCCGCGAGGCGCTGACGAACGTGCGCAAGCACGCCCCCGGCGCCCACGTCGCCGTCCAGGTGAGCTACGACGAGTCGCAGGTCAGGGTCAGCGTGCGGAACACCGCGGCGGCGGCCCCGCCGGACGGCCGGCTGGCCGCCACCGGCTCCGGGCTGGGCCTGGCCAGCCTGCGGCAGCGGATCGAGGTGGTGCACGGTTCGCTGCGGGCCGGCGGCACACCGGACGGCGGGTTCGCCCTGGAGGCGACGATGCCGTCGTACGTGCCGACGACCGGGGCGGCGGTGTGACCGGCATGGTCCGGGTGGTCGTGGTGGACGACGAGCCGATGGTGTGCGCGCACCTGCGCACGATCCTCGGCTCCGCGCCCGACATCGAGGTCGTGGATGAGGCGTACGACGGCGCGGCGGGCGTGGCCGCGGTCGTCCGCAACCGCCCCGATGTGGTGCTCATGGACCTGCGGATGCCCGTGCTGGACGGGATCGCGGCGATCGAGCAGATCGGCAGGCTCGCCGCCCCGCCGGTCGTGGTGGTGCTCACCACCTTCGACGCCGACCAGTACGTGCTGCGCGCGCTGCGGGCGGGGGCGGCCGGGTTCCTGGTCAAGTCCACACCGCCGGAGGACCTGATCGGGCTGGTGCGGGTGGCGGCCGAAGGCCACACGGTGCTCTCCCCCGCGGCCGCCCGCAGGCTGATCGCCGCCTCCGCCGACAGCCGGCCCGCCGCCGAGCGCGCCCGCAAACTGACCGGCTCGCTCACCGAGCGCGAGGCCGACGTGCTCGCCTGCCTGGGCGAGGGGCTGTCCAACGCCCAGATCGCGGGCCGTCTCTACCTCTCCGAGGCCACGGTCAAGGGCTACGTTTCCCGGATGCTGGAAAAACTCGGCCTGGACAACCGCACCCAGGCCGGGCTGCTGGCCCACGATGCCGGCCTGACCAGCCGGTAGCACGCTGAGGCAAGATAGTGAAGGGTGCACTGGCGAAGCGAAGGAGCGGCGATGACGAGGCCGGACACTGACTCTCCGCAGTGGACGATGGTGGACGAGGGCTGGGGCCGCAAGGCGGTGGATTTCGCGACGCTGAGCGAGCTGGGTAACTGCCGGGAGTACGTGGCCATGCACCACCGGCTCGGCGTCGACGCCGGGGACCGGCTGCTCGACGTGGCGTGCGGGTCCGGGTTCGCCGTCGAGCTGGCTCGCCTGCGCGGCGCTTCCTGCTCCGGTATCGACGCCTCGGCGCGGCTGGTGGCGGTGGCCCGGGACCGGAACCCGGACTGCGACATCAGGGTCGGCGATATGCATGCCCTGCCGTGGGACGCGGCGTCGTTCGATGTGGTCACCAGCTTCCGGGGGATCTGGGGCACCACGCCCGACGCCGTAGCCGAGATCCACCGGGTCCTTCGCCCCGGCGGACGCGCCGGGATAACGGTGTGGGGTCACCTGAAGGTGTCCCCTGGAGCCTGGGCGCTGGCGCCGTTCCGGCTGGCGGCGGCGGACAAGGTCGGCAACCAGGCGGTGATGGTGTCGCTGGGCCGGCCGGGTGCGGGGGAACAACTCCTCGCGGCGCACGGGTTCGGTGCTGTCGAGCGGCTGGACGTTCCGTTCTCTTGGGAATTCGCGGACCCGGAACTGTACGCACGGGCCCTAGCCTCAACCGGGCCGGCTTATGAGGCCATCCAGAACGTCGGCGAGGCCGAGTTCCATCGCGCGGCGGTCGAGCAGGCTCAGGGGCAGCTACGGGACGGCTTGCCGCTGCGAGCCAGCATCAACGTCGTGGGCTACCTGGCCCGCAAACCCGAAGGAGCGGAGCGCGCGTGACCGGCAGCTTTCTCGAAGAACCCCCGGTGTCCGCCCAGGTGCGGGCGCTTTACGACGAAGACCTCGCGGACGGCGACTACGTGTGGAACGTGTCGCGGTTGTGGGCACACCAGCCAGGCACCGTTCAGCAGCTGTTCGGCTTGATGTCTGAGGCCTTGGCGCCGAGCGGTCTGAGCTTCCGCCAGCGCGGGATCCTGGTGACCGCCGCGGCCTCGGCCCTGGGTGACTCGTACTGCTCGCTGGCGTGGGGCGGGAAGCTGAGCCAAGCGGCGGACGCGACGGTCGCGGCCGGGGTCCTGAACGGCAGCGACGCCGGGCTGACGGACCAGGAGAAGGCCATGGCCGGGTGGGCCCGCAAGGTCGCCAGGGATCCGAACGGGACGACGCCGGCCGACGTCCAGGCGCTGCGCGAGGCTGGGCTCGATGACGGGCAGATCTTCGCCATCACCGCGTTCGTGGCCCTTCGCCTGGCGTTTTCCACGATCAACGACGCCCTCGGCGCTCAGCCCGACGCGCAACTCGCCCGGTCCCTGCCCCCGGACGTGCGCGAGGCCGTCAGCTACGGCCGGCCGGTCGCTCCCGCGCCGGCCGACTGACCTGGCCGTACCGCGCTGGCCTCGGCGTTCCGCTCGCGCCACGCGGCCGGGACGGCGGCGAGGACCAGCGCGCCGGTCAGGGCGAACGCCACCGGGTAGCCGGTGCGGACGCAGATCAGGCCGAAGACGGCCGGGCCCGCGCCGTACCCGGCGTCGTAGGCGAAGTTCCACAGCGCGCTGGCCTTAGCCTCGGGCAGCTGCTCGATCAGCAGCGCGAACGTCGCGTTCTCGATCACCCCGAACCCGGCACCGAACAGCACCATGCCGGCGAAGATCGCCGCGGGCGAGCCCAGGGCCATCATCGCGGCCATGCCGAGCGCCGCCACGGCGAGCGCCGGGATGAGCAGCCGGGCGTGACCGTACCGGTCGCCGCGCTGGCCGGCCTGCCAGCGGGTGAGCGTGGCGGTGATCGCCTGGACGAGCAGGGCGGCCGAGGACAGGTTGCTCGGGATCCCCTTCGCGAGCGGCAGGAACGAGTCGAGCACGCCGGCCGCGACGGTGGCGGCGGCGAAGATCAGCGGCAGCCGCAGCGCGGCGCCCGCCATCCTGCGGGCACCCGGCGTCCGTCGGGTGCGGCCGGTCGGCCGTGCCTCGCGCCCGCCCGGCAGCCAGCGGATCGCCGCCAGCGGCAGCAGGCCAGCCGCGGCCGCCAGCGCCGCGGCCGCGGCGGCCAGGTGGTGTCCGGCGAGCCAGATCCCGGCCGGCAGCGCGACTATGGCCGGGATGCCGCAGACGATGCCGAGCAGGCCGAGCCCTTCGCCGCGCCGCTCGGGAGGCAGCAGCTTGGCGGTGAGCGCGCCGGTGGCCACGCCGCACAAGCCGAAGCCGAACCCGCGCACCAGGCTGACGCTCACCATGACCGCCTGGGGCTCGGGTACGAGCATGGCCAGGGCCGGCCCGCCGAGCAGCACCGCTCCGGCCGCGAGCACCATCCGGTAGCCGAACCGGCTGCTCGCGGCCGCGGCCGCGGCCTCGGCGGCCACGGTGCCGAGCAGTAGGGACCCGGTGATCATTCCGGCACCGGAGCTGCTGGCGCCGGCCGCCGCGGCCAGCATCGGCATCACCGAAAGCAGCAGGAAGAAGCTGGTGAGCGAGGTGAACTCGGCGCCGAACGTGGCGGCCAGCGGCACGCTGAGGAGCCGGGCCGGAACCGCGGTGCCGGGCTGCGTCTGCGTCTGCGTCAAGGTGCTCATAGCACGCACGCTAGATCCCAGGCGGCACCCTGGTAAGGTCCGATTTCATGGCGATTGAGTGGTCCGGTTTGAGTCCGGGACTGCTGGTGCGGCTCGACCGTTCGGCTGGCCAGCCGCTGCGCGCGCAGCTCGAGGCGAGCCTGCGCGAGGCGGTCAGGGGCGGCCGGCTCCGTGCCGGGGAACGGCTGCCGTCCTCGCGGGAGCTGGCCCGTGCCCTCGGCGTCTCCCGCGGCATGGTGCAGGAATGCTACGGGCAGCTGCTGGCCGAGGGATACCTGACCAGCCGCACCGGGTCCGCCACCCGGGTCGCCGGCCTCGCCGGCCTCGCCGGCCAGCCCGCGGGTGACCAGCCCGCGGGTGACCCGGCTGCCCGCTCGGCCTCGCCGGGCCGCCATCCGTTGGAACCGGCGCTGATCGCGGACTTCCAACCCGGCGTACCTGACCTGTCCAGCTTCCCGCGCAACGACTGGGCCTGGGCCGTCAAGCAGGCGTGCACCCAGGTCGCCTCCGCGGACCTGGGATACGGCGATCCGCGGGGCAGCTCGGTGCTGCGCGAGGTCCTCGCCGGGTACCTGCGGCGGGTGCGGGCCGCCGACGTCAGCCCGGCACGGATGATCATCAGCACCGGCTTCGCGCAAGGAATCAACCTGGTCCTGCGGGCTCTGGCTCGTCAAGGCGGCGTGACATGCGTAGCCTTCGAAGACCCCGGTTACGGCACCGCGCAGGCGGACGAGACGGTCCGCGCGGTCCTGGCGATAGGCATCGACGTCAGCTACGTGCCGGTCGACGAGCACGGCCTCGTGGTAGGCGAGCTAGCGGCCAGCGGAGCCCAGGCTGTCGTGGTCACCCCGGCCCACCAGTCCCCCACCGGGGTGGTCCTGTCCCCAGCCCGGCGGCACGCCCTGACCGACTGGGCGCGGCGCGGCGGGTACGTCATCGAGGACGACTACGACTCGGAGTTCCGCTACGACAAGGAACCCGTCGGCGCGCTGCAGGGACTGGCCCCAGACCGGATCTTCCTGCTCGGCACGGCCAGCAAGGCCCTGGCGCCCGCGGTCCGCCTCGGCTGGGTCCACGCTCCTTCAGCACTGGCCGCAGCGGTCGCCGCCGAGAAAGAAATGAGTGACCGCGGCTCCTGCACGCTCGACCAGCTCGCCCTGGCCACCCTGCTCACAACCGGCCGGTACGACCGCCACCTGCGGCGGATGCGAACTGTCTACGCCGCCCGCCGCACCGCACTGACCGACGCGTTCGCCAGACACGCCCCCCGAGTCCAGCTCACCGGGCTCGCGGCCGGATTCCAGGCGGTCGCGCCGCTGCCACCCGGCGCCGACGAGACGGCAGTGATCGCCGCGGCGCGTGCCCGGCGGGTCGGGCTGCACGGCATCGGCGGCTACCGCGGC
>PMST01000318.1:16034-16194 GCA_003168295.1 Actinomycetota bacterium
GGGGGTATGACCTCCGAACCGCGCCAGCGGACGATCGGCTCACTGCGGGCCGTGGCACTCGACGCCCCGGACATCGAGGCCTTGGCCACGTTCTACCAGCAGCTGGCCGGCTGGCAACGCGTCCCCGACGACGACGATGACTGGATCACGCTCGACACCG
>PMST01000307.1:0-7527 GCA_003168295.1 Actinomycetota bacterium
TGGCCCGGCTCCGCGAGCAGGTCGGCGCGGCGAGTAGCCGCAGCGCAGCCGCGCAGGAGGAGATGGACCGCCTGGCGGCCTCGGCCGAGCAGGCCAGGGGGCGGGCGGCCCAGGCCCAGCAAGAGCACGAGCAGGTCCAGGACACCTCCGGCGGGCGGGACGAAGACCGTAGCGAACTGGCCGCCGAGCACGCCGAAGCCACCGAGATCCTCTCTGGATATACCGAACGGACCGTGGCTCTCCGCTCGGCCGAACGCGAGTCGGCTCGCCAACTGGCGGCGCTGCGGGCCCGGGCCGACGCCCTGGCCGAGGCGGTGCGCCGCGGTGCCGACGCCTCCGCCGCGCTGCTCGCCGACCCGGCCCGTTTCACCGGCGTACTCGGCTCGTTCGCGGCCCGGCTCCAGGTCACCGAGGGCTACGAGGTCGCGGTCGCCGCTGCCCTGGGCGCTGCCGCCGACGCGGTCGCGGTGACCAGCATCGACGCGGCTGCCGAGATCTTGTCCACCCTGCGCCGCGACGACGCCGGCAGCGCCGGCCTGGTCATCGCCGCTCCACTTGCAGTCCCGGACGCCCCACCCGCCCCGGACGGTGCCGTCTGGGCCGCCGCGCTAGTGCGCGGGCCGGGCGGGCTGGGCGAGGTCGCCGCGGCGCTGCTCCGCGACGTAGCGGTCGCGGATGACCTGGCGCAGGCACGCCGGATCGTTCGGGAAAATCCTGCCTTCAAGGCGGTGACGCGCACGGGTGACGTGCTCGGCTCGCACTGGGCCCACGGCGGCGGCGCGCGGCCGCAGAGCCTGCTCGAGCTCCGGGCGGCGGCCGAGGAGGCGGCGGCCGGGCTGGCCGAAGCCGAGCGGCGGTGCGAGGAGGCGGCGGCCGGACTGGCCGCGGCGATGCAGGCCGAAGAGGTCGCCCGCCAGTCGGTCGCGGAGAAGCTGGCCCGCAGGCATAAGGCCGACGCGGCCGCGGCGGAGATCTCCGGCCGGCTCGGACGGCTGGCGGGCGCGGCCCGGGCCGCCCGGGACGAGGCCGGCCGGCTGGACGCTGCCCTGGCCAAGGCCCAGCTGGCGGCCGAGAAAGACCTCGCCCGGCTGGAGCAGCTGACGACGGAGCTCACCGAGGCCGCGGCGGCCGAGCCGGTCGACCCAACCGAGGAGGCCGAGGAGGCCGAGGAGGCCGGCTGGCTCCGGGAGGAGCTCGCCGAGCGCTGTGCCAAGGCGCGCGACGCCGAGATGGAGGCCAGGCTCGAGGTCAGGACCGCGGAGGAAAGGCTGCGCTCGATCGCCGGCCGGGCCGACTCGCTGGCCGCCACGGCGGACGCGGAGCGCGCCACCCGGCTGCGGGCGGCGCAGCGGCGCAGGCAGCGAGTCACCCAGGCCGCGGTGGCCCGCGCGGTGGCGCTGGGCGCCGGGTACGCGGTCGAGGCGGCCGAGCAGTCGGTGCACCAGGCCCTGGCCCGGCGGGCCGAAGCCGAGGCTGTCAGCTCGGGCGGCGCCACCGAGCTGAAGGCGGTCCGAGCCCGGGTCCGCGACCTCGCCGCCGACCTGGACACGGTGGTGAACACCGCGCACGGCACCGAGATCGCCCGGGCCGAGCACCGGCTCCGGCTGGCCCAGCTCGCGGAGCACGCGCTCGATGAGTTCGGCATCGGGGCGGACGCCCTGGTGGCCGAGTACGGGCCTGAGGCGCCCGTGCCGGTGATCGGCGACGAGGCCGCCCTGCCGTCGCGCTATGACCGGACCGTGGCGCAGCGCCGGGCCGCCGACGCGCAGCGCCAGCTCGACCGGCTCGGCAAGGTCAACCCGCTGGCCCTGGAGGAGTACGAGGCCCTGACCGAACGGCATACCTTCCTGGCCACCCAGCTGGATGATCTGCGCAAGACCCGGCGGGACCTGCTCACCGTGGTCAAGGAGGTCGATGACCGGGTGCAGGAGGTGTTCGCCTCCGCATACGCCGACACCGCGCGGGAGTTTGAGCAGCTGTTCGGCCGCCTGTTCCCGGGCGGGCAGGGCAATCTGGTGCTGACCGAGCCGGACGACATGCTGGCCACCGGCATCGAGATCGAGGCGCGCCCGCCGGGTAAGAAGGTCAAGCGGCTGTCGCTGCTGTCCGGCGGCGAACGGTCGCTGACCGCCATCGCGTACCTGTTCGCGATCTTCAAGGCCAGGCCCTCGCCGTTCTACGTGCTTGACGAGGTGGAAGCGGCGCTGGACGACACGAACCTGCAGCGGCTGCTGGGGGTCTTCGAGGAGCTGCGGGAGAGCTCGCAGCTCATCGTGATCACCCACCAGCGCCGCACGATGGAAGCCGCCGACGCCCTCTACGGCATCACCATGCGCGGTGACGGCGTCTCCGCCGTGATCAGCCAGCCCCTAGACACCCGCCAGCCCGCCTAACCCCCGCCACCCGCCAGGCCCGCGTTGCTCGCCGGAGAGCCAGCCGCCAGGCCGCCGCGACGTTCGCCTAGCCTCCGCCAGCACGCCCAGCACCCCGTTGGCCGCCCTTTGTACTCCGTGGCCTTACCCCATACGTAGCATTCAACGCTCTATCAAGATTAGTTAACATCAGCCACATTTTCCGTGGCGGATCCGGGCTTGGCGGTGGATTGAGTGCATGGGAATGCACCGGATACGCCGCGGAGCCCGAATCCACCACAATCTTCTGCGCTGTAGGTCTGCAACCCCTGCGCTGTACGTCTCCAAGGAGATCTCTGCAGACTCGTGGGTATCTTGTGTCACACGCACGACCGCGAGCCGGCGGTAGGTTGGCGGACGACCTACGCGCAGCTGCGGCAGCGACCCGCCACCCGCGACCCCGAGCAACCTCGCCCGACCCCGCAATTCGCGGCCGCTGACGGGGTCTGGGAGACTGAGAGCCTGATGGAATACGTAATTCTGATCATTGTCATTGCCGTCCTAGCGGTCGGCGCCGGCGGACTGCTGTTCCTGCGGCCGCGCCGCAGGCGTGGCGCGATAGCGCCGCCTAGCCAGCCGCCGGCGGGACCGGCCGTGCCGCCCGGCGGCGGACAAGCGGAGAACGCCCAAGCCGACGCCGCCGCCCAAGCGCCCACGCCCGCGGCCGCGACGGGCGTGCTCGACCTCGAGCGGCCGCCGCCGTCGGCGGGGCGGATGGTGCGGCTGCGGGCCCGCCTGGCCAGGTCGCAGAGTTCGGTCGGGTCGGCGCTGCTTGGCCTGCTGTCCAGGGACCGGCTCGACGATGAGACCTGGGATGAGATCGAAGAGGTGCTCATCACCGCCGACGTGGGCGTGGTGCCCGCCCGGCTCATGGTCGATGACCTGAAGACCAAGGTGAAGGTCCTCGGCACCCGCGGGCCTGCCGAGGTGCGCGAGCTGCTCAGGACAGAACTGCTTGGCCAGCTCGGCGAGGACACCGACCGGTCGCTGCACACGTCACCGCATGGCGGGATGCCCGCGGTGGTCCTCATGGTCGGCGTGAACGGCACCGGCAAGACCACGACCTGCGGGAAGCTCGCCCGGGCCCTGATCGGGGACGGGGAGACCGTCCTGCTCGGGGCCGCCGATACCTTCCGTGCGGCGGCGGCCGACCAGCTGCAGACGTGGGGCGAGCGGGTCGGGGCGGAGACGGTGCGGGCCGACCGGGAGGGCGCGGACCCGGCGAGCGTGGCGTTCGAGGCGGTGAGCGAGGGCATCGAGAAGGGCGTCGACGTGGTGGTGATCGACACCGCCGGCCGGCTGCACACCAAGATCGGGCTGATGGACGAGCTCGGCAAGGTGAAGCGCGTGGTGGAGAAGCGGACCACGGTGGATGAGGTGCTGCTCGTGCTGGACGCGACCACCGGGCAGAACGGGCTCCGGCAGGCCCGGGTCTTCGCCGAGGTGGTCGACGTCACCGGCATTGTGCTCACCAAGCTCGACGGCACCGCCAAGGGCGGGATCGTCATCGCCGTGCAGCGCGAGCTCGGCGTGCCGGTCAAGCTGGTCGGCCTCGGTGAGGGACCGGATGACCTGGCGCCGTTCGACCCGGCCGCGTTCGTGGACGCCATCCTCGGCTGAGGCTGAAATACCGATCGACGCCCCGCCGGCGCCTGACTTGACCAGTATCGTGCCCGCCGGGGAAATATGTTTGTAACAGATGCCCCCGCTGTTTCACTTCGCCGACACATGCCGACAGATCTGGTGAAACCTCAGCAGCGGATGGTCGTTACAGGACTCCGAAGGGACATACCCAGATGAAGCTGATCACTGCTGTCATCAAGCCGTTCAAGCTAGATGACGTAAAGGCCGCCTTGCAGGCGTTTGGCGTCCATGGTCTGACGGTCACCGAAGCGAGCGGATACGGCAGGCAGCGCGGGCATACAGAGGTGTACCGCGGCGCTGAATACCAGGTCGACCTGGTGCCCAAGGTCCGCGTTGAGGTCCTGTGCGAGGACGAGGACACTGACGACCTGATCGGAGTCGTGGTCAAGGCGGCTCAGACGGGACGGATTGGCGACGGGAAAGTCTGGTCGGTTCCGGTTGAGACCATCGTCCGGGTGCGGACCGGCGAACGCGGGCCGGACGCGATCTGACCGGCATCTTATGAACGGTCCGGGGGATGCGTGTCAGCCATGACTTCGTTTGCTGCGGATCGTGCTCGCCGGACTACGCAGGTCGACAGGTGGCTGGCGGAGCTCCTCGGCGCCGAGGCCGGCGTGGCCTTGGTGGCGGTCGGCGGGTACGGGCGCAAGGAACTGCTTCCCCGCAGTGACCTGGACGTGCTGCTGCTGCACAGCGGCCGCGATGATATCGCGGGCATCGCGGACCGGATCTGGTATCCCGTCTGGGATTCCGGTGCGGAACTCGACCACGCGGTGCGCACCGTGCCCCAGGCGCGAAGGGTGGCGCGGGCCGACCTGAAGGTCGCGCTCGGGCTGCTGTCCGCCCGGCACGTGGCCGGCGATCCCGATCTGACCGAACGGCTCCGGGCCGGCGCCCTCGAGGACTGGCGGTCAGCCGCGCCCGCGCGGCTGGCCGAACTGCACGACGCCCACGACGAGCGCACCAGGGCCAGTGGTGAGCTTGCCTTCCTGCTCGAGCCCGACCTGAAAGAGGCCAGGGGCGGGCTGCGGGATGTGCATGCGATCCAGGCGGTAGCGGCCGCGTGGGTGGCGCCCGCGCCAGGACCCAAGGTCCGCACGGCTTACGAGCAGATCCTTGACGCCCGGCACGCGCTGCACGAGGTCACCGGGCGTCGCCTGGACCGGCTCGTCCTCGAGGAGCAGGACGAAGTGGCCCGCGCGCTCGGGCTGCTCGACGGGGACGTGCTGCTGCGGATGCTGGCGGGCGCCGCGCGTACCGTCGCGTACGCGGTCGATCATGCTTTCCGCCAGGCGGACCGGCTCCGCGGACAACGACGGCTGCGCCGCCGACGCGCCGAACGCCTCCCGCTGGCGGACGGAGTAGTGGAACAGGACGGCGAGGTGGTGCTGGCCCGGGTGGCCGATCCGGCCCGCGATCCGGTCCTGGTGCTGCGCGCGGCCGCCGCGGCCGCGCAGGCCGGGCTGCCGCTGGCGCCGCGGACGCTGGACCGGCTGACCGAATGCCCGCCGCTGCCCGTCCCGTGGCCGACCGGCGCCCGTGACGCTCTGCTCGCACTGCTCGGCGCCGGCCACGCCGCGGTCAGCGTTTGGGAGGCTCTGGACACCGAAGGCCTGGTGACGGCGCTGATCCCGGACTGGGAGCGGGTCAGGAACCGGCCGCAGCGCAACCCGCTGCACACCTTCACCGTGGACCGCCACCTAGCCGAGGCCGCCGCGCACGCCGCCGCGCTGACCCGCGAGGTCGCCCGGCTGCACCTGCTGCTGCCGATGGTCGCCACCCGGCGCGACCTGGACGACCCGGTCACGGTGAAGCAGGTGGCGACGGCCGTGCGCAGCCGCGCCCTGCTCGAGCTGCTGCATGCCCTGGCCATTGCCGACGGGCTGGCCACCGGGCCTGCCGCGTGGAACGACTGGAAGGCCACCCTGGTCGCCGACCTAGTGCGGCGGGTGGCGGCGGTGCTCGACGGCGACCCGATGCCCGAGCCCGAGCCGCTGCGCGCAGACCAGCGAGCGCTGGCCGCGGCCGGCGACCCGGCGGCCATCGTGCGCGGATCCGAGGTGACCGTGGTCGCCCGGGACCGGCCGGGCCTGCTCTGGCGCGCCGCGGGGGTGCTGGCCTCGCACCGGCTGGCGGTCCGCAGCGCGAACGCGACCTCGGTCGGGAACGTCGCCGTCACCGTGTTCGACGTAGAGCCTGAATTCGGTGACCCGCCTGACGCCACATTGGTGGTCGCGGACCTGCGCCGGATGCTGATGGGACGGCTGGACGTGGAGGACCGCCTGGATCGCCGCGCGCGTGCCGTCCGGCCCCGCGGTGCCTCCGTTCCCGCGCCCAGGGTGACCCTGGTCGACGACGCGTCGGACACCGCGACGGTGGTGGAGGTGCGCGCGCACGATGCGCCCGGGCTGCTGTGGCGGGTCGGGCGGGCCCTGGGCGAATGCGGCCTGGACGTGCGCGCGGCCCGGGTGGAGACGCGAGGGGCCGAGGTCGTCGACGTGTTCTACGTGACCGACGGTGACGGCAAGCCGCTGGCAGGAGACGACCTGCGCCGCGCGACCACGCACTCGGTCCTGGCCGTGCTCGGAGATTTAACTCCAAACCGGTGGTCAGGGCGCAATAGCCGGGCCGCTCAGAGCCGACCGGACCCGGGTACCACGGACCGTTCGGTAGCCTGGTGCTGTGTTTGACACCCTATCTGACCGGCTGACGCAGGTTTTCTCCAATCTGCGCGGCCGGGGACGCCTGTCCCCTGCTGACATTGACGCGACGGCCAGGGAAATCCGGATCGCCCTGCTCGAGGCGGACGTCGCGCTGCCGGTCGTCAGGCAGTTCATCGCCCGGGTCAAGGAGCGAGCGAACGGGGAGGAAGTCTCCGCCGCGCTGAACCCGGCCCAGCAGGTCATCAAGATCGTCCACGAGGAACTCGTCGGCATCCTGGGCGGCGAGACGCGGCGGCTGCGGTTCGCCAAGGTGCCGCCGACCGTGATCTTGCTGGCCGGCCTGCAGGGCTCGGGTAAGACCACGCTGGCGGCCAAGCTCGCGTTGTGGCTCAAGGGGCAGGGCAACACCCCGATACTGGTCGCCGCCGACCTGCAGCGGCCCAACGCGGTGCAGCAGCTTCAGGTGATGGGTGAGCGGGCGGGCGTGCCGGTCTACGCGCCGCAGCCCGGCAACGGCGTCGGCGACCCGGTGGCCGTGGCGCGGGACTCGCTGGAGGAGGCGAGGCGCCGCCAGCAGAACATAGTCATCATCGACACCGCGGGCCGGACGGGCGTCGATCAGGAGATGATGGCGCAGGCCGTCGCGATCAGGGACGCGACCCAGCCGGACGAGATCTTGTTCGTGGTCGACGCGATGATCGGCCAGGACGCGGTGGCCACCGCGCAGGCGTTCCAGGACGGGGTCGGCTACGACGGCGTCGTGCTGACCAAGCTCGACGGCGACGCGCGCGGCGGGGCCGCGCTGTCCA
>PMST01000307.1:7621-7918 GCA_003168295.1 Actinomycetota bacterium
GGAACCTGCTCGGCATGCTGCCGGGCGCCGCGAAGAACAGGGAACTGCTCTCCCAGGTCAACGACCGCGACCTGGACCGGGCGGAGGCGATCGTCCGGTCCATGACGCCGCAGGAACGCCGCGACCCGAAGATCATCAACGGCTCCCNNACCGGATGGCGTCGCGGATCCTGGACATGGGTGACATCCTCACCCTGATCGAGCAGGCCGAGAAGAACTTCGACGCCGATCAGACCGCGTCGCTGGCGGGACGGCTCGCCTCCGGCGAGGGCTTCACGCTCGAGGATTTCGTCGAGCA
>PMST01000307.1:7983-31896 GCA_003168295.1 Actinomycetota bacterium
CCGAAGATCATCAACGGCTCCCGGCGGGCGCGCATCGCCAACGGGTCCGGCGTCGCCGTCGGCGAGGTCTCGCAGCTGGTCACGAACTTCTTCGAGGGCCAGAAGCAGATGAAGGCGATGTTCAGCGGGGGCATGCCCGGCATGCCCGCGATGCCCGGCATGGGCGCGGCCCGGCGGGCGGCGACCAAGTCGGCCCGCAAGAAGGGCGGCAAGAAGAAGGCCGCTCCGCGCAGCGGCGACCCGCGGCGTGCCGCCGAGATCGCACGCGCCGCGAGTGCCGCCGACGCGGCCGCCCCGGCGATCCCCGGCCTGGGCGCGGGAAGCCTGGGCAATCAGGGCGGTCTCCCCGGTGGCCTGCCCGAGGGTTTCCCCGAGAGCCTGGCCGACGGGCTCGCCAACCTGCCCCCCGGCCTGAGTTTCCCGTCCCCGTCGCAGGGCAACGTGCCCGCCGCGTTCCGCGGCGGCAAGCGCCGCGACAAGAAGAAGTTATCCTGGGTTGAACCCGCGCACGGTCTCGACCGTGTCGGCCTCGGCGGCGGTCTTGTCCTCGCGATAGCGCAGCACGCGGGCGAAGCGCAGCGCGAGGCCGCCGGGATAGCGGGGGCTGCGCTGGACGCCGTCGAAGGCGATCTCCACGACAAGCTCCGGCCGCACGTACACGGTGTAGGAATCCCGGTGGTCTTCCAGCGCGAGCAGCCGTTCGGTCTGCCACGTCAGCAGCTCGTCGGTCAGGCCCTTGAACGTCTTGCCCAGCATGACGAAGCCGCCCGTGTCGGGGTCGCGGGCGCCCAGGTGCAGGTTGGACAGCCAGCCGCGGCGCCGCCCGTGGCCCCACTCGACGGCCAGCACGACCAGGTCCAGGGTGTGCCTGGGCTTGACCTTGATCCACCCGGAGCCCCGCCGCCCGGCCGCGTACGGGGCGTCCAGCGACTTGACCACGACGCCTTCGTGCCCGTGTGCGAGCGCGTCGCGGAAGAACTCGCTCGCTTCGGTGACCGAGCCAGTGACCAGGCGGGGCATGAGCAGCTCGGGCGGCACGACCCGGACCAGCTCGGCGTGCCGCCGCCGGTCGGGCAGGTCGATCAGGTCCACTCCGTCGGCGTGCAGCACGTCGAACAGGAACACAGAAAGCGGAACGCCGGGGCCTGCTGCGCCCTGGCTGGCGGTGCGGGCCGCGGTGTCCTGGAAAGCCAGCGGCCTGCCGTCCGCCCGCAGCGCGATCAGCTCGCCGTCGAAGACCGCCGTGCGCACCGGCAGCCTGGCCAGGGCGGCCACCACCTCCGGGAGCCGGCCGGTGATCTCATCCAGGGTCCTGGTGAACAGGCGCACGGCGCCTTCGGCCAGATGGGCCTGGATCCTGATCCCGTCGAGCTTCCACTCCACCGCGCACTCCGCCGGAGCCGGGGCGCCTTCCGCAGCCGGGGCGGCTCCCTGAGCCGGAGCCGGAGCAGCCGCCGGAGCCGAGATCTTGGCCAGGGCGTCCTCGATACTCGGGGCGCTGGCCGCGAGCATCGGCCGGACCGGCCGGCCGACCTCCAGCCCGAAGGCGCGCAGCGCGTCCCCACCGCCCGCGAGCGCCGCGGCGGCTACCGCTCCGAGCGAGCCGCGCAGCATCATCGCCCGGCGTACCTGCGCCACCGGTACGCCAGCCGCGCGGGCCACGGCCTCGGTCATCACTCCTTCCAGCGCTCCCTGCCGGAGTTCGCCGGACAGCAGGCCGTAAAGGAACTCCTGCTCGATCTCAGTGGCCCGGCTGAACAACTCGCTGACCGCCGCCTTCCGCGCGGCCGTCGCCCCCTGGCCGGAGATCGCACCGATCGCGGAGAAACCCGAGTCCACCTCGGCCAGGGTCAGCGTAGGGGCGGCCGCCGGGGCGAACCCGCCCCGCAGCGTGGCCCAGCCGACGCCGATCTGCCGTTGCGGCAGCTCCCCAGACAGGTACGCGACGGCGATCGGTACCTCCAGCGGCCCGGCCTGGCGCAGCGCGGTCGCGAGCGCCTCGATCTTGGCGAGCCGGGCGCTCGTCGTGGCCACTTCCCGCGACACCTCGGCGATCTCAGCTAGGAGCACGGTTCAGCCGAAGATCATGAAGTCGCGAAGCTCGTCCACCCGGTCCGGCGTCATCGGATCACTGCCCCTCCCGCAAGCCCGCCTAAGCTCAGCTGTGCCGCCCGCCCCGCCGCCGGCCCAGACCCCCAAGACTCCCCATCCCGCCCCGGCGGCCGCTGCCGGGTGCCCAGAGCCAGTATCCAACCGGGAACAGCCGGATGTGCAGGTGATCGTCGATGAGTCCCCACAGCCCGCGCCGCGCGTACAACGCGATCAGCATCGCCACCAGCCCAAGGATGATCAGGTACCAGGCATTGTAGGAGGCAAGCGTCTGCTGCAGGACGATGTACACGATGGTGCCCAGGATCGGCCCCTCGATCGTGCCGAGCCCGCCGATGATCACAGCGAACGCCATCTTGGCCGTCCATTCCACGCTGAACACGGCGCTGGGCTGGACGATGAGTGAGCTGACGGCGAGCAGCGCGCCCGCCGCTCCGCAGCCGATCCCGGCCACCACGAAGACGAGCATCCGGGCCAGGCCGACCTTCGCTCCCGAGCTGCGCGCGGCTATCTCGTCGTCGCGGATGGCGGTGAGCACCAGGCCCACCCGTCCGCGCAGCATCAGGTACGTCGTGACCAACGCCACGACGGTCACGGCCAGCCCGATCCAGTAGGTGTCGGCCAGCAGCAGCGTTGGGCCGAGGTTGGGCGTGTTCGGCAGCGACTCCCCGGTGCCGCTGCCGAGCGAGGGGAACTTCTCGATGATGAGCATGACGGTCGCCGCGAGCACCCAGGTGGCGATCGCGAAGTACCCGCTGCGCAGCCGGGAGACCAGCCACCACAGTGGCAGCGCGGCCACCCCGCAGCCGACCGCCGCGACCGGGAGCGCGTCGAACATCGGGATGTTGTGGATGTTCAGGAACAGCACGAAGTACGCGCCGAGCCCCACGAACGCCTGCTGCCCCACCGATACCAGGCCCGCGTAGCCGGCCAGCAGGTTCCACATACAGGCCATCGTGAGGATGATGAACGCCTGCACCATGATGCTGGTGGTGCTGGAGTACACGATGTAAGGGAAGAGCGCGAGCACGATGACGACGATGAGGGCACCCGCGCCGGTCCAGGCCACGTTCCTGCGCGACCGTGTCACGCGGTATTTTTCGGCGGAACGGGCGGTGGTTTCAGTGGTCGCGGTCATGACTGCGCTCTCCGCCCGGTAAGGCCCTGGGGCCTGAGTATCAGTACCGCCAGGAACACGATGTACCCGGCCAGGAACCCGTCGGAGGAGTTGATCTGGCTGCCGATCTGCTGGGCGACGCCCAGCACGATGCCGCCGAGCAGGGTTCCCCACAGGGACCCGATCCCGCCGATCACCACTGCGGCGAACGCGAAGAGCAGGATCGTGTCGGTGCCCGTGGTCGGCGAGAACTGGGAGGTCAAGCCGGACGCGATGCCGGCCAGCGCCACCGTGCCGAACGCGATCGCCGCCGCGATCCCGAACACGTGCCGGTAGTCCACGCCGGACATCTGAGCCGCTTCCTGGTCGTCCGCTACCGCCCGGATGAGCCGGCCGTACCTGGACGCGGAGAGGAAGTACTGCAGGCCGAGGATCACCACCACGGCCACGACGAGGATCAGCAGCAGCAGGTAGGCGACCTGGATCTGCGAGCCGATCGAGAATGAGCTGGTGATGATGCTGTTGTTGACCCCGAGCGAGTGGCTGTTCGCGCTGGCGAACTGCAGTAGCCCGTTCTCGATCACCACCGAAAGCCCGAACGTGACGATCAGCGTAGTCAGGATGCTGCGGTTGAGCGCCGCCTGGATCACCGTCCGCTGGAGCGCGTAGCCGAGCACGGCCATGATCGGCACCACGATCAGGAACGACCACAGCACGGGAACGTGGGTGACGGCGATGACGCCGAGCGCCACGTAGCCGCCGATCACCGCGAGGTCACCGTGCGCCAGGTTGATGACCTTCATCACCCCGAACAGCAGCGAGAGCCCGCAGGCAAAGAGTGCGTACAGGCCCCCGGTCAAGATCCCCTGGATGATGTCGTTGACCCATTGCATAAGAGTTGCTCCGTACTCTCGGGGGGAGCGAACTCTGCCCCCTCGGGGGGACCGATCCCCCCCAGACCCCCCGGGGCCGCGGCGCCGACGAGGCCGAAGTAGGCCGCCTCGACCTGCTGCGGCGTGACGTCCTCCGGCCTGCCTTCCAGCGTGGTGCGGCCCTCGAGCAGGCACTGGATGTGCGACGCCACCTGCAGGGCCTGGCTGACGTCCTGCTCGACGAGCAGGACGGTCAGCCCGGTGGCCAGGATCTGCGGCAGCATCGCGTAGATGCGCTGCACGATCACCGGGGCCAGGCCGAGGGACAGCTCGTCGAGCAGCAGCACACGCGGGTTGGCGACCAGCGCCCGGCCGATGGCGACCGATTGCTGCTCACCGCCTGACAGCTGCTCCGAGCGTTGGGACCTGCGGTCCTTCATCCAGCCAAACAGCTCGTAAACCCGCTCGATCGTCCACGGACCCTTTCGCGCGTAAGTGGCGCCGACCTGCAGGTTCTCCTCCACCGTGAGCGAGCCGAACAGCCGCCGTCCCTCGGGCACCATGACGATGCCACCGGTGGCCCGGCGTTCAGGCCTGACCCTGGTCATGTTCTTGCCGTCGAACAGGATCGTGCCTTCTGTCGGGTGGTGCAGGCCGGCGATCGTCCGGAGCAGCGTCGACTTGCCCGCGCCGTTCGCGCCGATGATCGCGTACACCTCGCCAGGGAACACCCGCAGCGAGATGTGGTCGAGCGCCCTCAGCTGACCGTGGTGAACGGTGAGGTCATGGACCTCGAGCAGGGGATTCCCGTTCCCCTCCCGCTCGTCTGGCGCAGACGGCGAGAAGCCGTTCACGGGCCCCTCCGATCACCGTCGGCGGGCGGGACGGTGCCCGGGTCGGCCACCTCTGCGGTCAGTGTCCCACCGGTGAGGGAGGCGGTGAATGCGGAGCCGAGGAACACCTCGCGGACGGCGGGGGTGGCGAGCACCGCGGCCGGGTCGCCGTCGCCGACGAACGAGCCGCCCGCCAGGCAGATCAGCCGGCTCACCACGGCGGTGAGCGCACGGACCACGTGCTCGATCCAGATCACCGCGNNAGGCCGCCCGCCACCTCGTCGAGCAGCAGCAGCGTGGGCTGCGACGCGAGGGCGCGGGCGAGTTCCAGCCGCTTGCGCTGCAGCAGCCCGAGCCGCGCGGCGGGCAGGTTGGCCTCGGCGGTCATTCCGGCCCGCTCCAGGGCGTCGGCTCCCGCCGTGTAGCTGGCCTTGCGCCGCAGGCCGGCGCCCTGCTGGGCGGCGACGAGCACGTTCTCGAATACGGTCATGTCGGTGAACGGCCGGGGCACCTGGTACGTGCGGCCGATGCCGAGCCGGCACCTGGCCGCCGCGTCCAGCCTGGTGACCTGCCGCCCGGCGAAGGAGATCCGCCCCGCGCCGGGAGCCAGGTCACCGGAGATGAGGCCGAACAGGCTGGTTTTACCCGCGCCGTTCGGCCCCACGATCCCGACCGTGTCCCCGGGCCCGACGGTGAACGAGAGGTCCTCCGCGATAACGACGCGGCCGAACTTCTTCGTCACCCGGTCCAGTTCGAGCAGTGGACTTGTCATCCGGTTATGTTCTTACTTGTTGGTGGGCTCGAGCGTCCCGGTGAGCGGCACTTGCGGCATCAGCGTGTTGTCGACGACCTGCATCGCGAAGCCGAACTTGGAGCTGGAGTCCGGCTTCCACTGCACGCCGACGCACGGAGTGTCCACCACGCCGGGGGCCGGGTTCTTGCTCGAGGTCCAGTCCAGCTGACCGGCTAGGCCCTCGATGTTCACCTTGAACAGGGCGTCGGCCAGCTCGGCCTTGTCGTGCGGGTCGCTGACCGACTTCAGGGCCGTGTAGGCGACCTCGAAGAGGCTGTAGTTGCTCAGCGATTGCACCCACTGCGAGCCGGTGGCCGCGGTGAACGCGGCCGCGACCTGCGCGCAGGTCTGGCCGGTGAACAGGGACTTCCAGGGCATGCCGGGCGCCCACCACGCGTCGGTGGCCACGTTGTTGACCAGGTCGCCCAGCGCCTGAACGTCGGACGGGAACAGCAGCACCTTGGCCACGGTGGCCAGCTTGGGCTTGTAGCCCTGCTGGGCGGCCTGCTTCCACATGACGTTGAAGTCGGGCGGCAGCGGCACGTTGGTGAAGAAGTCGCACTTGCTGGACTTGAACGAGGAGATGAACGAGGAGTAGTTGGTCAGCCCGTCCGTATACGGCGGCGGGTCGATCAGCGTGTACCCGGCTGCCTTGGCGAAGATCGGCCAGGCCGCGCGGAAGGCGTTGCCGTCGTCGTCGTTGGGGAACACACAGCCGACGACCTTGTCGGTCTTCAGCTGGTCATGGATCCGGTTCCACATCGGGATGAACGCGTTGCACAGGTCGTTGACGCCCAGGAAGTACATCGTCGTCCACGTGGGCTTGAACGTTGACTTGCCCGGGGTCGGGTTGCCGCCCAGGTTGGAGTACCAGGCCTGCCACGGGACGTTGCCGCAGATGCACGGCACGCCGAGCTTCTCCGCCGTGGTCGCCACCGGGACGACCGTCTCCGGCGTGGACGAGGTGAGGATGAGGTCCGCCGTGGTGGCCACCTGCTGGGCCAGCTGCCCGGCCCGGGTTGGGTCGGACTGCGTGTCGTAGGACGTGATGTTGAACTTGTATGTCTTCCCGCCGGCGGTGATCCCCGCCTTGTACTGCGACGTGGCGTTGATCTCGCTGAGGATCCAGTTGTCCGAGGTGCCGAAGTCGGCCAGCGCCCCGGTGAGCGGGTGGATGAAGGCGACGGCGATGTCCTTGGTGGTACCCGTGCTGTTGGTGGAACCGGCACTGCTGTTGCCTTTAATACTGGAGCTGCATGCCTCGAGCAGCCCGCCGCCCCCTACGACGGCCGCACTGGCGCCGGCCGCGCGCAGCAGGCCGCGTCGGCTGAGAGATGAGGTGCTAGCCCCCGGGGGGCGACCCCCCGGGGACCCCCCGAATGGGGGGACTACCCGTCCCCCCATGCCCCCCTGGCCCTCGGCCGTGCTCTCGGGTTGCGCAGTCTGGTCACTCATGTGCAATCGATCTCCTTTTAGGTCGCGCCGGGGCGCGGGACCGAGTCTGAGGTGACACCTTGTTGATCCCTATGGGACTGGAGAGGAGATGCTGTGGCGTCATGAGGCTAACAGCACCTAATCCCCAATGCGGGAACGCTATAGCTCAAAGCAGCGAGTATTCGGCCTCATTAGTGCAGGTTCACGTGCGGATTGCCTAATATGCGGGCTCCTATCACTAAATGAGAAGTGTGCGCCCCGGCCGAGGCGCGCACCACTTGTGCGCTCTGCGAACGAACGTACAGATATAGAACAGTATGGCAACGCTAGGATGGCTGTTCGCGGATAGTCAACGTACGTTATGGAACTGTTTCATAGGGTGAGACTGCCGAGGTCGCGGCCTCGGCGGCCCTGCCTACTTGGTCGTCATTCATGATCACCGGCCCCCTGTCTGCCGCGCGGTGTTTCCGGGCTGATGGTGATCGAGTAGGGCTCCCATGACGCTGCGGAGATGGCGGCGCATGGCGTGCTCGGCCTCGTCGGGCCGTCGCCGGGCGATAGCGGTGATGATCGCCAGGTGTTCACCCAGCGAGGCCTGTGCGACATGTCCCCGCCCAGAATGGCCTGCCGCAGCCACTCGCCCGCGACCCGCCGCCCCGCCGACCTGGGCCGGCGTCGCGTCTTCACGCTCTCGCACGGGGACGATCCTAGAAATACGTAACAAAATTGTCAACAATCCAGCCGGATGAACGCATGCGTCCCGCGGCGACCAGACAGATTCACTGGGTCGGCGCCTCGAAGGCGGCGGCGTTGCGGGCAACTTTGGGCTCCGTGGGCTCCGGAGCGTTGGCGCTGGCGACGGGGATCGGGTGACGATTACTACTCGGGGTCGGTTCTCTGGCACAATGTGATGCTGACCGCTAGGCCATGCGGCGCCCTCTCCTCGTTCGCGCGGCCTAGCTCATCTGTGTGGGCCTGTCGGCTGTTCCCCGGTCGGTGCGGGTCCGCCGTTTCACATCTAACGCTGGGAGAAGACCACAGTCGTGGCTGTCAAGATCAAGCTGAAGCGCCTGGGCAAAATCCGGGAGCCTTATTACCGGATCGTTGTCGCGGACGCGCGCACCAAGCGCGATGGGCGCGCCATCGAGGAGATCGGCAAGTATCACCCGAAGGCCGAGCCCTCATTCATCGAAGTGAACTCCGAGCGGGTACAGCACTGGCTCTCGGTGGGCGCACAGCCCACTGACCCGGTTCGCGTGCTGCTCAAGATCACCGGGGACTGGCAGAAGTTCAAGGGGGAGCCGGGAAGCGAAGGCACCCTCAGGACGGCCGAGCCGCGCGCCGATAAGAAGGAGCGCTTCGAGACCGCCGCCAAGGAGAGCCAGGCCACCAAGGAGGCCAAGGAAGACAAGGGCAGCAGGGCCGGGACCCAGTCCAGGGCCGCCAAGCCCGCCAGGGACGCCTCGGCCAAGGAAAGCGCGGCCAAGGAGGCCCCCGCCAAGGAAAGTGCCGCCAAGAAGGAAGCCCCCGCCAAGGAAAGCAAGAGCTCCGCCAGCCCGGCGGCAGCTGACGCGGGTACCGGCGGACAGGCCAAGGCGGCAGACGCCCCGTCCGGCGCGGAAACGACCCCGGCGACCGCGGCGGACACGGCGGACACGGCGACTCCGGCGGACACGGCGGACGCGGCGACTCCGGCGGACACGGCGACTCCGGCGGACGCGGCGGACACGGCGGACGCGGAAGCAGGCGACGCTCACGCGGAGGCTGCGAGCGAAACCGCCGCTGACGCGAAGGCCGAGTCGGGGAGCGGAGCCTAACGTGCTTGAGGAAGCCCTCGAGCACCTGGTCCGGGGTATCGTCCAGTACCCGGATGACGTCCAGGTGGCCAGCAGGACGCTCCGCCGGGGTAACGTCCTTGAGGTGCGGGTGCATCCCGATGACCTCGGCAAGGTCATCGGCCGGGGCGGGCGTACCGCCCGGGCGCTGCGTACCGTGATCAACGCGCTCGCATCCGGCCGGTACGTTCGCATCGACCTGCTGGACGCCAACGAGGTCCGCTGACCCCGATGCGGCTGATCGTCGGCCGTATCGGCCGCCCGCACGGGATCCGCGGCGAGGTGATCGTCGGGGTCAGGACAGACGAGCCTGACCTGCGATTCGTCGCGGGCGCGGTGCTTGACGTCGAGCGCACCCTCCCCGGTCCCGGCCGGACCGAGGAGGGTGCCGTCGGCGACGGCCAGCTGACGGTCGCCGCGGCGCGCTGGCATTCGGGACAGCTCCTGGTCGCGTTCGCTGGGATCACGGACCGGACCGCGGCCGGCGAGCTCACCGGCAGCTGGCTAAGCGTGGATTCGAGCCAGCTACCCGAATCTTCCGACCCGGACGAGTTCCGTGACCACGAGCTGATCGGGCTGTCGGTGCGGACATCGGCCGGCGAAGCGGTGGGGGTGGTCGCTGACGTGTTGCACCACGGCCAGGACCTGCTCGTCGTGCGCCAGGAGGGGGATCAAGACGGCGGCAAGGCCGGCGAGTACCTGGTGCCGTTCGTGAAGGCCATCGTGCCCGAGATCGATGTCAGCGCGGGCGTTCTCGTCATCGACCCGCCGCCCGGCCTGCTCAACCCGGCGCAGGCGGAATAGTGGCCCGGGTGGTGGAACCCCGCCCCGTTCTGGAAAAAAAGGAGCGGGCGTGGGGCTTCGCATCGATATCGTGACGATCTTTCCCGAGTATTTCGAGAGCCCGCTCGGGGTCTCGCTGATCGGGAAGGCGGTAGCGCGGGGCGACATCGAGTTCCGCGTGCACGACCTCCGGCGGTGGGCCACGGATGTTCACCGGACCGTGGACGACGTGCCGTTCGGCGGTGGTCCGGGCATGGTGATGAAGCCGGACGTCTGGGGCGACGCCCTGGACGAGGTGGCCGGGCGGGACGGTGCGCCGCCAGGTGATGAGCGGCCCGCCAGGCTGGTCGTGCCGACGCCGAGCGGAGTCCCGTTCAGCCAGGACATGGCGGCCGGGTACGCGGCCGAAGCCCGGCTCATCTTCGCCTGCGGCCGGTACGAGGGCATCGACGGCCGGGTGGTCGACGAGCTGCGGACCCGCATGCCCGTCGATGAGGTGAGCATCGGCGATTACGTGCTGGCCGGCGGCGAGGTGGCCGCGCTCGTCCTGGTGGAGGCCGTGGGGCGGCTGCTGCCCGGCGTCCTGGGTAACGCGTACTCGGCCGGGGATGACTCCTTCGGCGGCGACGCGGGGCCGGCTGGCAGCATGCGCGGGCTGCTCGAAGGGCCCGTGTACACCAGGCCGCGAGCCTGGCGTGAGCGGGAGGTGCCTGAGGTGCTGCTGTCGGGCAACCATGCCGCGATCGCGCGGTGGCGGCGCGATATGGCCTTGCGCCGGACCGCCGCCTACCGGGCGGATCTGGTCGCGCGGTTGCGGGACCTGGACGCCCATGACCGCCGGGTGCTCGCGGAATCCGGGTATGATGACGGTGGCAGCAACGAGTCTCCAGGGGCTCAGGGGAGTCGAAGGGCCGGTCCGGCAGCTTCCGGGGGTAACTTTCCGGCCAGCGAAGGCGGCCCTTCAGCGGCTGGCTTTCCGGTTAGCGGCCAAGATATGGCACACTGAAGTCCGCTGTCTTTACAGGCATGCGACTGGGGGTACCCAGGACGCCCCCTGGCACGAGCCGGCTGCTGCCCGGTGCCCGCAAAACGACCAATCACCGAGGAACCCTGTCATGCATACCGCGATTGCCGAAATCGAGCAGGCCCAGACCCGGTCTGACATCCCGGACTTCAGGCCTGGGGACACGCTGAAGGTCCACGTCCGGGTCACCGAGGGAAACCGCTCGCGGATCCAGGTGTTCCAGGGCGTGGTCATCCGGCGCCAGGGCAGCGGGGCGCGCGAGACCTTCACCGTCCGCAAGGTCAGCTACGGCGTGGGCGTCGAGCGCACCTTCCCCGTGCACAGCCCGTCGCTGGACAAGATCGAGCCAGTCACCCGGGGTAAGGTCCGCCGGGCCAAGCTGTACTACCTGAGGGACCTGCGCGGCAAGGCGGCACGCATCAAGGAGCGGCGCGACCAGACCGGCAGCTAGCGGTGCCTGGCGGGTCGGCGATGGACGATCAGGACGATCCTGGCACGCTCGCGTCGGCTCGCCCCGCGGAGTCTGCCTCAGCGCAGGCGCCGGGAAGGCAGGACGCTCCGCGCGGCCGCAAGGCCGCTGCGGAGGCCAAGAAGAAGAGCTTCTGGCGCGAGCTGCTCACCATCGTGGTGGCCGCCGCCGTCCTCACCCTGGTGGTGAAGGGGTTCGTCGTTCAGGTGTACCGGATCCCGTCGGCGTCGATGGAGAACACGCTCCTGATCGGCGACCGGGTCCTGGTGAACAAGCTCATCTATCATTTCCGCGGCATTGCCCGCGGCGACATCGTGGTGTTCAGCGGGCAGGACTCCTGGGGCCCCCCGCCCACGCCGCCGTCAAGCGACCCGGTGCTCCGGGTCTTCGATGACGTGCTCTCGGACATCGGTCTGCACAGCAGCCAGACCTATTACATCAAGCGGGTGATCGGCCTGCCCGGCGACACGGTGGCGTGCTGCATCGACGGCAAGGTCACGGTCAACGGGGTTCCGCTGAACGAGGGCTCCTACGTCTACCCGGGCAACGCCCCGTCGGCCTTCTCCTTCTCCGCGATCGTGCCGGCCGGCTACGTCTGGGTGATGGGAGACCACCGGGGCGACTCGGAGGATTCCCGCTACCACACCGATGATGCGCTGGGCGGCGGCGCGGTACCTGAAAACGAGGTGGTCGGCCGGGCGTTCCTGGTCATCTGGCCGCCCTCGCAGTTCCGCGACCTGCCCATCCCGTCCACCTTCAGCCAGTCCGCGCTGCACTCGGTGGCGGCTCACCCGGTGGCAGGCACCGCGGGCGCCGCCGGGGTCATCGGCGCCCCTCTGCTGCTCCTGCGCCGCCGCAGGCGCCGCCGCCGGGAACGCTAGGCCTGCACTCCGGCGCCCTAAGGCCGGCGATCGGGTTACCCCGGTTTAGCTCCGCCGGGATTTGTCTTGGCCCTGGTTAATTTGACTTGGCCCTGGTTAAATGGTCGCCGGGTTGCGGCCGTGTTCAGTTGCCAGTTAGTCGTTTGCCGCCTTATCGGGATTTCTGGCAGTATCGGGCGAAATATGATTTCCATTGGCAATTGCGGGGCTATCTGACCGGCGGGGTTGGGCGGGTTGCCGCTCGGGTGGCGCGGCAATGGCGCTAAGCTCAGGTGGATGACGGCGACGCTGCGGGTTCGCGTGGGCCGTCCAGGCCCGCGCGTGCGACGTTCGGCCCGCCGGTCGGAGGCGTGGTGGTCCTGATACGCGATAGAGGTTAGCGGAAGGGGCACGGATGAGGGGCGTGACGCCCGGTGCCGAGCCGGACGCGGGCTCGGACGACAACGTCGAGTCCCCGCCACGGGACCAAGACCAGGCGGCGAGCTCAGCCGCGGGTCCCGGGACCACGGATGCGCAGCGGCAGGCCCCAGAAGCGGGTCCGGCGGCCAGCGCGGACGACGCCAAGGGGCCGTCGGCCGAGGAAACGCCCTCCGGGTCGGCTGGTTCTGCCGGGTCAGCTAGTTCNNGTGATCAAGACCTATGCGATTCAGGCGTTCTTCATACCTTCCGGGTCGATGGAAAACACCCTCGAGATCAATGACCGGGTCCTGGTTAACAAGATTGTTTATGACACCCGCAGCATTCACCGCGGCGATATCGTGGTTTTCAACGGCGATGGCTCGTGGGACCCGACCGTGCCGCTGCCGGCGAACTCGAATTTCGTCGAGAAGTTCTTTAACGGTTTTGCCAGTATGTTCGGTTTCGGGCAGCCGGGCGATATCCTCATCAAACGCGTCATCGGGCTGCCCGGCGATCAGGTGGCCTGCTGTGACGCCCAGGGCCGGGTCACGGTCAACGGGGTTCCGCTCAGCGAGCAGTCATACCTTTACCCCGGCGATGCCCCCTCCGAGGACAGGTTCAACATCGTCGTGCCGCCGGGCCGGCTGTGGGTGATGGGAGACAACCGGAGCATTTCCGATGACTCCAGGGACCACGAAGGCGATCCAGGCGACGGCACGGTTCCGGAGAACGCGGTGATCGGCCGGGCCTTCGTCATCATCTGGCCGCCAAGCCGGTGGCGGATCCTGCCCATCCCGGCCACCTTCGAGCAGTCGAAACTGAACTCCTCGAGTGCCGCCGCACCGGCCGGCACCACGGACACGGCCGCCCTGCTTTCTGCGCGGCTCGAGCCGTCGAGCCCGGCCCTGCCGCTGTCCCTCGGCTTTGCCGCGGCCATCCCGGTCAGCTGGCTGCAGCGCAGGGTCCGGCGACGGGCCGCCCGGCATCGCGCGACCAGGCGCGACGCACCGGATTAGCGTGCCTGCGCGCGAGGCCGCCGGCGCATCAACCTCACGCCGAACTCACCTGTCCGCCAGCGTCCGGCCAGGCGGGACCGGCGGCCGGCCGGCCTTAGCCCCGGCACGGCGCGAACTGGCGTACCCTGCGGAGTGTCATGACCCGCGATTGTGATGCGCCGGCGGCCAGCGGCCCAGCCCCTTCGACCCCTTCGGCCCCTCCAGCCCCCCCGCCCCCCCCAGCCCCTTCGGCCCTCCCGGCTCCTTCGGTCCTTTCCCATCCTTCGGCCCCCGCCGTCCAGGTCGCTCCGGCCGGCCAGCTTTATCCGAGGTACCCGGGGTACACGCCCAGGCGAGACGGGGGCCTAGCGGCGTACGAGACCGTGCTGGCCCGGGCCGGGTTCACTCCCGTAGCCGGAATCGACGAGGCGGGCCGGGGGGCGTGCGCCGGGCCGCTGGTGGTTGCGGCCGTGGTCCTCGAACCCGCCAGCATCCGGCAGATGCCCGGCCTGGCCGACTCCAAGCTGCTGTCTCCCCAGGCCAGGGAGGATGCGTACGCCGAGGTCCTGCGCCGGGCCCTGGACTGGCACGTGGTCGTCATCGGTTCGGACCAGATCGACGCGACGGGATTGCACGTCTGCAACGTCTCGGGCATGCGGCGCGCGTTCGCGGGCCTGCGCACCAAACCGGGTTACGTGCTCACCGATGGCTTCCCCGTCCGCGGCCTGGGGGCCCCCGCGCTGGCGGTCTGGAAAGGCGACCGGGTCACCGCGTCGGTGGCCGCGGCCTCGGTCCTGGCCAAGGTCAGCCGGGATCGGATGATGCGGGACCTGCACGAACGTTATCCCCAGTATGGCTTCGACCGGCACAAGGGATATGTGACCGATGAACATGTGCACGCCCTGGAGCAGCACGGGCCCTGCCCGGTGCACCGGTACTCGTTCGTGAACGTGGTCGCGGCGGCAGGCCCGTCAGACCGCGCGGCGGTGAGCACGGTTGCGGCGCAGGAGACCGGCGGGGCCGAGGCCGAGGCCGGTTCCGTCGAGGCTATTGAGGCGCTGGTGGCCTCGAGGCTGAGCCCGGCGGGTGTGCCGGGGCAGAACGAGAGGAGAATGGACCCATGAGTGCGGAGGACCTTGAGAAATACGAGGCGGAGATGGAGCTTCAGCTCTATCGCGAGTACCGCGACGTCGTCGGGTTGTTCACGCACGTGGTCGAGACCGAGCGCCGGTTCTATCTCACCAATGACGTGGAGCTGAACGTCAGGTCAAGTGATAACGGTGAGGTCTTCTTCGAGGTTACGATGCGGGATGCTTGGGTGTGGGACATGTACCGCCCCGCTAGGTTCGTGAAGAAGGTTCGCGTAGTCACATTTAAAGACGTCAACATCGAGGAACTGGCCAAGCCTGACCTGGAAGTTCCCGAGGACAAGCCGGACTTCCCGGCCTAGGACAAGCCGGGCTTTCCGGCGCAGGACAAGCCGGGCTTCCCGGCATAACTTCCGCGGAGGGGTAAATGCTGGGGCTTCCTGACGGGGTAGCGGCCTGCCTGTTCGACATGGACGGCGTGGTCACCCAGACCGCGGTGGTGCACGCGGCGGCGTGGAAGGAAATGTTCGACGAGTTCCTCCGTACCCGCGCCAAGCAGACCGGAACCGAGTTCGTCCCGTTCGACTCCCATGAGTACGACGAATACGTCGACGGCAAGCCGAGGCTGGACGGTACCAGGTCGTTCCTGGAGTCCCGCGACATCGGTCTGCCGGAGGGATCGCCGGATGACACGCCGGGCACGCCGACCCTGTACGGGCTGAGCAACCGCAAGAACGATCTGGTCCTCGCTAAGATTGCCTCGGGCGGCGTCAAGGTGTACGACGGCACGATCCGCTACATCCATGCGGTCAGGGACAAAGGAATCCGTACCGCGATCGTCTCGGCCAGCGCGAATACCGTGCAGGTGCTGAAGGTCGCCGGTATCGCGGACCTGTTCGACGTCCGGGTGGACGGGGTGATCGCCAAGGAACGCGGCCTGCGCGGAAAGCCGGCGCCGGACACCTTCCTCGCCGCGGCAGAAGAACTCCACGTGCCGGCCAACCGCGCGGTCGTTTTCGAGGACGCCCAGTCTGGCGTGGCCGCGGGGCACGCAGGTCACTTCGCCCTCGTGGTCGGCGTCGACCGGGTCGGCCAGGCGGAGCAGCTCAAGCAGCACGGGGCGGACATCGTAGTGAAAGACGTCGCCGAGCTCCTGGACAAAGACAAGGACGCCCGATGATCAAGCAGTCCGCGTACGGGACCGAGCCCTGGCGGCTCGTCGAGCAGCGACTCGACCTGGGTGTCCTGGCCCAGAGCGAATCGATCTTCGCCCTGTCGAACGGGCATATCGGCCTGCGCGGCAACCTCGACGAAGGCGACCCGCACGGGCTGCCGGGCAGCTACCTGAACTCGGTCTACGAGGTGCGCCCGCTGCCGTACGCGGAGGCCGGCTACGGCTTTCCCGACGACGGGCAGACGGTCATCAACGTCACCAACGGCAAGATCATCCGCCTGCTGGTCGACGACGAGCCGTTCGACATCAGGTATGGCACGCTGCACTCACACGAACGCATCCTGGACTTGCGGGCCGGCACGCTGACGCGCCAGGTCGAATGGTCCTCCCCGGCGGGAGCCAGGATCAAGGTGACGTCGGTCCGGATGGTGTCGCTGACCCAGCGCGCGATCGCCGCGATCAGCTACACGGTGGAACCGGTCGACAACAAACTGCGGCTCGTGCTGCAGTCCGAGCTCGTCGCCAACGAGGAGCTGCCGCAGGCCGGCAAGGATCCCCGCCTGTCGGCCATCTTGCAGTCTCCGCTGGTCAGCGAGGAGCACGAATCGTCCGACAGGACTCCGCCCCGGGCGCTGCTGGTGCACAAGACGCGCGTCAGCGGGCTGCGGATCGCGGCCGGGATGTCGCATGAGATAACCGGGCCGGCCAAGATGGCCACCCGCAACGAGTCCTACCCCGACCTGGGCCGGACCACGGTCGCGACCCAGGTGGCGCCCGGTGAGCAGCTGCACATCGTGAAGTACATCGGCTACGGCTGGTCGAGCGGGCGGTCCCGGCCCGCCCTCATCGATCAGGTGGTCGGCGCGCTCGCCGCCGCGCACCTGACCACCTGGGATGGCCTGCTGGCCGAGCAGCAGCAGTACCTGGACGAGTTCTGGGAAGGCGCCGACGTCGAGGTGGACGGCGACGCCGAGATCCAGCAGGCGGTGCGCTTCGGGCTGTTCCACATCCTGCAGGCCGGGGCGCGGGCCGAGTTCCGCCCGATCGCGGCCAAGGGCCTGACCGGGACCGGCTACGACGGGCACACGTTCTGGGACACCGAGAGCTTTGTGCTGCCGGTGCTCATGTACACCCATCCGTCCGCCGCAGCCGACGCGCTGCGCTGGCGGCACTCGGTGCTGGATGACGCCAGGCAGCACGCTACCGATCTCAACCTGTCCGGGGCGGCGTTCCCGTGGCGGACGATCCGCGGCCAGGAATGCTCGGGCTACTGGCCCGCCGGGACGGCCGCGTTCCACATCAACGCCGACATCGCCGACGCCGTCATCCGCTACCTGGACGCCACACAAGACACCAAGTTCGAGACCGAAGTCGGCCTGGAGTTGCTGGTCGAGACCGCGCGGCTGTGGCGTTCGCTGGGCCAGCACGACGCTATGGGCCGGTTCAGGATCGAGGGCGTGACCGGGCCGGATGAGTACAGCGCGGTCAAGGACAACAACATTTACACCAACCTGATGGCGCAGCGGAACCTGGCCTGCGCCGCGGATCTGGCGCTCCGGATGCCCGCCGATGCGGACAGGCTCGGCGTGACGACGGAAGAGGCCGCGGCCTGGCGGGACGCGGCGGCCGCGATGTATATCCCGTTCGACGAGCGCCTCGGCGTTCACCCGCAGCACGAAGGGTTCACCGACTACGCCAGGTGGGACTTCAAGAACACCCCAGAGGACCACTATCCGCTGCTGCTGCACTACCCGTACTTCCAGCTCTACCGCAAGCAGGTGGTCAAGCAGGCGGACCTGGTGCTGGCCATGTACATGCGATCAGAGGCCTTCACCGCCGAAGAGAAGGCCAGGAATTTCGCCTACTACGAGCCGCTCACGGTCCGGGATTCCTCGCTGTCGGCCTGCACTCAGTCCGTGGTCGCCGCCGAGGTCGGCCAGCTCGACCTGGCGCACGATTACCTGGCCGAGGCTGCGCTCATGGACCTGCGGGACGTCGAGCACAACACCGCGGACGGCGTGCACATGGCGTCCCTAGCCGGGGCGTGGATGGCGCTGGTCGCGGGCTTCGGCGGGATGCGCGCAGGAAGCGGCACCCTCAGCTTTAACCCCCACCTCCCGGGCGGGCTGACGGAGCTGAAGTTCCGGCTGCGCTACCGGGGCCGGAAGCTGAAGGTCACGATCGGCGCCGACCGAGCCAAGTACGAGCTGATCGACGGTGAGCCGCTGGCGCTGGTCCACCACGGCAAGGAGTTCAAGCTCGGCAAGAGGGCGGCCTCGCACGACATCCCGCCGGTAAAGGCCGGGACCCCCCCGGAGCAGCCCCCGGGCCGTACCCCGTACGGCCGGGCCAGCTACTGACCGTCCCCACCGGCTAATCGCCCTCTTACCACCGAACGGGCGTGGTGATTCCCCCAGCTCCACTTCCTCCGTTCCGTGGCCGTGGCGCCCCCTGGAGGATTGAATCATCAGGCACTGACATTCTCTGTCCGGTTCCGCACTGAACGTCACGTCCGTCCCAGCCTCTCGACAGCGCTAGCCCAGGCCCGGCGGGCCGTCCCCCGGTTCGGCGATCGTCGAAGCCGGAGGTGATGGCGATGCGCGCCAAGGACATTCTGGGAAAGTCAGGTGAGCAGGCGGCTGCGGAGTACCTGGAGGCGAGCGGCCTGCGGATCCTGGATCGCAACTGGCGGTGCGCCGACGGCGAGATCGACATCGTGGCGGTGGAGCGGCACGCGCTGGTGGTCTGCGAGGTGAAGTCCAGGTCCGGGATGCGTTACGGCAGTCCGCTTGAGGCCGTGAGCCGGGCTAAGCGGGCCAGGCTGCGCCGGCTCGCGGTCCAGTGGCTGAACGCTCATGGGGTCCGGTTCGATCAGGTCAGGATCGACGTGGTGGGCCTGGTGTACGAGGGCACCGGCGGGTTCACCATCGAGCACATTCGCGGGGTGGGCTAGCCGTGGCGCTAGCCCGCACCTACTCGGTGGCCTTGATCGGAATCACCGGTCATGTGGTCGAGGTCGAGGCCGATATCGCGAACGGCCTGCCCGCGATGATCATGGTCGGCCTGCCCGATACCGCGCTGCGCGAGGCACGCGACCGGATCCGCGCCGCGATCGTCAACAGCGGCGAGGAATGGCCGCAGCGCAAGATCACCGTCGGTCTCTCGCCGGCCAGCTTGCCCAAGCGCGGCAGCTGGTTTGATCTCGCTATCGCAATCGGGATACTCGCGGCGGCAGGCCAGGTGCCGCGGGCTGCCCTGGACGGTGTCATGTTCTTCGGCGAACTCGGCCTGGACGGACGGCTACGGCCGGTCCGGGGCGTGCTGCCGGCCGTGGCCGCCGCAGTGGAGCGCGGGTTCCGCCGCGTTATTGTGGCTGAGGCTAATGCGGCTGAGGCCGCCCTCGTCCCCGACGTTCGGGTGGTCGCCGCGTCCACTCTGGCTGCTGCCCTGGACTGGCTGTGCGGTACGCCCGGCCTGCGGGGCGGTCGCCCTGCAGCTGAGTGCAAAGGCAGCCAGGACGTCCTCGGTGAAATTCTGCCGGACGGGCCGGTCACCGCCACGACCCCCCAGACTCCCGACCTCGCCGAACTGCTCGGGCAGTCGCTGGCCAGGCGCGGCGCCGAGGTGTGCGCGGCGGGCGGCCATCACCTGTCCCTGCTCGGACCGCCCGGCGCTGGCAAGACGATGCTGGCCGAGCGCATTCCCACCATCTTGCCGAGGCTCGACACCGCGGCGGCACTGGAAGTCACCTCCATTCACTCCGTCGCAGGAACGCTGCCCGAGCAGGTCCCGCTGCTGACCGAGCCGCCGTTTCTCGCGCCGCACCACACCGCGACCAAGGCAGCCATCGTCGGCGGCGGCAGCGGCATCATCCGGCCCGGGTCCGCATCGCTGGCCCACCGGGGCGTGCTCTTCCTCGACGAAGCCCCGGAATTTGCCCGGGACGTGCTGGACGCGCTGCGGCAGCCGCTCGAAGCCGGTGAGGTCGTAGTGGCCAGGTCGGGGGTTACGGCCAGGTTCCCGGCTAGGTTCACGCTGATCCTGGCCGCGAACCCGTGTCCGTGCGCGCGGGCCGCCGGTCCCGCAGAAGGCTGCAGCTGCAGCCCGACCATGCGTCGCCGTTACCTTGGCCGGATCTCGGGTCCACTGCTCGATCGCGTCGATGTGAAGATCGAACTGGAGCCGGTAGGCCGCACGGAACTGCTGAACGACAGGAACTTCGCCGAGTCGAGCCGGACCGTGGCGCTGCGGGTGCTCCAAGCCAGGGAACGCGCCGCTCACCGCCTGCGCGGCACCCCGTGGCGCCTCAACGCCGAGGTTCCGGGGTCGGAGTTGCGCCGGACCTGGCCGCCCGCGCCCGGTGCGCTGCGCGTGGTGGAAAGGTCCCTGGAACGGGGCCAGATCAGCGCGCGCGGCGTCGTCAAGGTCATCCGCGTCGCCTGGACCGTCGCCGACCTGGCTGGCCGGCCGCGCCCGACCCGGGATGACTGCGACATGGCCCTCGGCCTGTGGCTCGGGGTACGCCGATGAGCCCGGCTTCGGTCGCCGCCGAGCTCAGCGAGCGCACGCTGGCCCGGGCCGGGCTCACCTACCTAGCCGAGCCCGGCGATCCCGCGCTCGGCGCGCTGCTCGAGATCTGTACGCCGGAGGAGATCCTGGCCGCGATCAAGGCGGACATGCTGCCCGGCACCGGGCCCGGCTGCGGTGACAGCCCCGCGAGCCGGGCCGCGCTGGGACGTGCGCTCGGCCGCTGGCGGATCCGCCTGCCCAAGCTGCCCAGCGACGCGGACATCGCCGGCGCCTGCCGCGGCGGCACCAGGCTGGTCTGCCCAGAGCACCCCGACTGGCCCGGCGGGCTGGACCAGCTCGGCCCGGGCCAACCGTACGCGCTGTGGCTGCGCGGACCCGCGGACCTGTGCGGCAGCAGTAGGAGAGCGGTGTCCGTGGTGGGATCACGGGCCGCGACCGGGTACGGCGCGCACGTGGCCGGGGAGATCGCCGCCGACCTCGCCGAGCGAGGCTGGACGATCGTCTCGGGCGGGGCATACGGCATCGACGCCGCCGCCCACCGCGGCGCGCTGGCCACCCAAGGAATCACGATCGCGGTGCTGGCCTGCGGGGTCGACTTCCCCTATCCCGCAGGCCACGCGGAACTGTTCGCGGATATCGCGGCTCAAGGCCTGGTGATCAGCGAATGGCCGCCGGGCCGTCGTCCGGCACGGATGCGGTTCCTGGTCCGCAACCGGGTCATCGCCGCGCTGAGCTGCGGCACCGTCATCGTGGAGGCGGGTGAGCGCAGCGGCGCGCTGAACACCGCGCGGCATGCCGCCGAGCTCGGCAAGCCGCTGATGGCCGTGCCCGGCCCGGTGACCTCGGCCCAGTCCGCGGGATGCCACCGGCTCATCAGGGAATGGGGCGCGAGCTGCGTCACCCGCGCGGCCGACATCATCGACCTGCTCTCACCGCTGAGCGCGACCGATGCACAGGCGCCCGCGGGCCCAGCACCTGCCGGCCCAGCACCCGCAGGCGGCGGGGGTCCGGCAACGTCGCCTGGCCCAGGGCCGACCTCGCCCGCCTGGGACCCGGCGCTCCCGTATGACGACCTCGACGCCGACACGGCCAGGGTTCTGGACGCGTTTCCCGCCCGCGGTGGCGCCGGGACCTCGACGCTCGCGGTCGACGCCGGAGTGGATCTCGATACGGTGCTGCGCTGTATCGGCGTGCTGGCCGGCTACGGCTTCATCGAGCGCGGCGTCGACGGCTGGCGCTTGCGCAGACCTGGCTAGCGCACGGGTGGGTCAAGGCACCCGCCTGAGACCCGCCATTACCTGCTAACGTTCGTGGCCAGGAAAACTGCTCCTACGGAAGTGCCTGTGATGCGAGGCTATGACCCGGCCGACTGGGAGCCGTTCTTCGCTGCCCTCATCGCCGCCGCCGCGGCCCTGACCGGCCTGCTGTTCGTCGCGGTCTCCATCAACCTCGACAAGATACTCAAGCGCGCTGAGTTCCTCCCGGCCCGGTCCGCTGAGACCATGGCCACGCTGCTCTTTGTCGTGGTCAGCACCCTGGCCGGGCTTTCGCTGGCTGGGCACTGGGGTGGCGGGTTCTACTGGTTGGCCGCGAGCGCGTTGCTGGGAATCGTGGGAGCCTCTTACAGCGCCTGGGTTCTTCTCGTCGAAATCGTACGCTGACGGGGGCGAAGGGGCCCACAGCACGGGGAACCCGAGCTACCCGACCTCGGCCCCGATACCCACCTCGGTCTCAGCGTCGGCCTCGGTCTCAGCGTCGGCTTCGGTCTGAGCCTCGTCATCGAGGCCGAACTCGAGCTCCATGGTGTGCTCCCTGGCCAGCTGATCCAGGCCGTAGCGCTCGATGTGGTCCGCATCGGTGAGGCTGATCGTCCGGATCCCCTGCCGGGCCAGCCGCTCGTTGATCTCGGCCAGGTGATCGCGGACAAGCTGCTTCTCGGTGTCGGTCGTCTTGCCCTTGTGCGGCTTCCCGGCATGCTCCAGGGTGGCGTAGTCGAGGCGATCGCCGCGGGAGGCGCCGTTGGTCGGCGTCCGCGGGCTGCGCCGGGCGGGCCGGGCGGTGATGAGGAGCTCGCTCATCGGGTTTTCTGTGGCCAGCTTGTCGAAGACGTCAGCCTCGAGGACGATACGGTGCGGCTCGATGTCATCGCGGAAATACAGGTCCAGGACCGCGACCCGAAGCGCAGCCTCTTCCATGGCTTCGGCTTCGTCGGTGAGAGCTTCGATCTCCACCGGGCCGTCGCCGAGTTCGGGGTGCTCGTGCACCACGATGCGTGCCAGTGCGTCGTCGTGCATGATGAGCTGGCCGCTCAGGTCGCTGAACCGGACAGTCTTCTGACCCATTGCTCGATCCCTCTCTAGGCGCTGGTGCGAGCGCGTTCAGCGGCTCCGGCGCGACGCCGGAACCCTCGTGGGTGAACGCATGATTACCCTGCCGCATCAATTCCGTCATGTCAAACTTCAGTTCGATCGGCGTGTCGGGATACGAAATCACTCACGATTGCGGTAATTAGCGGCCTGTCCCGCACTCATCTGCGGGTCCGAGGTGCACACTGGGCCCATGACGGATGCCCGGAAGCCCGCGGATGCCGCGAAGCCCGCGGCCGCCAGGGCACCCGGGAGTCGCGGACAGCCTGCCGATGCCGGGAACCCCGTTGGTCCCGGGGCGCCCGCGGACGCCGAAGACCCGCTGCCGTCCCAGTTGGCGGCGGCGCTGGCCGGATTCGAGCGCTATCTGCGGGCCGAGCGCTCGCTGTCGCCGCACACGGTCCGCGCCTACACCGGCGACATCAGGTCGTTGCTCGAGCACGCCTGCCGCGACGGGGTGCAGACCCCGGACGGCCTGGGCGTGGCGCAGCTGCGCAGCTGGCTGGCGGTTCAGCACGGGTCAGGCGCGGCGCGTGCCACGCTGGCCCGGCGGGGCGCGGCGGCCAGGACATTCACCGCCTTCGCGCACCGCCGTGGCTGGCTGGCTACCGACCCGGGACCGCAGCTGGGAACGCTGAAGACGCGCCGTACCCTCCCGCACGTCCTGCGCCAGGACGAAATGGAGGCCGTCCTGGGCGATCTGGATGCGGCCGGACGCCGGGCCGAGCAGGTCACTGCCGCCGATCCCGGCAGCGGCTCCGCGGCCTCCGGAGCCCAGGCAGGCGCGCAAGCGGGAGAGCGGACCGCGGCCGCGGTGGCCCTGCGTGACGCCGCGGTCCTTGAGCTGTTCTACGCGACCGGCATCAGGGTCAGCGAGCTGTGCGGCCTGGATGCGGGCCGCCTTGACCAGGCCCGCCGGACCGTCCGGGTCAGGGGCAAAGGCGACAAGGAACGCACTGTACCGGTCGGCGTGCCCGCGCTCCGCGCGGTGGCCCGCTGGCTGGCCGCGGGCCGCCCCGAACTGGCCACCCGGGCCAGTGGTCCAGCGCTGTTCCTCGGCGTCCGCGGCGGTCGCCTGGACCCGCGTACGGCCCGCCGGATCGTGCACGAACGCCTGCGCGAAACCGGGACGATCAGGGATACCGGCCCGCACGGCTTGCGCCACACCGCGGCCACCCACCTGCTCGAAGGCGGCGCCGACCTGCGCAGCG
>PMST01000060.1 GCA_003168295.1 Actinomycetota bacterium
TCAACGAGGCCGCTGTCACCGCGGTCCGGTCCGGCCGCACCACCCTGGTCGCCGCCGACTTCGACAGCGCTCGCGATCGCGTGCTGCTCGGCACCCGGCACAGCACCCCGCTGGCCCCCGGCGAGCTCGCCACCGTCGCGGTCCACGAGGCCGGCCACGCGCTGGTCGCCACGTTGTCCTCCTGCGCCGACCCGGTCAGCCGGGTCACCGTCCTGGGCGCCGGGCAGGCCCTCGGGCTGACCGAGATGCTCCCCGCCGACGACCGCCGGCTCTACGGGGAACAGTACCTGGCCGACACCCTCGCGGTCCGTCTCGGCGGCCGGGCCGCCGAGCGCCTGATCTGCGGTGAGGCATCCACCGGCGCCGCCGACGACCTGGCCTCCGCGACCGCCCTGGCGACCCAGATGGTCCGCGAGTTCGGCCTCAGCGAGGCGATTGGCCCGGTCAGCTACGGCGGGCCGCCGGCCGGCTATCCCGCGCTGGCCGGCGCGCGCGGTTACTCCGAGCACACCCAGTGGCTGGTCGACCAGGAAGTCGCCGCCCTGCTGGCCAAGGCGGAAACCCGCGCCCGGGACCTGCTCACCAGCCACCGGGACGCCCTCAACCGGCTCACCGCCGCCCTGCTGGAGCAGGAAACCGTCACCGGGGACCAGGTCCGGGCTCTCGCCTGGGCGCCAATGGCCACGGCGAGTGAACCATCCTCTTCTACTAATCGTGTTAGTAGATAGTGCACCATCGATACCTAAGGAGCTAAGACCATGCGACACCCGAGAATCATCATCGCCAGCGTCAGCCTGGCCGCGGCGGCCGCCATCGGCGGCGGTATCACCGCCGCCGCGGCGACGACCTCCCATGCCAGCAGCCAGCCCGCGGCCAGCCAGAACGCCGCGGCGACCGTGCGCACCGTGCAGGCGACCGTCGGAGGCAAGACCGAGACCATCCTGGTCAACAAAGCGGGCCTGCCGCTGTACTACTACCTGAATGACACGGCGGCGAAGTCGGCCGTCACCGGAGGGCTGGCGGCGCTGTGGCCGCCGCTGACGTCCGCGTCACCGGCCGCTACCGGGCTGACCGGCAAGCTCGCCGCGGTCATGGACGTCCACGGCGACCAGGTCGCCTACAACGGGCACCTGCTCTACACCTTCGCTGACGATCACGCCGGCCAGGTGACCGGCCAGGGAGTGCAGGCCTTTTTCGTGGCCACCCCGGGCCTCACGCCGCTCACCGGGTCCTCGACCGCCGGGTCCTCGACCCCGGCGGGCACGGCCCCGGCCGCTCCGTCCGGTAGCGGTTACGGCTACTGAGGCGACCATAGGCCCCGTTCGCTGGCTCCGTTCCTTTCGGGCGGTGCCAGCGGACCGGGCCCGGACACACACACAGACCTAGGACAGCTAGACATGAAACGCAGCAGCAGGCGTCTGGCCGGGCTGGCGGCCATCGGTGCCGCGCTGGCGGCGGTGACCGGTGCGGGATGGGCCGAACGGACCTCGGTGGCAGCCTCGTTTATGGTGCTTGCTCATCTGCAGTGGCTTTGGATCCCGGCCGCGCTCCTGCTTGAATCCGCGTCCATGGCCGCCTTCGCGATCATGCTGCGCAGACTGCTCGCGGCCGGCGGCGCCCGCGTGGGCATCCGGCCCATGCTGGCCACCGCCTATGCGGCCAACGCGGTGTCAGTCTCAGTACCGCTGGGAGGACCCGCACTAGCCACGGCTTTCACATTCCGCCGCTTCACCCGGCAGGGCGCGGATGCCCCGCTGGCCGGCTGGACCCTGCTGGCGGGCGGGCTGGTCTCCGGCGCCACGGCGGTCCTGGTCGTCGGCGGCGGCGGGCTGGCGTCGGGGAACGTCCTGGTCACAGCGGTCACAGTGCCCGGCGTGGTGCTCGCCGTAGCCGGCCTCGCCGGAGCGGTCGCGGCCGTGCGCCGCCCGCGGCTGCGTGGCGCCCTCGAGCGGCCAGCGGGATGGATGCTACGGCAGGGATCGGCGATGCTGCGCCGGCCTGTCGCCGAGCCCGGCCAGATCATCCGGGCCTGGGCGCAGCGACTGGGCTCACTCCAGCTTTCCCCGTCCGGCTGGCTGACGGCGACCGCCCTGGCCCTGGCCAACTGGCTCGCCGACGCGGCCGTCCTCGCGGTAAGCATCCGCGCCACCGGCGCCACCATCCCCTGGCACGATCTTCTGCTGGTCTACGGGTCGGGCATCGCCGCGCAAAGCCTCAACATCACGCCCGGCGGGCTGGGGATCACCGAGGGAACGCTCAGCCTCGCCCTAGTAGCTACCGGGCTGGGCGCCAGCCAGGCTCTGGCGGCGGTGCTGCTCTACCGTCTCGCCAGCTTCTGGCTGGTCGCACTGGCCGGCTGGCTGGTCGTGTTCTGGCTGCNNGGCCGGCTGGCTGGTCGTGTTCCGGCTGTGGCATCCCCGGACCCGGCGCGGTCCCGGCCCACCGCGCCGCACCCCCCACGAACAGGACTCCGTCATGGCCGCCGACGCAGGCACCACTGACACGCCAGCCGGGCTGGGTACTCACGAGCTGGTGCTCCTGCA
>PMST01000052.1 GCA_003168295.1 Actinomycetota bacterium
GGGCCGAGATCTACACCGGCACGGGCGACGTGCTCCAGCGCGCCGTGTCCGTACCCGATGCCGACCGCGCCTCGATCGTGCTGACCGACCGTGAACGGCCCGTCGTAGCCCGGGCCGGGGTGTCGGGCAACGCCTGGGCCGCGATCTGGCTGCCCTGGCTGCTCGAGGGCCGGGAGCAGGCCCAGCTGCGGGTGGCCCCGGTCAGCCACGCGGGCGAGCTGCTCGGCCTGATCGTAGTGGAACGGCCGGAACGAGCGGACGCCTTCACCGACGAGGACGACCAGGTGCTGGCCGAACTGGCCCGCCAGGCCGGCCTGGCCTTCCACAACGCCAAGCTCGACACGGCCCTGCAGACCACGCTGGACGCACTGCGCCACCAGGCCGAGGAACTGCGCGAGTCCCGGGCCCGCATCGTGGCCAGCGGCGACGCGGAGCGCCGCCGGGTCGAACGCAACCTGCACGACGGCGCCCAGCAGCACCTGGTGGCGCTGGCCATCAACCTGCGGCTGACCAAGGACATCGCCGCCGAGGATCCGGCGGCCGTGGGCGAGATGCTGGGCCAGCTGGCGCAGGACGTGCAAGCCACCATCAAGGAGCTGCGCGAGCTGGCGCACGGGATCTACCCGCCGCTGCTGGCCGACAACGGGCTGGGCGACGCGCTGCGCGCCGCAGCCGGCCGCAGCCCGCTGACCGTCTACGTCACGGTAGCGGACGAGGTGGGCCGGTATCCCGCCGAGGTGGAGGCCGCCATCTACTTCTCCTGCACCGAGGCGCTGCAGAACGCGGCCAAGCACGCCGAGGGCGCGACCGTGCAGCTGCGGCTGTGGACCGAAGCCGGCGGCCTGCTGTTCTCAGTGTCCGACGACGGCCCCGGCTTCGACGCCGCGGTGGCGCGGCGCGGCCACGGCTACGTGAACATGGCCGACCGGCTGGGCGCCATCGGCGGAACGGTCCGCTGGGACTCATCGCCCGGGCACGGCGCCGTGGTCAGCGGCTCGATCCCCCTGGCCAGCTGAGGCCTGCGGCCAGCCGGGTCAGACGGCGGCGAAGACTCCGGAGTCACGGTCCTCCCACAGCCGCCGCAGCACCTCGGCGCCGAACCGCTCCTTGCTGACGTAGCCGCTGGCCCCGCTCGCCGCCACGTCCGGCGGCAGGTCGGCCACCTCGTAGGTCGAGCACAGGACCACCACCACTTCGGGGTGGGCCGCCACGATCTGCCGGGCCGCCTCGATGCCGTTCATCCCGGGCATATTGATGTCCATCAGCACCAGGTCAGGATGCAGCTCCTCCACCAGTGCGATGGCCTCCGCGCCGCTGCCGGCCTCGCCGGTCAGCTCGAAGCCGTCCAGGCGGCGAAGTACGGCCTTGGCCGCGAAGCGGAATGGTGCCTGGTCATCGACGACGAGGACAGTGTTCGGGCCGGTCATACCATCAGCTTGCCACGGGACCGGATCCAGCGGCAGGGTGGTGCCACCCTCACCATGGGGAGGTCAGCCTCCCCGGCCCTGCCCCAGGAACAGCAGCACCGCCTTGACCCGGCGGTTCACGTCCTGCTCCTCGCTCAGGCCTAGCTTGGCGAAAATCGAGTTGGTGTGCTTCTCCACCGCCCGTTCGGACACCGACACGGCCGTGGCGATGGCGGCGTTATTCTTGCCCTGGGCCATCTCGGCCAGGATCTGCGTCTCCCGCGGGGTCAGCGTGTCCAGGTGAGAGGCGGCCGGGTGCGAGCGCGACCGGACCAGTTCGTCCACCACCAGCGGATCGATCACCGAGCCGCCAGCGGCCACCGTGTGCACCGCGCGGACCAGCTCGTCCACGCTGGCCACCCGTTCCTTCAGCAGGTAGGCGCGGCCCGCCGAGCCGTGCTCGAGCAGGGCCACGGCGTAGCCCGGCGCGGTGTACTGGCTCAGCACCACCACGCCGACCCCGGGCCGGTGCTCGCGCAGCCAGGCGGCGGCCTGGATGCCCTCGTCACGGCCGGTGGGCGGCATCCGGATGTCGGTGATGACCACGTCCGGCGCGCAGCGCTCGATGACGTCGAACAGCTGCGGCAGGTCCCCGGCCACCCCGACCAGCTCGAGGTCCTTATCGGCCGCGACCAGGCGGGACACGCCCTCCCGCAGGAGGACGTTGTCTTCGGCCAGCGCAACCCGGATGACGCTTCCCATTTGAGCCCTGATCGTAGCGTGACCCCGGCCCGGGCCCGCCCCCGCGCGGCTACTCGGTGCGCAGGATCTCCGCGGTCCGCAGCCGGGCCGCGCGCTGGCCGGGCCAGCCGGCCAGCAGGTTGGCCACCACCAGGGCCACCGGCGCGATCAGCACCAGCGCCCACAGCGTCGCCGGCGTGTGGTAGGCCAGCGGTGCCATACCGGCCGCGGCCCGCCACAGGGTCCGGCCCGCCGCGACGCCCAGCGGGATGCCGAAGGCCAGCCCGATGACGGCGAGCACGGTGGCCTGGGTCACCACGACCAGGCGGGTCTGTCGTCGGGTCAGCCCCAGTGCGCGCAGCACGGCCAGCTCGTGGCGGCGCCGGCGCACCGCGAGCGACAGTGCGTACCCGATAGCCGCCACGGCCAGCAGGGCCAGGAAGGCAGCCAGCGCGAGCGGCAGCACGGCCACTTCCTTGAT
This sequence comes from Actinomycetota bacterium, assembly GCA_003168295.1. Next base: position 2,629 of record PMST01000052.1, read on the forward strand.
CGCCGCGATCTCCCCCGGCGGCGTGGATACTTCGAACCCGATGTTCCGCCCGCCCTTGAACCTGGCGGCGGTGGCCGTCAGTCGCCGGGCGGCCGCGGCGACGTCCGCGCCCGGCCGCAGCGACACGGTGGCAAAGTGGAACTTGAACGCCGGCTGCGCGCCGTGGAAGAGCCGGGCAAATCCGGCCGGGGTTAGCCAGGCGCCGTCGTCGTAGGTATTGTGCGGCCCCTGCGGCACGAAGCCGGTGCCGGTCACCGTGAAGGTCCGCAGCACCGGGCCTCCGGTCAGCCGGACGGTGCCGCCGATGCCTACGTGCATGGCCTTGGCCGTGGTGGGGCCGAGCACGATTTCGCTGGCCGAGGCCGGCATCCGGCCGCCGGTCAGGACGGCCGGGACTTGCTTCCCGCTCACCGCGTCGTAGGTGAAGCTTTCCACCGACACCTGCCCGGACTGGGCCCCGCCGACCAGCGCGTCGTCCACGCCGGTGACCGCCGGATCGGCGGCCACGGCCCGCAGCACCTGGCCGGTGTCCGGGCTGAAGTCCTGCCCGCCCTCACCGACGTAGGTGTCCAGCTGCCAGGTCTGGCCGAACCTGGCCGGGTTGACCGAGGCGTCGGACACTCCGGCGGAGAAGGTGAAGGCAGCCAGCACGCCCAGCACGCCGA
>PMST01000110.1 GCA_003168295.1 Actinomycetota bacterium
CCACCAGCCGCCGGGCCCGCCGCACCTCGGCGCCGGCCCGCTCGTCCACGTGCTTCCACAGGACGCCGCTGTCCTCCTCGTGGATGCAGATCGCGTTCGGTACCGTGCGCGGCTGGCCCGCATCGTCGGTCACGGTCGCGTCCAGGTAGGCGATCTCGCCCAGGCAGTCGCAGCCCAGCTCGAGCGAGTTGACCCACTTGCCGACCAGGTACTCCCCCGTGTCGAAGTACGCCTGCCAGTAGCGGAACTGCGGGTCGCCGTAGGGGACGACCATCTCGGGGATCGACGCCCGGTAGATCACGGGCCGCTCCCGCTCGCGGTCGCCGTCGTGGTCGTGCAGGGTGATCTGGTGCAGGGTCAGGCCTTCGCGGGCGTCGAAGCCGATCCGCATCGACCAGTCCTGCCAGCGCAGCGCGTGGCCGTCCAGCGTGAAGCTCGCGCCTTCCGGCTGGGTGATCTCGATGGGTTTGAGCGTCGTGCGATGCGGGCCGCGCAGGGCCTCGTCGTCGTAGTCGCCGGATTCGGCCGGCACCGGCGGCTCGAACTCGTCGGTGATCTTGAAGACTTTCTTCTCGATCAGGTCCACGTAGGCGGCGATGCCGTCGATGGGGTGCGCCCACGCCAGGTCATGCTCCCGAGCCTGCAGGAACGCCAGCACGCGCACCATCCGCCGCCGGTCGTCGTCGGCCACCCCGAACGCGCCGGCCGTGATCGGACAGACGCGGATCTGGCTGATGTCCTGGTAACCCCGACGGGCCATGGCCGCGCGCCAGTCCGGGTCGGCCTTGACGATCTCGTCCACTGCGATGAAGTCGCCGTCCAGGATCGGCATCTGGCCGTCGGTCGGCGGGTCAAGGGTGCGCGCGCTGATGATTTCGTCGTGCGTGACCGACACCACCACGTCGGTCGACTCGCCGGTGGCGGTGTTGACCAGGAACGCCCGCAGCCGACGGTCCGCGGTCCCGGGGTCCGCGGCCAGCACGTCGTCCTTGGGGGGCTCCTCGAGCCCGTAGTAGGCGAACCTGACCGGCTCGGCCAGGAGCCCGGCGACCGCCATGATGTTCCGTCCCGCCAGGTACTCGGCGGCGGTGGCCGGGTCGAGCGGATGCGCGGGATGCGAGCGGGACGCCTGGTCCGAGCGGACGGCGGTGTCGGTCATGGTAGATCTCCCAAATTCGTCATGAGGATGCACCACGGGCTAAGCCGGGCCGGGGCCCGGTGGCAAGGGGGGTTCTGCCACCGGGCCGATTGCGGTCTCGGCGATTACTCGTCGGCGATGATCGAGCCGACCCGGTCGCCGATGCCGGGGTCGCGCCTGACCAGCCAGACCGAGTAGATGACCGACACCACGATGACGCCCAGGGCGGCATACGGGAACCAGTCGTAGGGCTGGGGCTGGGGCGGCTTGCACAGGTAGTAGATGGGGACGGCGATGGCAACCATGCCGAGGACCGGCAGGACGATGTGCTTGATGATGCTGAACTCGGTCGGCCGGTACCTGCGGTAGTAGAACGGCAAGGCCAGGTTGGCCAGGAAGTACACGACCAGGATCAGGATCGTGCCCATCGTGCTGGACTCGAAGAAGAAGTTCAGCGCGCTCAGGCTGTCGGTGTGCCCGCCGATCAAGTGGCCCAGGGCCCAAACCGCGGTGATGCCCGAGGCCACGGCGACGAAGGTGATGATGGCGTTGACCGGCGTGCGGCGGACCGGGTGCACGTAGCCGATCCAGCGCGGCAGCAGGCCCTCGCGTCCGGCGTTGAAGATCAGCCGGCACTGCGAGTTGACCGCGGCGATGAGCACGCCCAGGGTCGAGGTCAGCCCGGCCAGGTAGGCGATGAAGGTCAGCCAGGTGGCCACGCTGTGGGCGACGTTGATGAACGGGATGCCGGCACTGGTGAGGGCCGTGATGTTGTAGTGGAAGGCGGAGACGGTGGAGTAGGCCAGGATCAGGTACGTGACGGCCATCAGGGCGATGGACACGAACACGGCCCGGGGCACGTTGCGCCGCGGGTTGTTGGTTTCCTCGGCCAGCGCCGCGGAGTTCTCCCAGCCGATGAACAAATAGACCCCCAGCGGGAAGGCCAGCGCCAGGCCGCTGAAGTGGTTGGTGATGTGGCTGGGCTCGAACGGCACGCCGGACAAGTGGCCGCCGTTCTTGATCAGCGCGGCGATCGACACGACCAGCAGCACCAGCAGCTCGAAGCCGAAGAAGAAGCCGGCCAGCTTGGTCGACACGGCCACGCCGCGGAACATCATGAACATGGCGGCGGCGGTGAAGANNGTGGTCACCGCGCTGGTGCCGCCGAACGTCTTGCCCACGAACGTGATGAAGCCGCCGGTGCTCGGCTGTGCCCGGGAGAACTGCGACAGCGTGTTGCCGAGCAGCGCGATGGCGATGATGGCGACGACGATGACCAGCGGCGAGGCGATGCCGGCCGCGAGAACGATGCCGGCGAAGCCGAAGTAGAAGCTGTAGGCCGGGCCGATGTTGGCCATCGTCGACGCGGAGATGTCGACCAGNNCGGTAAATTCCTCGATGTTGGAATCACCGCCTGACCTGCCGCCCAAACCAGACTGGCCGATCCCGCCGAACGGGGCCAGTGCCTCGTCCTGCGGCGTCGCGTCGTTCACGTGCACCATCCCGGCGCGCAGCCGCCTGGCGATCTGCAGGCCGCGGTTCGGGTCGCCGGTCAGCACCGAGTCCACCAGGCCATAGCTGGTGTCGTTGGCCACCGCGACCGCCTCGTCCGCGTCGTCCGCGACGACGATGGGCGCGATCGGCGCGAAGATCTCCTCGGTCCACAGCCGGGAGTCCCGGCTCACGTCGGCGACCACCGTGGGCCGGAAGAACGGCCCGTCGGTCGTCCCGCCTGCCACGACCCTGGCCCCGGCGGCCACCGCCTCGGCCAGCAGCTGCCTGCCCCGGTCCAGCTGCCGCTCGTTGATCATGGGGCCGAGGCCGACGTCCTCGGTGACCGTGTTCCCGACGGTGATCGCCTCGGCGCGGGCGGCCAGCGCGCGGGTGTACGCCTCGGCGATCCCCCGCTGGACGATATGCCGGCCCGCGGTGATGCAGGTCTGGCCCTGGTAGTGAAAGCTCGACCAGGCGCCGATCATGGCGGCCTGGTCCAGGTCGGCGTCGTCGAGGACGATGAGCGCGTTGTTGCCGCCGAGCTCGAGCGACACCTTCTTGAGCAGTTCACCCGCCACCTTGGCGATCTGCCTGCCGACGGTGGTCGAGCCGGTGAAGTGGATCATCGCGACGTCCGGGTGGGTGACCAGCCGCTGACCGACCTCGACGTCGCCGGGCAGCACCTGGAAAATGCCGGCCGGAAGCCCGGCCGCCTCGAACAGCTCGGCGATCGCCAGCCCGCCGGACAGGGGGGTCTCCGGGGACGGCTTGATCAGCACGGCGTTGCCAAGTGCGATCGCGGGCGCGATCACCCGCATGCCGAGGACCAGCGGGAAGTTCCACGGCGTGATCACGCCGACCAGGCCGACCGGGATCCGCTCGGACAGCGAGAACCGCCCGGGATGGCTGGTTGGAAGCACCTCGCCGGTGGCGCGGGACGCCAGCCCGGCCGCCTCGATCAGCTCGCTCGCCGCGGCGGAGATCTCGTAGTCGGCCTTGCCGCCGATGCAGCCGGTCTCGCGCATGATGAGCTCGCGCAGCTCCTTGGCCCGGTCGCCCAGGACGGCCGCCGCATCCCGCAGCAGGGTGGCGCGTTCGGCGTAGGTCCGCTCGGCCCAGGCCGGCTGGGCTACCGTGGCCGCCGCGACGGCTCGGTCGACGTCAGCTTCGCTGGCCAGCCCCGCGGTGGCGAAGATCTCACCCGATGCCTTGTCCCGCACGCCGATGGTGCCGCCGCCGGCCGGCTTGCGGAACTCTCCGTCGACCAACACGGCGTCCTGCCACTGCGCTGATCCCACGCCACCCTCCGCTTTCCTGGCCGCTTGTTCCCTGTTATTCCTGGGCCCGCTTGTCCTGGGCCGCTTTTGTTGACCGCTCCGGCGGCCGCATCCATGGGGCCCCGTTCGTCCGGACGGCGCTGGCCGGGTTGCGGTCCGGCCGGGGTTACGGTCGGGCCGCCTATGGGCAAGCGCTTTCCAATTGCTGCGAAACGTACCTGATGTGCGCCTGGGTGCGCAAGGGTCGGCGATGCGACGGCGAGCGGGTCCGGCTCCCGACCGGCGGGATGACGGCAGATCAGCCGAACGGCGGCCGCGGGACGGTGCTGTCTCTCAGGATGACCTCGCCCAGGACGGGGATGACCCGCGGCTGTTCCCGGCCGGCTTCTCCGGCCTCGGAGAGGACCAGGCCCGCGGCCATCTCCCCCATCCGCTTGAGCGGCAGCCGCACCGTCGTCAGCGGCGGGTAGACATCGCGGAGGGTGGCGATGTCGTCGAACCCCGCCAGCGCGATGTCGGCGGGCACCTGCAGGCCGCTGGCCCGCAGCCGGGCCAGCGCGCCCAGGGCCATGACGTCGGTGACGGCGAACACGCAGTCCGGCCGCGGCTCGGTCGCGGCCAGGATCGCGCTCATCGCCTCGTAGCCGCCGTCCCAGCTGAACGGGCCGTGGACGACCTGGGCCGCCTCAAGCGGCACCGACCAGGCGGCGAGGCCGGCCAGGAAGCCGGCCAGCCGGTCCCGGGCGGTGAGCAGGCCGCGCGGTCCGGCCAGCACGGCGAAGCGGCGGTGGCCGAGCGCGACCATGGCGTTGGCCAGGGCCTGCGCGCCCGCGGCGTTCTCCGGCAGGATCGTGTCCACGCCCAGCAGGTCCTGGCCGACGCACACGGCCCGGCCGCCTGAGCGGGTGAAGGCGGCGATCTCCGCGCGCAGCGCGTCCCTGGCCGCGACGTCATCGGACCGGCTGCCGATCAGGATCACCGCGCGAGCTCGCTGCGCGCGCATCAGCGCGACGTACGCGCGCTCGGCCGCCTCGGTGCCCGACGCGGGAGACATGCAGACCAGCAGCTGCTGCGCGTCGGCGACCTCGATGAGGCCGGCCGCGATCGAGGAGAAATAGGGGTCGGCGATGTCGTGCACGACGATGCCCACCATCGTGCTCTGCCCGGTGGCGACGGCCCTGGCTTGCAGGTTGGCCGTGTAGCCGAGTTCGGCGACCGCCTTGTTGACCCGGTCGGCCAGCCGAGGCCCGACCCGCCGGGCGCCTTCGTTCACCACCCGGGAGGCGGTGGTCAGCGAGACGCCGGCCCGGTC
>PMST01000589.1 GCA_003168295.1 Actinomycetota bacterium
CCGCCTGGCGCCGGGTCTCCCGGTGAGCGGCGCCGCTGCGACCTCCGGGCCGCGAGTACATTCTGGGGTTGTGAGGGTGCTGGTCGCGGAGGATGACGAGAATCTCGGCGAGGTCCTGGCCCGCGGGCTGCGGGAGCAGGGCTACGTCGTGGATCTGGTGCCCGACGGCGAGACCGCGGCAAACTACCTGCGCTTCTACTCCTACGAGGTAGTGGTGCTGGACTGGCGCATGCCCAGGCTGTCCGGCCTGGACCTGCTGGCCCGGCTGCGCCGGGGCGGCACCGGCCCGCCGGTGCTGATGCTGACCGCCCGGGACACGCCCGCGGACCGCATCACCGGCCTGGACGCGGGCGCCGACGACTACCTCGTCAAGCCGTTCGACTTCGGCGAGCTGCTGGCCCGGCTGCGGGCGCTGCAGCGCCGGCCCAAGGTCAGCCAGCCGCCCCGGATGGTGATCGGTGAGGTCGAGTTCGACCCGGCCACCCGCCAGGTGCTGGTCCGCGGCCAGGCCCCGGCGCTTACCGGCACCGAGTTCGGCATCCTGGAGATCCTGATGCGCCGGTCGCCGAACGTGGTGGACCGCCGCTCGATCGCGCAGCACGTCTGGGACAACGAGGCCGACGCCTTCGGCTCCAACACCATCGACGTCCACTTGGCCAGGCTGCGGGCCAAGCTGACCGGCGGAGGAGTGCGGATCCAGACCGTCCGGGGCGTCGGCTACCGGATCAGCCCGGCCTGAGGCCAGCATGAAAGCCAGGATGCACCCGAGCCCCGCGGTCAAGGTCGCCGCGGTGGCCACCGCCGTGCTGGCCGTAGCCTACGTGGCCGCGGTGATCGTGCTCAATCTGCTGGTGGGCGCGCACCTGACCGGGCAGAGCGAAGCCCGGCTGGCCGACCGGCTCACCGATGTCCGGCGTGACCCGTCCCAGCTCATCCAGGCGGCCAGCGACCCCGGCGGCCGCCGCGACCCAGATGACGACCTGGACGACGATTCGGCGCCGGTGTACCTGTGGGCGGCGAACGGCAGCGGGACGGTCACCGCGCACAGCCCGGGCGCGCCGTCCCTGCCCGCGTCCCTTTTCCGCAGCACCCTGCGGGCCAGTGCCGGGGCCCGCGACGGGCTGGCGCTGACGCTCGGCCTGGGCCCCAGGGACGCGCAGTTCCTGCTCAAGGTGGCCCGGAACGGCAGCGGCTGGCTGGTCGCTGGCCAGAGCCTGGCCGGCGACGCCCACACCCAGAACCTGCTGCGCAACGCCGAGATCATCGCCGGACCGCTCGTGCTGGCCGCGATATTCCTCGCCTCGCTGGTGGTGGGCCTGCGAGCGCTGGCCCCAGTGGAGCAGTCGCGCCGCCGCCAGCTGGAGTTCACCGCCGACGCCTCGCACGAGCTGCGCACCCCGCTCAGCGTGATCCGGGCCGAGGCCGACGTCGCCCTGGCCGCCCCGCGGGACGCCGCCGGCTACCGGGACGCGCTTACCCGGATCCAGGGCGAGACCCAGCGGCTGCGCCAGCTGGTCGAGGACATGCTCTGGCTGGCCCGTTTCGACTCCCGGCCGCCGCCCCCGGGTGATGAGCCGGTCGACCTGGCCACGCTGGCCCAGGCCTGCGCGGACCGGTTCCGCAGCGTCGGCCCGGCCGTCACCGCCGACACCCAGGACACGCCCGTGCTGATCAGCGCGCCGCCCGAGTGGATCGACCGGCTGGCCGGAGTGCTGGTCGACAACGCCTGCCGCTACGCGGGCCCCGGCGGCCAGGTCCGGATCCGGGTCCTGGCCCACGGCAGCCGGATCAGCCTGATCGTGGAGGACAGCGGCCCCGGCATCCCGAAGGCGGAACGGTCCCGGCTGTTCGACCGGTTCCACCGCGCCACCGAACGCGGCTCCGGGACCGGCCTGGGCCTGGCCATCGGCGACTCGATCGTCCGCTCCACCGGGGGCCGCTGGCAGGTCGGCGAATCCGACCTGGGCGGCGCTTCGATGTCGGTGTCCTGGAAGCACACTCAGCCCCGGGCCATTCGACCGGTCGAACCGAGTGCCGAACGCCGCGGTGTGCGTCCCTTCCGGGACCTGGGCACCTGACGCTGCGCGCCGCCAGCCCCCGCGCGTGGCCGTCAGGGCAGAATACTAAGTATGCTACTCGGTATGGTATTGAGTGCCTCATGAGCGTACGGGCGCTGCTGAGCGAGGGATCCCAGTACGGGCCGGGGCTGGCTGGTCATCGTCGCCGTGCTCCTGCTCGCGGCGGCCGCGTGGTTCCTACGTCATCGCGCGGCGCGACTCCCCCGGCTGGCCTTACGCGCGGACGCCGGGCGGTGCCAGATGCCTGACGCGCCGATCGAACCGCAGGCCGGGGCGCCGCTCAGGCAGTCAGCCGACCACCAGACCGCGCGCCGCTCCCTGTCCCGCTGGGCGGTCCACCTCGGTCTCCTGGGCTCGGCAGCGGCCGCACTCGGCACGCTGGACCTCCTGCATGTGCGGATCGCCATCCACACCGACGTCGGCCTTGTCTTCGTCGCGCTGGTGGTCGTGCACCTGGCCCAGCGCCCCCGGGCTCTCGCCCGCATGGCCACCCGGACCGTCCAGGCCCGGACGATCGCCGAACGAGCAATCCGCCTCGCCGCTTCGGACCTGCTGCTCCTTTTCATCACCTTGAACGTGCTCGTCTCAGGCGTCCTGGACTGGAACCGCGGCGCGCCGATCCAACTGCCGATACCCGGGCCGTTCGGCAGGTGGCACGCCATCTCCGGGCTCGCCCTCATCGTCTACCTGGCGGTGCACGTCTGGCGCAGGAGGAAGCGCCTGCGGCGGTCGACGATCCGATAGCGGCGATGCCGGGTACGACCCGGCCTTATTGGTCAGGCCATCACCTTCAGGTCCGTCACTCTTGCCGAGATATACGTTGGTCAGGCCGCCGACGCGCGTCGTGCTTGGCGGGTTCGCCGTGGCGGCGCAGGAGGGCGGCGACTTCGGGGCTGGGGGGCTTGGGGTCATCGGGTGACAGGGTGATGTCCTGGGCCGAGGCGCCTGCGTCGAGCAGGGCTTGGACGGCGGCGGTCCAGTCGGGGTGGGGGTTGTCGGCGGGTTGTTCTCCACTGCCGACACCCGCCCACTCGATCGGGGTGCTGTCCCAGCTCATGTCGCGTGCCTCGATGTCGGCGCCGCGGTCCAGCAGCAGGCGGACGGCGGGGGCGCTGCCGGAGTAGGCGGCGGCGTGCAGTGCCGTGCCTCCGTCGTCGCCGCGGGCGTCCACGGGGAAGCCGAGGTCGAGCATCAGCGTGATCGCCGCGGTGTTGCCGCTCTGGGCGGCCTGGATCAGCGCGGTGGCCTGCTGCGCGGTGGTGAGGCGGCCGGGCATCCCGGGGTCGTGGGCCAGCTGCTGCGCAGCCGCGGCCTGGTCCGCGTGCTGGCAGGCGGCCAGGAACCGGTCGGTACCGGTGGTGTCGTCGGCGGCGCCGTAGCGGCGCAGCAACGCCGCGAGGTCGGCGCGGCCCTGGCTGGTGGCCAGGGCGTAGGGCGAGCGCCCGTCGGGACCGGGGGTGTCTGGGTAGGCGCCGTGGGCGAGCAGCAGGCCGGTCAGTTCGGCTGAGCATCCGGACCGGACGGCGGCATAGACCGCCGGAGCCGGCGAGTCGGCGTCGTCGGCGTAGCGGTTAGGGTCGGCCCCCGCCGCCAGCAGCAGCCGGGCGCCCTCGGTGTAGTCGGTGCTGATCGGGGCGGCGAGCGCCATCCGGGCGATCTGGGCGACATCGGCAGTATGGCCGAGGAGCAGCCGCAGGCACTCGTGGCCATCCGTACCGAACCCCGCCAGGTACAGGTCGTGGTCGCCGGGCACAGCGCCGCGGTCCAGCAGCAGCCTGGTGATGAGCGGGTTGGCCGCGCCGGCGACCGCGCAGCGCAGCGGGGTCCAGCCGCCGTGGCCTCCCAGCTCGCCGGTGCTGCCGTTGGGGTCGGCTCCGGCGTCCAGCAGCAGCCGGGTCACGGCCAGCAGGCCCTCGGCCCGGGCCGGGTCGAGCTGATGCCACCGCGAGGCGCTGGCTGCGTGCAGCGGCGTCCAGCCCGACCGGGCGTCGGCCTGGGTCGCCAGGCCCGGATCCCGGCGGATCTCGGCACGCACGCGGCCGACGTCGCCGAGGATCACCGCGGTGGCGAAGTTGTAGCCGGCGATCTCGGGGGTGGCCTCGAGCATCCGGGCCGCCCGGCCCGTCCAGTCGCGGATGCTGGCCTCGCAGAACGCTTCCGCCTGCTGGGCCAGGCTCGCGGTGCGGGCGATGACCTCGTCCTTCAGCCTGGTCCAGCTCGCGAAGCCGTACTCGCGGGCCACGGCCAGCTGCGCGGTAGCCAAGGTCAGCTCAGCTGACACGGCCCGGATCCGGCCGGTGGCCGCGGTGTCGCCTGCCTGCGCGGCGCGCAGCAGGTCCCGGGCCTGGCGGCGCAGGTGATCGAGGCTGGGCCTGGCCGGAAGATCCGCCATGACGTCTCCTTCACCGGCCTGCGATCCGCGCGGCAGGCCTGGAAGGGAGATCGCCGTGATCTGCTGCCTGAAAACAGAGGTGGACTACGTCCTGCCCGCGGATCCGGAGGCACCCTCTCGCACCTGCTGCCCACGGTAATCACCGCGCGGTGGTCGTGTCCAGCACCGGTCCATCACGGCGCATCGTGGCAACGACCGAAGGCACCACAACGCACCGGGCCGGCAGGCCGCCTGGCGTTCCCAGCTACCTCGCCTTACCTGATGTCATCGCCCGCCGGGTGCCTTTTGCCGGCCTGCCAGCCCATCCGGCTCAGCCCGTCCCGGCTTCATCGTCGTGCGGGAGTTTCGGATAGCCTTCGAGGTAGAAGCCGCGCTACGCCATGCCTGCATCTTGCTGCTGGGGAGGTACCGGTGATCACAGGACCGGAAGAGGGGCCAGCGGCGGGCCGCGGCCATCTGAGGGCGGCCCACTCCGACCGCGAGCACGTGATCGACCTGCTCAAGGCCGCGTTCGTGCAGGACCGGCTGACCAAAGACGAGCTCGACGCGCGGACAGGCCAGGCACTCACCGCACGGACCTACGCCGAGCTAGGCACGCTCACCGCCGACATCCCCGCCGGGCCGCCCACCGCCTGGCCGCCGGGCCCACCCGCCCGGCCGCAGAGCCGGCCAACACAGGCCCACCCGGTGCGGAACGCGGCCATCGGGTCGGCCAGCTGCCTGACCGTCGCCTTCCTCGCCTTCTGTTACGGCGCCAGCCTGGACGACCAACATACCCCCGTCTTTCTCCTCTTGGCCTTCCTCGCAGTCATGGCGGTGCCGTGCATTATCGCGTACACGGCGGCCGGCTCAGTGGGGCGGAGGCGCTCCCGCAGGCAGCTACCGCCGCGACCGGGCCAGGACGGCCAGGCCCCCGCACTGCACCGGTACAGCAGCACCGGCGATGCTTCGTCTCCCCCCGGTGCCCGCAGCGACCAGACCCACGCCGACCTGCGGGCCCACCAGTCCCGGCAGGACCGAGCGCGCCCGTGCAGGCAGGGTGTCCCGGTGCCGCACGGCGCTAGGCCAGCACCGGGCATGGCCTGAGCCGCTCCACCGTGGGCTCCCTGCGGGCGCTGTTTCCGGTGCGGCCGCGGGAACCCGCGCGCCGCAGATCCCGGCCCGCGTGGCGGCCGGGCAAGCCCAGCCGCCACCACGCCCACACCCGCCCGTCCACGCAGAGATTAACGGCGGCTGAAATCGGCCGACGGCGGACCCGGCTACCTGACAGGTGCTGTAGTCCACGGCAGCTACGCGGCGGCCGCAAGCTCAAACGTGAACATGGACCAGCCTGAACGTGAAGGCTTTGAAAGCCGGTGAGCGGGATCGAATCGCTGACCTGCCGTTTACGAGGGCATGCTCGCGAGCGGCACACGCTCTAGCTGCAGCGATAGCACCGGGCATTGGCACTGATAGCACCAGCTGCGCTGGGATTATCCGGCGGCTCGGTCCACGGTCCAGCCCTAGCTCAGCGGGCTGCTGGCTGGTCGGCCAGCAGCCGGGGCCGGGCGGGCGTGCGGGCGGCGATGTCTTCCAGGCTGCGCCCGGCGGGCTCGGGCAGGACCAGGGTGAGCGCGAAGCCGGAAACGGCTACCCCGGCGGTGAGCAGCAGCGTGCCGCGCAGGCCCAGTGAGGTCTGCAGGACCGGGAACAAGAAGACCCCGATGAAGGCGCCGAGCTTGCCGATGCCTGCCGAGATGCCGTGCCCGGTGGTCCGCATGGTGACCGGGTACAGCTCGCTGGGCAGCACAAAGGTGGTCATGTTCGGGCCGAACTCGGTGAAGAAGTAGCTCACCCCGTACACCAGCAGGAACGGCGCCACCATGGTGGTCATGCCTGGTACCAGCGCGATGACGGCGAAGCACAGGGCCATCACCGCGAACCCGGCCAGCTGGAGGCGGCGGTGCCCGATCCGGTCCAGCCGGGCGATGGCCAGCGCGTAGCCCGGCACCGCGGCCACCGCGAAGATCGCCAGCTGCAAGGCGATCTTGGTCATGGTCGAGGCGTGCGGGTCGATCAGGCCGAGGATCTGCGGGGTGGAGATCGTGTTGCCGTAGTAGGCGTAGTCGAGCAGGAACCAGCAGCCCGCGGTCCCGGCCAGCGTGATCAGCCAGCGGCGGCTGGTAAGGAAGGCCCGCAGCCCTATCTCGGGCGGGTCGCCGGGTCCTTCGCCGGGGACCGGCCGTCCGGTGAATCCGGGTGTCTGGCTCGCCGCCTGCATCGCTCGTCTTTGTACCTGGGCCTGGTAGCGCGGCGATTCCGGCATCCGGCAGCGCAGGTAGATCACGGCGGCGGCAGGCACCGCGCCGAGCGCCAGCAGGACCCGCCACGTCACGTCACCGCTGGTGCCCGAACCGAGCAGGGCTAGCGCGATCAGCGGTCCGACGATGAGCCCGAGCGCCTGGGTGCCGAACACCATCCCGACGAGCTTGCCGCGGTCTTTGCGGTTGGCGTACTCGCTCACCATGACCGCGCTGACCGGGTAGTCACCGCCGACGCCGAAGCCGAGCAGGAACCGGAATCCGATCAGCACCCAGAACGAGCCGGACAGCGCCGATCCCAGCGCCCCGGCGATCATGATCGCGGCGACTAGCCAGTACACCCGCTTGCGGCCGACCACGTCGGCGTAACGCCCGAATACCAGCGCGCCCAGGCACGCGGCCGCCAGCATGGTGCTGTTGAGGATGGCCAGCTGGCCGGAACCCAGGTGCCAGTCCTTGGTGATCAGCGCGGAGGCGATCCCGATGACGAACAAGTCGTAGGCGTCGGTGAAGAATCCCACCCCCGAGGCCAGCACCGCCCGAAGGTGGGACCGGTTCAGCGATGCCTCATCCAGCGCCGCGACCAAGTCCCCGGACCCGATCTCAGCCACGCATCACCGCTCCGCTCCCACCGCCTGACACGGTGGCCTGGATCTGGCCGCTGTTGTCCTACTGCAACGGAAGTTACCGAGACCAGGCAACGCTCAGCCAACTTGAGAATGAACGCCAGATGAACGCCAGATGTCCGGAATCAGAACGCAGCGGTGGCGGCATCCGGCCCGGCCGCCGGCCGTTACGCGTAACATGGGATGGTGGCTGACACCCGGAACTGCGAGCAATGCGGCACGTCGTTCGCGCCGCGCCGCNNGGTCCGCTTGACTGGTCCATCACCGCGATGCGGGAGACCACCGACCGGCTGATGCGGTCCGGCGGCCTGGACCAGGCCAACGGGTTCGCCGTGATCGGCGAGGCCGTGTGGTGGGTCACCATGGTCGACGCCACCCTGATGCGCTACCACCCCGACGCCTACGGCGCCGTCCTGGCCCGCCAGAGCGACGCCCAGCGCCCGATCATCGAGGACACCTTCGGCGGCCTGCGGTTCGTCCGCAACCGGATGGGCTACGACACCGATCCCGCCGACTTCATCCAGCCACTTGACACCGGCCCCGGCCCCGGCCGAATCGGCGCCTGGACCTGGAAGTCACTGCCCGAGCCCGCGCCGGCATCGCTCACGGGGCGCGCACGGCAGTGGGAGATGACGCGATACCGCGCCTACCAGGCTCAACTGGCCGCTCAGCCCATCGGGGAGACCTTCAGCAGGGCCACGGCCTTCCTCCGCCTAGCCGTTGAAGGCAGCAGCCTCAGCCATACGTAGCAGCATCACGGATACCCGCAGATGCCATCGGGCCGCAGCCGATACCGAGTACGCGCGGGTCGGCGAGCACAGCGGAAGACGGCAGTCAGGGTGGGGCAGTAACGACCCGCGAGCCTCCATGGCACGGCCTGTACCGAGGTCCGTTCATCTTCCAGACCGATGGAGTTCACCTGGCGTTCACCGAAGCTGGCGGGATGCTCGCAGTCAGCGCGGAGATCGCCCGGGCCGCCGCCGCACGCCCGCTCGACGGCCAAGGATGGCGGCAGGCCGGGGAACTCGCCCTCGCCCTGGTCCTGTCCGCGAGCATCGGCCTGGAACGAGAAGTCCGCCAGAAGAATGCCGGGCTGCGCACTCACACCCTGGTCGGAGTGGCGCAGCGCTGTTCATGCTCATCAGCAAGTACGGGTTCACCGACGTCCTGCAGCCCGGCCTCGTCGTCCTGGACCCCTCGAGGGTGGCCGCGCAAATCGTCAGCGGAGTGGGATTCCTCGGCGCGGGGCTGATCTTCGTCCGTGGCGAGGGCGCTGAGCGCGAAACGACTGCCGGTTTCTCGGGCGATCACAAGCTTGCGTGGATCAGCTAGACGAACTTACTCTACATAGGTAGAGTCTTGCGCATGCCACGCCGTAAGGCCTTCTCCGCTCAGGCTCATCTCCGGGGCGGATGGCACGGTCTAACGCCGGGCGGATACGCCTCCGCCCGGCGTTAGACCGTCGTGGACTGGCAAAGTTCTAACCCTGCGCCGAGACGTTCCCGTCTCGGTATCGCATGCTTACACCCCGGCAACGCGAAGGACCCGTGATGCTTGTTCCCCGCCGCCGTTTGAAGGGATCTGGTGACCCCTCGTCACGATCGTGCTTTTCGCCAGGCTGCCGCTGGCGGCAGCGTTAGCCGCCAGGGGAATCGGATGAACACCGCGGCTCTCCCGGGCACCCCCGGCAAACTGGCCGCCGAGAGCCAATGGGCCGTGGAGACTCACGGACTCACCAAGCGTTTCGGGACAAAAACCGCCGTGAACGGGGTTGAGCTCCTGGTCCCCCGGGGATCGGCGTTCGGCTATCTCGGCCCCAACGGCGCCGGCAAGACCACGCTCATCCGGGTGCTGCTGGGACTGACCCGCGCCGATGCTGGCACGATGTCCCTGCTCGGATACCCGGTCCCGCGGCATCGCGACGCGGCGCTCGCTCGTGTCGGCGCCATCGTCGACGAACCCCGGTTCCACCCCCACCTCACGGGCCGGCAGAACCTGCGGCTGCTGGCTGCGGCACGCGAACCGGCCGCGCGCGACCGCATCGGGCCAGCGCTGGAGCGCGCCGGCCTGGCGCACCGCGGCGATGACCGGGTCTCGGTGTATTCGATGGGGATGCGCCAGCGGCTGGGGGTCGCCGCGTGCCTGCTGGGAGACCCCCAGCTCCTCCTTCTGGATGAGCCGATGAACGGGCTCGACCCGGCCGGAATGGCTGAGATGCGCGACATGATCCTGTCGCTGGTGGCCGAGGGCCGTACCGTCGTGTTGTCCTCTCACCTCCTCGACGAGGTGGAGCGGACCTGTGACGCTGTCGCCATCGTGGACCGCGGCAGCATCATCGCGCAGGGGCCGATCTCCGAGCTGCTGGCGGGGGCGCTGCTCGGGCTCGAGGCCGAATGCTCCGAACCGGGCCGGGCCCGTGCCCTGCTCGCGGGCACCACTCTGGGTGCCCGCGTCGAGGCCGTGCCGTCGGCGCTAGGGCTGGAGATCACGCTGCCTGCGGGCACGGGGCGCGGCGTCATCGCCGAAATCAACCGCGTTCTGGTCGAAGGCGGAATCTCCGTCTACCGGCTCCAGCCGGTCCAGACCTCGCTCGAATCGTGGTTCCTGCAGGTCACAAGCAGACTGGGGGACCAGGAATGACGACCATGCCCACAGGCGCACCGGCGCCCCGCCAGGCACTCCAGACGGAGCTCGCCGGTCACTCGCGCGACCGCCGGGGCTCCCCGATTCCCACCGTCGGCATGATCGCCACCAGAATCATGGAGCTGCGCAAACGGCGCGGCCTCATGATCGCCCTCGTCGTGGTGAACATCGGGTTCCCGGCAGTCTTCCTCCTCATTCGCCTGGCTGGCCATGCGTTCGCGCCGTACGCCAACCCGCCCGCCGGCGGCGACATGATCTTCGTGGTCCTGGTCGCCGGCTTCCTGCCCACCTTCGGCTTCATCGTTGCGGCCACGGTGGGCTGCACGGCGGGATCGCGCGACCTCGCCGAAGGAATGTTCCGGCACCTGGTGGTGACCGGCCGGTCCCGGCTGGCGCTCTTCCTGGCCCGGATCCCCGCCGGACTGGCGATTGTCGCGTCGCTGGTCGCGATCGGCTACACGATCGTCTGCGCGGTATGCGTCTTCGCCGCACCGGCCTTCATCGATGACTCGAACGTGAACATACCTCCCGGCTTGTCACGCCCCGGCTTCGAGAACTGGGCCGCGGACCGCGCCGAGCCGGTCATCTGCCTTCTCCCCTACAACAGGCAAACTCCCGGGAATGTCGCGTGCCCCGGCTGGTCGAAGTCAGCAGTCACTCCTAGCCAGCCCGCGCCCGCCAAGCTGGAGGCGCTGGCCGTCAAGATTGCCAGCCAGGACTACCAGGGTTACACCCAGATTCTCGCCCGCCCGCCGATCTCCCTCATGATCGAGGCCGGGCTGTGGATCGAGCTTGAAGCCACCGTCGCCTTCATCCTCGGTCTCGGGCTCGCGTCGCTGATGGGGAGCAGGCTCGTCCCGGTGATCTTGCTCATCGTGCTCCAGATGATCCTGACGCCGATCCTTTCCGCGGGTGACCTCCCGCATCTGCAGGACCTGCAACGATCATTCGTCGGGCTGGCCATGACGCACCTGGAACCAGCCGGGCTGCCGCTGGCATTCGGGCTGCCGGGGGTAGCCGGAGGCGTAGGGCGCCCCGGCGCCGCGCAAGCACTACTGCCTGAGTCGGCCGCCGAGGCCGCCTGCGTTATCATCGCCTGGCTGGCGGGCTGGACGATCCTCGGCGCATGGCGAATGATGACCAGGGATGCCTGAGAAACACCATGCTCATCGACACCTCCGCAGCGTGAGCAGCGCGACGTGAATCTCGCGCGCGCCGACGCGTGGGCAAGCCTGGGAGATGACCTTTTGTGCAGGCGGGAGTGACGCCGGAGCAACTGCACGCGATTTTGAGCCGACTGGCCGCAGGTGGCCTGGCCCAGATAGCCCAGCCGGGCATAACGCCGCCGGGCCAGCCCGCAGGGGCACGGTACCGCCTGACCGCCGAAGGGCTGGCCGGCGCCGTGATAGCGCTAGCTGCCGCCGCGCAGCCGGCCGGATGACTAGCGCCAGCCAGTTCTAGGCGGCCCGGCGTGCGGCCCGCCGCTGGCGTGGCGAGCCGCACGGGACGGTGCCGGTTAGGGGATGTAGTACATCGGGTCCGGGATCTTGACCTGGTGGCCGGCGTCGCCGCCGACCAGGTCGCTGTACTGGTCGCCGAAGTCGGCCACGATGGAGTAGCCGAGGCTGGAGATGTACTTGCGGGTGCCGGACCTGTACTCCGTCGTCGTGCAGTCCGACGGGTTGGCGCAGTGCAGGTAGGACGGCGGGGGTGGACGGCTTCAGGAACAGGCGCCCGGGCTGCGGTGGACGGCGTAGCCCGCGCTGGTCAGGTCCTTGATGGTGGCCGCGGTCTGGGACTGCGGGCGGCCGGTGATGTAGAAAGTCCTGCCGTTCCACGACCCGTTCCACGGGAATCCTCCAGACCGACGGTCTGGAGGATTAGAGGCTGGACTGTCGGCTGGGGAAGCTGTGCGGTTCGGGCTGCTATGGGGGCCCGACCTCCGGCGCGGGGTGTCTGGGGCAACCGTGAGAGACCGCTCGTCAACTGGGGTTAATGGCCGCTAATGGCCCGACGGATCACGGCCCCGCCTGCGCTGATGGCCGTGCCCTGTGCGCCACGTAATGGTCCCGGTGACGGGGCGGTGACGGGAACGTGACGGTGCTCCGCCAACATGGTGTTGACGACGGTCAAGTATATCGGCATGGAGGCTGGCGCGATGGTGCAGGCACTAAGCGCGGTGCGGGCCCGAGTCGGAGTCGGGGACGCAGCCATCCAGCGCGACACCCGCGCCGTGCCTAGTTCGTCCACCCGCGGCGCGGCGCCGCAGCACGCACGGCTAGCGGATGCAGTGCACACCCCGATACCGGCGAGGGCAGCTAGAGCAGGACATGCTTCGCTGCCTCCTTCAAGAGTCACTGCACTCCGAGACCAGTTGTCTCAGACCGCACAGACGGGCCGGAACTTCCCCTCGGCCTTCGGGCTAATC
Organism: Actinomycetota bacterium; assembly: GCA_003168295.1. The sequence continues at coordinate 12,468 of PMST01000589.1, forward strand.
CGTGGGTTTAACGACGCTCCGGCAGAATCACTAACGGGCAACAGCCAGCCAAACCTTGCGATCGGATCGACATCGATGTTGCCGCCATCCAGGGTCCCTCTGTCGTGCGCGCAGGCGGCTGCGCCCTGCGAAGACCGCACGGATCCGCAAGGGGTGGTTGAGCTCAAACTGGCGATCGGGCGGACCAACGATCCGCTGGAACACGAAGCGGACCGTGTCGCCGATCGGATAATGCGCATGCCTGATCCGTCGCTGCGCGTCGGCAAGGCACCGCTGCAAATTTCCCGCAAGTGCGCCGAGTGCGAAGCCGATCGTGTCGCCGAGCAAGTGATGCGTACGCCCGATCCTGTGCGGCGCGCCACGCCAAGTGAAGGAAACGTCGTGCGGCGCAGGTGCGTTGCCTACGAAGAAAACGTCTCGGGGCAGACGTGCGCCGCGTGCGAAGCAGAGGAGAAGAAGCAAGAGCCTCCGATCAAGCTGTCGCGAAAAGATTCGGACGGCGCTGCGGCACTTGACGGAACTGCCGCGCCCTCAATCGTCCAAGAAGTCCTACGTTCACCTGGCCAACCGCTCGCCACCCAGGACCTGGACTTCTTCGGCCCCCGCTTCGGCTTCGACTTGAGCCGTGTACGCATCCACACCGGCCACACCGCAGCCGAATCCGCCCAGTCCGTCAATGCCCTCGCTTACGCCTCCGGCGCCAATATCGTCTTCGCCGCTGGGCAGTATCGCCCCGGAACCGAACAGGGCCGGCGCCTCCTGGCCCACGAACTCGCCCACGTCGGTCAGCAAAACTCCGGCGACGGAGGCCGTATCCGTCGTATGGGCGACGTCCGCAAGGTGCCGGCTGGCCTTAGCTGCACTATCCCGGACTGGAATGCGCCCGCGGACGAGTTCGTCCTCTTCCCCAATCTGGGAACCACTCTCGGAGCCGCGGAGAAAGCCAAAATCGGGGCTTACCTGAACCGCCACCATGAAGCCGAGCCCAACAAAGCCCTGCGCGTCGACGGTTATGCGAGCGAGCCCGGCGACGACCCCCTCAACTGGAAGCTCTCCTGCCTCCGTGCCTCCGCCGTAATGAACGAACTCATGCATCCCTCAGCGTCCAAGTATCCGGGGCTGTCCAAAGTCGCCATTAGCCTCCTCATGCAGGGCGAGACCGCCGAGTTTGGGCCCGAAGCCCAGAACCGCCGCGCCACCATCTCCTCCGCATCACAGATCATTCCAGTGGAGCAGCCCAAAATCACCACTGGGGGAGGCAGCGGTACTGGCGATCCCAGGGATGCAGGCGTAGCAGGGCAGTATCCGCCGCCCTTCATGTCCTGCGCAGTCAACCCGGATTGCCCGGATACCTATTGCAGGCCATTCGGCACGTTGAAGGAGGCTCTCGACGATCGCGCCAGGGACGGCGAATCAGTCCTGTCCACCATCGCCACGGCCAATCCCCATGCGGAGCCTCTCTTCCGCAAGTACGTCTTCAGTCCAGGGCCAGCCGGTGACATCAGCGCCGAATACGGATCGGACTTCGCCTCCTCGCGAACCACCCGCTATGTCAGCGAACAAATTCACCACCTGGTTGAGGCCGATATAAAGAGCAATCCGCCCACCTTCCCCACTCCCGATAGCTGGGTCACGGTGGACTACGAAACCGACCCCCGCAAGGACTCTCTCAAGCAGCAGTTCAATCAATTGGCCACCAGCGGCCTGGTCTACACCGATCCGTTCGAGGTCCCGGGGCTCATTGCCGGGGGCGTCGGCACCAATCAGGGCTTCTGTACCGTGGGAGCCAATACCTCGGGAGCGCAGGAAGACAGCCGTTCGGCCCGCGTCTCTGCCCAGGTGTTCAAGAACACCGACGGCTCCATGGTCATCAACCCCATTGTGAATTACACCGTCGTCGACACCCTCGATTTCTGTCCCGGCAACTGCGGCGGCTTCTTCGCGCAGCACATGGGGAAGACCGTGCAGATGTCTCGCTGGGAAGCCAGCGGCATCTCCGGGGACGTGCCGTTCACTGTGAACTTTCAGGGGCCTTCGCTCATCGGAGCTTACAACTCTGAAGATGAGTGATCCGTGAGCATGTAGCGCCGCTGCCGATCGCCGGCCGCTAAAAGCGGCAGTGAGTGCAATGCAAAAGACTCCCGCTCTGGGGGAAAGCTACCTGCGACGTAGTGTGGCTGTAATTGGCATTCACGCCGAAGCCGCTCAGCGCGCTGTGAGTGAAAAGCCCGAATTCGGGCTGAAACCGGCTAGACCCCGAACGGCCGCGGCAGGCGGGCGGGGTCCGGGTGGATCCCGGGAGGCCCGGCCAGACGCGGGGCGGCGCGCAGCCAGTGCCGCTCGTTGTCGCACCGGAGCAGGACCTGAGCCACGGCCAGGCAGGCGAGCTCGGCGTCGGTGACTTCCGGCGGCCTTCCCGGCCCGCGGCGGCCGGGCCCGCGAAACGGGATGATCTGGTCGGTCAGTTCCACGTAGAGTGCGGTCAGGAGGGTGTCCAGGTCGACGGTCATGACGGGCTCCAGGGTCCGGACGTGTGGCTTGCTCATGCGCAGCGACCGCCCTTGTTCGTGACGGGCGACCGTGCCCGCGATCCGGCAAAGCCGGTGTTCGCCAGATCTGACCGCACCGGGCTGATGCCGGCGACGTGGCGGCGGGACTGCCGCCGGTGCGAGTCAGCGTTCGTTGCCCGCCCTGAGCCAGGCGATGTAGCCGGCGGCTGCACGGACGGTGTCGTACTCCGGCTCGAACCCGGTGTCCTGGCGGAGCCGGGTGATGTCAAGAGCGGCACCTGGCCGGCCGGCGCCGGCCGGGAGGCCGAGTTCGGCCTCGGGCACGGCTTCGCGGATCGCCGCGACCACCTCTGCGTTCGTGGTCACCCGCCCGGACGCGACGTTGTAGGTGCGGTGCTGGAGATGCCCGGCAAGCTGGACTAGGGCTATCGCGCGGCCGGTGTCTTTGACGTAGCACAGGTCGAGCCCGTCGCCGAGATGCGGCGGGATGAGCAGGCCGGACAGGTCCAGGGGCTTGCCGCTGGCGGCCGCGTGGATGAGCGCGGG
>PMST01000654.1 GCA_003168295.1 Actinomycetota bacterium
AAGGCCGAGAAGAAGAAGGCCGCCGCGGCCGGATCGGAGGACTCAGGTGCCGACCGAGATCACTGAGAAGCTCGGTGAGCTTCCGGCCGGCGAGTTCCAGCAGCTCCTGGACGGCTGGATCGCCGACAATGCCGGGGTGCTGCGCGAGTACGAGCCCGACGAGAGCCTCAGCGTCGAGCAGGTCACCGCGTTCCCCAGGCGCTATCAGAACCTGCTGTACGACGCGGGCTGGCTACGGGCCGGATGGCCCGCGGAGATCGGCGGCACCGGCGGCTCGGCGGAGCGCCGCGCGCAGGTATACGAGAGCCTCAGCGCGGCCGGCTACGCCCTGCCGGAGACTCTGCCCACACTCGAGGTGCTGANNATGGCGGCGATGCGCACCCGCGCGAAGCGCGACGGCGACGGCTGGGTCATCTCCGGTCACAAGGTCTGGAACAGCTACGCCTCGGTCTCCGACCGCTGCGTGCTGCTCGCGCGGACCGGCGAGCAATCCGGCCGGCACCGGACGCTCTCGGCCTTCCTGGTCGATATGGACACGCCCGGCGTCGAGGCACGGCCCATCACCACGATGACCGGGCGCAACGAGCTGAGCGAGATCTACTTCGACGGCGCCGTCATCCCGGCTGACCGGCTGATCGGAGGCGAGAACCAGGGCTGGGCGTTCGCGATGTTCCTCATGCAGTGGGAACGCGGGATGTATGCCTGGATGCGGCAGGCGTGGTGCCTGCATCAGCTGGAGATGCTGCGGCCGTACATCACCGACGCGCGGTTCGAGCGTGACTTCGGGGCCGCTTACGGCCGGGTGACCGCGCTCCGGATGGTCGCCCGCCGGACGCTGCGCCGCCTGGGCGAAGGTGACTTCGTCGGCCCCGAGGTCTCGGTCGACAAGCTGCTTTTGTCGTCGTCGGAGCAGGCGGTGCTGAACCTGGCCAGGGATGTGCTGCGCGGCCGGTTCGAGCTGGACGACAGCCCGGACATGGCCCGCTGGCGGGGAGATTATTTCTACACCCGGTCGTCCTCGATTTACGGCGGGGCGGCCGAGATCCAGCGCGATATCGTCGCGCAGCGAGTGCTGGGGCTTCCCCGTGCCCGCGGCTGACATCTCGGGCGAGGTCCGCCACGCCATCGCCGCGGCGGCGAAGGAGTCGCCCGCCTTCAACCATGCCCGGCTGACCGAGCTCGGCTGGGACGAGCTGCTGGAGAGCGAGCCGCGGCTCGCGGTCGTCACGCTATTCGAGGAGATGGGCCGTCTTCGGCTCACCGGCCCGGCGCTGGATTCGGTCGTGCTCGCGGCCGTGGGCGGGCCGTACCCCTGGGCCACGACACGGGTCCTGTATCCCGTGCCGGGCCAGCGCGGCGCGTCCCTGGCCGGATCGGAGCTCTCGGGGCTGACGTTCGACGTCGTGGACGAGAGCATCGAGCAGGTCCTGTGCCCGGTGCCGACCCCGGCTGGAATCGAACTGCAGGCGGTGCCGGCCAGCGCGTGCCGGGCCGTCCCGGTCGGCGGACTCGACAAGTCCGCGGGCCTGTACCGGGTCACCGCTGAGGTGTCGGCCGCAAGTCCGGCCGGCACGGAAGAGGGCTGGGCCACCGGGCTGATGGCGGCGCGGCGCGCGCTGGCGCACCAGCTCATCGGCGTGGCGGGCGACCTGCTCGCCATCGTGGTGGGGCACGTGACGGTGCGGGAGCAATTCGGCCGTCCGCTGGGTGCGAACCAGGCGGTCCAGCATTCACTGGCCAACGCCAAAGTCGAGCTCAGCGCGGCCGGCGAACTCGCCGCCGAGGCCTGGCGGACGCGTACGCCGCTGGCGGCCGCGGTCGCCAAGGGGATGGCCAGCCGTGCCTCGAACACGATAGCCGCGAACGGGCAGCAGGCGCTCGGGGCGATCGGCTATACCTGGGAGCACTCCTGGCGCCACCCGTTGCGCCGCGCCATGCTGCTGTCGGTCCTGCTCGGGTCAGCCGACGAGTGCGATGCCGAGATCGGCGCGACCCTGGCCCGGACCGGAGTCGTCCGGATCGGTACCGTCGCCGGAGGTCAGGAATGAAGGTTGGAGTGCTTATCTTCGCCACCGACGAGAGCGTCGGTGTCGCCGAGCTCGCGACGGAGGTCGAGGCCCGTGGCTTCGAGTCGCTCTGGCTCTCCGAGCACACCCACATCCCGACCAGCCGGGAGAGCGAGTGGTACCGCGGCCAGGACCTGCCGCGCGAGTACTCGCGCACGCTCGATCCGTTCGTTGCCCTGACCGTGGCGGCGGCCGCCACCAGCAGGCTGCGGGTCGGCACTGGCGTCTGCCTGCTCGCGCAGCACGACCCGATCGTCACGGCCAAGGCGGNNTCGGCGTGGGCCTGGGCTGGAATCTCGAGGAGATGCGCGATCATGGCGTCGACCCGGCGACCCGGCGGTCCCGTGTGCGTGAGACCGCGCTGGCCATGCAGGGACTGTGGACGCAGGAGAACTTCGGCTACCAGGGCCGGTTCGTCTCCTTCGAGGAGTCGTGGCTGTGGCCTAAGCCAGTTCAGCAGCCGTGGCCGCCACTCATCGTCGGCGGTCGCGGCGGCGCGCGTGCGTTCCGCGACATCGCCGAATACGCGGACGGCTGGATGCCGGACATCAACATGCTCAAGACGTCGGCGCTTCCCGGGCTCATCGGTGAGCTCGGCGATGCCTGCCGCGAGCGGGGGCGCGATCCGGTCCCGGTCACGGCGGTCGGCGCCCGCCCGGATCCGGGGCGGCTGGAGTCCCTGGCGACCCTGGCCCTGGACCGGGTGATCTTCGTGCTGCCGTCAGCCCCGGCCGCGGCGGTCTTCAGTGCCCTCGATGACATCAGCGCGGCGCTCGCGGCAGTAGGCCTGGCCGAGGAGACGAAGGGGCTGTCCCGGTGATAAAGACCATCTACCTCGCGAAGCGCAACCCGGCGACGTCCTACGACGAGTTCGTGGTCAACTGGCGGCAGCACGCCGTCCTGTCGGGCTCGTTCCCGGAGGTCGGCAGGCGATTCGACTCGGTGATCCAGTGCAAGCGGGTGGTGACCGACCTCGCCGATGATCTCGGCCTCACGCAGGAGTTTGACGGTGCCAACCTGCTCGGGCTGAGGAGCTTGTTCGACGCCGTGGACGTGTACAACCAAGAGGGCATCCCCGTTCTGCGGACCGACGAGAAGCGGGTGTTCTCCGACTACGTGAGCGAGTCCTCGATGACGGGAGTCGAGCACGTTCTGCTTGACGGCGAGCGCGGCCAGGTCGTGGTGCTCGACCTGGTCAGCCGGCGGCCGGGGACTGACCTGCGGTCCTTCCTGCTCGCCTGGACCGGCGACCATGCCCGGGCCGTGATGACGAGCGCTGCGTTCGGCCTGCACGTGCGCCGCTACGTGCACAACCAGATCGTGCTGCCGACGCCGCCGGGATGGGGCTATGACGGTATCGCCGAGCTCTGGTTCGACGACATCGCGGCTGCGTCGTCCTACCTGCGCGAGAGCCGCAAACCCGGGGTGACCGTTTCCGGTGTTCAGCCGGGTTTCACCACGATGCTCGAGCTCAGCCATGTCTGGATCCGTCGACAGCGATAACCCGCGCTCCCCGAAAGGTGGTAACTGATATGCCGAGAATCCCGTTCGCGGCTCCGGCGGCCTATGAGCCGGTCTTCGGCGCGGACGCTACCGCGGCCGAGAAGGTCTTCGCGCACAGCCCAGAGATCGCGCTGGCCTACATCGCCTTCGGCGATACCGCCCGCCGGGCCGGCCTGCTGCCGTTCCAGCTG
>PMST01000189.1 GCA_003168295.1 Actinomycetota bacterium
GGCGCCGCGGCCTGATCGACCCAGCGGCCGATGCGATCGACCAGTTCCTGGCTGCAGGCGACCTCGGCATGGCCCATTCCCGGCACCAGCCAGAGCTCTTTGGGCTCCCGGGCCGCCATGTACAGCTGCCGCGCGTGCTCGGGCGGAAAATAAGGGTCCTTGTCGCCGTGCACGATCAGCAACGGGACCGGGGCGATCTTGGTCGCCGCCTCGGCCGGGGGGACCGGGACCAGCTGCCAGCCTTCCGGACTGATCCGGGTCTTCAGCCACCGGCGGGTGACAAACCGGCCGAGCCTGTGCTCGACCGCGAAGTGCACGCGCCGCATGGGTTCGGTGCCTCGGTAGTACCAGCGGCCCGGGCCGCTGACCGACACGACCGCGTCGAGCCCGCCGATCAGGCCAGCGTGCCGGAGAACGACCGACGCGCCCATCGAGAAGCCGACCGCGGCGATCCGCTTGTAGCCGAGTTGGCGCGCGTAGGCGACCACCACGTCGAGGTCCTTGATCTCGCGGTCACCCAGCGTGGACAGGCCGCCGGAGCGTCCGTGGCCACGGAAGTCGAACGTCAGCACGCCGGCCATCCGGTTGAACCGGTTGGCAATGCGCCAGACGTTAGGTCGCTGCCACGACAGCGTGAACCCGTGCGCGANNCGACCACGATCGCGAGGTCCCCCGTCCCGGGAAGATGGATGGCCTCGATGGGGACACCATCTTCCGTGACCAGGGTTATTGCCGTGACAACAGGCTCGGTCATAGTTTCACCCCGCCAGACAGGTTACCGCCATGATCCGGTCGGCTTTTACCCGGTAACGGCTTATACCGGTAACTACGTCTGGAACGGTATTAATCCGGGCGCGGACCGGATCAAGGCCGGACTAGCGACACGCGGCCGTGCAGGGTGAAGGTTCGGGTTAGCCGCCGGGAGCTTCGGGTTAGCGCCGGGAGCTTCGGGACCAGCAGCCGAGCCCAGACNNTGCGGCCGCACGCAGCGCAGGCCTAGGAGCGGGGCAACTACACCTCGTCCGCTGTGCGTGCCTTCTCAGGCTTCCGCGGCGCCGGTGACGCCTCGTCGGCCATGGAGGACCCGACGCTGACCAGGTCCTCGGACGGGTAGGCCTCCTCGCCNNGTATCCGGAGCTTGACGAACAGGCCGATCCCCTTCAGCAGCACGAAGGTGACCACCGAGTCCCAGATGATGATCGTGAGCGCGGCGCCGGCCTGGATGGCCAGCTGCTTCGGGTGCCCGTAGAACAACCCGGCGCCAGATATCGAAGGATTCTTGCCCAGTCCGAGGTACTCGATCATCTTCGGATCAGCCAGCAGGCCGACCAGCAGACCACCAAACAACCCGGCGATGCCGTGTGTATACACCACACCGAGCGCATCGTCGACCTTATTAAACGGCCATACGTACTTCGGCAGCGTGTACCAGGCCACCCAGACGACCGAGGAGCAGACCAGCCCGATCACGATGGCACCGAGGCCGTTCACGTAGCCGGCCGCCGGTGTGATGCCGACCAGGCCGCAGATCAAGCCGTTGAGGCCGCCGAGGAAGGTCGCCTTCTTCTCCTTGCTCAGGAACATGTCCATGAAGATCCAGGTCATCATGGCCACGGCCGTCGCGAGGTTGGTGTTGATGACGGCGGCGCCGGCGTCCTGGCTGGCAAAGTAGGGGTCACCGCCGTTGAAGCCGTTCCAGCCGAGCCACAAGATTCCGGCGCCGACCGCGACGAACAGCAGGTTGTTCGGGATGGCCCGCTCGCGGTCACGCTTGAGCCTGGGCCCGATCACCCAGGCCGCGGTGAAGCCTGACACGCCCGCAGCCAGGTGGATGACGTAGCCGCCGGAGAAGTCGAGCGCGCCCTTGCCCGCCCAGTAGCCGCCGCCCCACAGCATGAACGCGTTCACCGCGTAGGCGAACGTGATCCAGAGCGGCACGAAAATCATCCAGGCCTTCAGGCTGATCCGGCCGAGGACGCTGCCGATGAACAAGATCGGCGTGATCGCCGCGAACACGAACTGGAAGTACACCAGCGACGACTCGGGGAACCTGAACGCGGGCATCAGGCCGTTGAGCAGCGGGATATTCGCCTGTCCCTGCTCGGCGGCGGCGCCGAGCACGGTCCGCGGATCACCTACAAACGTGCTGATCAGCGGGGTGCCGAAGCCCATCTTGAAGGCCCAGAGCACCCAGGTGATCAAGGTCAGGGCGAAGGTGGCGAACACCATGATCACGGTGTTCATGGCCCACTTCTTCTGCACCAGGCCGCCGTACAGCACAGCCAGGGCCGGGATGGACATCAGCCCGACCAGCGTCGCCGCTGTCATCTGCCAGGAGTTATCCCCTGAGCTAAGCCAGCTGGGATATGGATTCACTACGCCTCCATGGGGCAATTGGGCCTTCAGGGGTCCAACTTTTGCTGGCAATACCCCGGCCGCTCCGTATTCCTGCAAGGCATGTGTCCCATGCGCGAGTTTCGGGAGTATTTCCCGTTTGTTACGCGGCCGGTAACGAGTGGCTGCGACGTTAACTTGACATGTCACTGCAGGTAGCCTGACGGGCCGCTCGGAGCGGTCCGCGGTCAGTGAAACCCCTTGCCAGCAAGGCGATTCGTGCCGTGTCACGTTCCTGTAACAGAGACGAAAGTTGCCCTGGCGATAAAACGCCTTTTATCCGCCACACGAGGCCGGCAAGCTCGGCACGAGAGGCCACCCGGCCATAGTGGCGTAACATCTCGCCATGCGCGAGATGGCGCTCGAATCAGGCGGTAGACCCCGTTGGTGACGAACCGCGTGTCCGGGCCGCTCGAGGCCGTCAGCGTCCCGGCGCTCCCGGCTACGTAAGCTCGACGCGGGCGGCCAGCGGGAGGGACGCCGACGAGGGCCCCGCCGCGAGCGCGAAGGTGCCGGGCTCGAGCGTCCAGCCCGCGTCTGACCAGTGCTGGAAGGCGCGCTCGGGGATCCCGATCCCGACGTCGACCGTCTCGGTCGGGTCGGCCTCGACGACGGCGAAGCCGACCAGCCACTTGACCGGGCGTTCTACCGCCGAGTCCGGTCGGGACGCGTACACCTGGACGACCTCCCGGCCGCGCCGCGCCCCGGTGTTTCGCACCTGCACGCAGGCCGCCACCCGGAGGCCGCCGGGAGCGCCAGGAACGTTGCGGTCCACGGTGATCGAGTCATAGGACCAGGTCGTATAGCCGGTGCCGTGACCGAACGGATAGAGCGGCGCCCGGCCGTCACGGTCGTAGCCGCGGTAGCCGATGTTCGCGCCCTCGGTGTAAGCGAGCACGCCACCGTCCGGCTGGGTGGACAGCACCCCGGCCTCGCTCGCGGGCCACGTGGTGGGCAGCCGCCCGCCGGGCTCGGCGTCCCCGAGCAGGACGTCGGCGAGCGCGTGCCCGAACTCCTGGCCGCCGAACCAGGTCAGCAGCACCGCGGCTACCTCCTCGGTCCAGGGCATCAGGACCGGGGCGCCGGAGTTGACCACCACCACGGTCCGCGGGTTGGCCGCCGCGACCCGGCGGACCAGTTCGTCTTGTCGTCCGGGCAGCGCCAGCGACGTACGGTCAAAGCCCTCGCTCTCCACCTCAGCCGTGGTGCCGACCACGACCACGGCCACGTCGCTGGCCGCCGCCAGCGAGACCGCGGCCTCGATCTCCTCGTCATCGGTGCCGTGCGGCACCTCCAGGCTGAGCTCGAGGAACGTGCCGATGCCCGCCATCGGCGAGGAATGCACATCGTGCTCGAGCAGGACAGAGACCGACTGGCCGACGGCCAGCTTGACCGGGGCCAGCTGCTGTGGAGGCGCCATCAGGGCCTCAACCACGTCCGCGCCCTCGGGCAGCGACAGGGTGACATCGAGGACCTCGGCGCCGTCCACGAGCAACCGGAAATGCCCGAGCCCGGAGACACCAAGCTGATACTGGCCGGCGTCGGTGGCCCGGATCACGCAGCTGATCTCAAGCCGGACGACCGATTCCGCAGCGCCCGCCGCCCCGAATCCGCTCATCCACCGGAACGCGGCGCCCGCACGCCGCTCGGCTCCGGCCAGCTCACCGGAGGGAGCGAAGAACCGGACCTCGGTTCCCGGGCCGGTACCATCGGGTCGCAGCAGCCAGGGCGCGCGGGCCGCCGAGGTGCGCAGGTGCGCGAGGGCGCCCGGCGCGAACGCCACATCGAGACCGGCCGCCCGCAGGCCATCGAGCGGCGAGATCGTGTACGGCGGGAAGACGGTGGCGCTCCCGCCGCCGAGCGTCCTCGCGACTTCGGCGTTCGGCCCGATCACGGCCACCTGGCCGAGCCCGGAACGGTCAAGCGGAAGCAGGCCGGCGTGGCCGGCCAGCACGAAGGAAGCTGCCGCGGCGGCCCGCAGGTCCCGCGCGATCTCCGCAGGCCCGTACGCGCCCGAAGCGCCCGCTGGGTCCAGATGCGGCGCTGGGTCCAGCTGTGGCGCTGGGTCCAGGGCGCCGACGCGGGCGGCCAGGCGGAGGATGCGCACGACCTTGTCGTCGATCAAGGCCTCGTCAACCAGGCCGTCCGCCACGGCCACGGTCAGCGCGTCACCCCATGGGCCGAACTGGCTGGCCGGGCCCGGCATGGCCAGGTCGAGAGCCGCGTTCGCGGCGGCCACGGTAGAGCGGGTGGCGGTCCAGTCCGACACGACCAGCCCGTCGAAGCCCCAGTCGTCGTACAGGATCTCGCGCAGCAGCGGGCTCTCGGTCATCGTCGTCCCGTTGACCTCGTTGTAGGACGCCATCACGGCCCACACGCCCGCTTCCCGCACGATGGCCTCGAACGGCGCCAGGTAGAGCTCGCGCAGGGTCCGCTCGTCGATCTGGACGTCGACCGTCATCCGCTCGGTCTCTGAGTCGTTGCCGACGAAGTGCTTGACGCATCCCGCGACGCCGGCCGCCTGAAGCCCCCGCACGTAAGCGATCCCGATCCGCGCGGTGAGCAGCGGATCCTCGGAGAAGCACTCGAAGTGCCTGCCGCCGTAAGGGCTCCGGTGCAGGTTCACCGTAGGGGCGAGCAGCACGTCGACTTCCTTGCGCCGGGCCTGGTTCGCCAGCAGGGCGCCGATGCCCTCGACCCGGTCGCAGTCCCAGGTGGCAGCCAGCGCCGTCGGCGACGGCACGTTCGCGGAGGTATCGCGCTCGTCCCAGGTCTCGCCGCGTACCCCGGCCGGGCCGTCGGAGAAAACCGCCCGGCGCAGCCCGGCGTCGGGTTCGGGGTAGAGCGCCCAGAAGTCCGCTCCGGTCAGCAGCCGGACCTTCTGCTCCAGCGAGAGTCGGGCGACCCGGGCCCGCAACTCGGCTTCTCCGGGGACGAAGGCGCCGTTCACAGTACTCACCTCACCGGGCAGGCAGGTTGACGAGGGACCCCAGCGCGGCCCGGTGCGCGTCTGCGGTGCCGAAGGCGATCGAGTCCGCCTTGGCGCGCTTCAAGTACAGGTGCGCGGGATGTTCCCAGGTGAAGCCGATACCACCGTGCAACTGCACGCATTCCTGCGCGGCGTGCACCGCGACCTCCGAACAGTAGGCCTGGGCGAGCGCCACCGCCACCTTGGCGTCAGGATCGTCCGTGGCCAGGCAGGCCGCCGCGTACCTGGCCGCCGCACGCGCCTGGGTGACCTCCACCCACAGGTCGGCCAGCCGATGCTTGAGCGCCTGGAAAGACCCGATGGGCCGGGCGAACTGGCGGCGTTCCTTGACGTACCCGACGGTCATGTCCAGGCACTGCTGGGCCAGACCGACCTGCTCGGAAGCCAGCACGCCCGCGCCCGCGGCCAGCGCCACGTCGACGGCCCGCGAGGCCACCGGCCCGGACGCGATCAGCATGGCAGGCGCGTCGTCAAAGGACAGGTCGCACAGCTGCCTGGTCATGTCCAGCGACACCACCGGCCGCTTCGCCACCCCCGATGCCGCCACGTCGACCAGGTACAGACCGCGCGGCACGCCATCGGCCGGCACCAGCAGCAGGCCGGCGGGCAGCGCGTCGGCGACGCCGGTGACCATACCGCGCAGCCGGGCTATCCCCTCCGTCGCGTCACCGGGCCTGGTTCCGGCCAGCCGGACCGAGGTCGGGTAACTGGCGCCGGGCGCGGTCGCGAACGGGATCGCCAGCGCCGCCGTCGTGTCGCCGTCGGCCAGCCGGCCGAGCAGGTCCGCCACGGCCCTTACCGAGGCGGACGTCTCCTCGGCACCGGCCCTAACGCTCAGCAGGGCGGCCGTGGCGACGACGGCGCTACCGAGGAAGGGCACCGGGGCGACGGAGGCGGCCAGCGCTTCCGCGGCGGCCGCCGCCTCCCGGTAGCTGGCACCGGCCCCGCCGTAGCCTTCCGGTATCAGCAGCCCGGCGCAGCCCAGATCCGCGGCGACACTGGCCCACAAGCCCTCGTCGTAGGTCTGGCCGGATTCCGTGCGGGCCAGCGCCTTATCCAGGCCGCCCCGGTCGGCAAGCAGAGAGCTCAGGCTGTCAGCTAGGGCCCGTTCGGCATCAGAAGAAAGCAGATCGGGCAGGGCCTCGCTCATCGGGGCAGGTCCTTCCAGGGGACGTCTTTGTCGACACGGGGCTCGGACGGCAGGCCGAGCACGCGCTCGGCGATGATGTTGCGCAGGATCTCTGAGGTGCCGCCCTCGATCGAGTTGCCGCGGGCGCGCAGGTAGCGGTAGCCGGGACCGCGGCCGAAGAAGTTCGCGTGTTCCGGGCGGCGCATGGTCCAGTCGTCGTAGCGCAGGCCGTCACGGCCGGCCAGCTCGACCTCGAAACCGGATATTTCCTGATTGAGACGGGCGAAGACCAGCTTGGCGGCGGAACCTTCAGGTCCGGGTTTGCCCGCGGCGAGCTGCTGGCGCAGCCGTTCCGACGCCAGCCGGGCCACCTCGGCCTCGGTCCACAGTCGCAGCAGCCGGTCGTGCAGGCCCGGCGTGCGCAGCTCGGGGCGGGAGCGCCAGGTCCGGACCGTCGGCTCGATCATGCCGCTATCCCGCGGCACCGCGCGGGACGAGCCGATGCTGACCCGCTCGCTCATCAGCGTGGCGTTGGCCACCTTCCAGCCCTCGCCGACCTGGCCGATCCGGTCCGCGTCGGGGATTCGCACGTCGGTCAGGAACACCTCGTTGAACTCGGCCTCGCCGGTGAGCTGACGCAACGGCCTGACGTCCACGCCGGGCGCGGTCATGTCCACGGAGAAGTAGGTGAGCCCCTGGTGTTTAGGCACGTCAGGGTCGGTGCGGGTGAGCAGCAGCCCGCGCCGGGCCTGGTGCGCCTGGGAAGTCCACACCTTCTGCCCGGAGACAATCCACCCTTGGTCGTCCCGTACCGCGCGGGTGGCCAGCGCGGCCAGGTCGCTACCCGCGCCTGGTTCGCTGAACAGCTGGCACCAGATTTCCTCGGCCGTCCAGAGCTTACGCAGCCAGCGTTTCTGCTGCTCGTCGTCGCCGTACGCGAGGATGGTCGGGGCCGCCATGCCCAGCCCGATGCCGTTGCGCTCGGGGTCGTTGGCCGGCGCGCCCGCGGCCGCGAATTCGGCGTCGACGACACCCTGCAGCGTGCGGGAGACGCCGAGACCGCCGAGGCCTTCCGGGTAGTGCACCCAGGCCAGGCCCGCGTCGAAGCGCGCGTTGAGGAAATCCTGCTTGCCCAGCTGGGCCGGGTCGTGAGAGGCCAGGAACGCCCGGACCCGTTCGGCGAGCGCGTCCGGCGTGATCTGGCCCCCCGTCAGCACCGCGGGCCTCCGGCGACGTAGATGACCTGGCCGGAGACGAAGCCAGCGCCCTCGCCGACCAGGAACGAGATGGTGTTTGCCACGTCCTCCGGCTGGCCCACCCGCCGGACCGGGATCTGCCCCGCGGCGGCCTGCTTGAAGTCCTCGAACGGCATGCCCACGCGCGCCGCCGTGGTGGCGGTCATCTCGGTGGCGATGAACCCGGGCGCCACCGCGTTGGCCGTGACCCCGAACGGCCCGAGCTCGACGGCCAGGGTCTTGGTGAACCCCTGCAAGCCGGCCTTGGCGGCGGAGTAGTTGACCTGCCCGCGGTTACCGAGCGCGGAAGTGGAGGACAGGTTGACGATGCGCCCGTAATGCTGATCAACCATGTATTTCTGCACCGCCCGGCTCATCAGGAAGGCACCGCGCAGGTGCACCCCGAGCACTGTGTCCCAGTCGCCCTCGGACATCTTGAACAGCAGGTTGTCGCGGATCACCCCCGCGTTGTTGACCAGCACCG
The DNA here is from genome assembly GCA_003168295.1 of Actinomycetota bacterium. The sequence goes on from PMST01000189.1 coordinate 8,232, forward strand.
TGGGCCCGCCCAGCTCGGCCGCGACCCGTTCCACCGCGGCCTTGACCTGGTCGCCGTTGCTCACGTCGGCACCCACCGCGACTGCGCGGCCGCCCGCATCGGCGATCTCCTTCACCGTTCCCGCGCACGCGGCCTCGTCCAGGTCAAGGACCGCCACCGCCATCCCGTCCGCGGCCAGCCTGCGGGCCGTCGCGGCACCGATGCCGCGGGCCGAGCCGGTCACGATCGCGATTCTGTCTGTCACTGAGCTCTCTCCTTATTTACTTGCCGAACGGGCAGTGGCGCATCGGGCCGGTCACGTTTTCTCCCGTGGTGGCTTTTCCGCAGGTGGTGGCTTTCCCCAAGCGACCGCTTTTCTCAAGTGGTGGCTTTCCTCAGCTCCCGGCGGGCCAGGGACCTCTTGTGCACCTCGTCGGGACCGTCGGCAAACCGCAGCGATCGCGCGCTCGCCCACAGCTGGGCCAGCGGGAAGTCCTGGCTGACTCCGCCGCCGCCGTGGGCCTGGATCGCCTTGTCGATCACCCACTCCGCCATCGCCGGGGTCACGATCTTGATCGCCTGGATCTCGGTGTGGGCCCCCTTGTTGCCCACGGTGTCCATCAGCCATGCGGTCTTGAGCACGAGCAGCCTCGCCTGCTCGATTCCCACCCTGGATTCGGCGATCCAGTCCTGGATGACGCCCTGCTCCGCCAGGGCCTTGCCGAAGGCGGTACGGCTGGTGGCCCGCTGGCACATGAGCTCCAGGGCGCGCTCCGCGGCGCCGATCAGCCGCATGCAATGGTGGATGCGGCCGGGGCCGAGCCGGGCCTGAGCGATCGCGAACCCGTCGCCCTCGCCGGCGATCATGTTCTCGGCCGGGACGTGCACGTGGTCGAAAACAATCTCCGCGTGCCCGCCGTGCGGCCCGTCGGTGTAACCGAAGACGGTGAGCCCCCGCTTGACCGTGATCCCTGGCGTATCGCGCGGCACGAGGATCATGGAGTGCCGGCCGTGGCCGTCCGCGGTTGGCCCGCTGGCCACTGCCATCACGATGAAGATCTGGCAGTCCGGGTTCATCGCGCCGCTTGACCACCACTTGCGACCGTTGATCACGTAGCCGTCGCCGTCGCGGGCGATCGTGGTGGCGATGTTCGTCGCATCGCTGGAAGCCACGTCGGGTTCTGTCATGCAGAACGCTGACCTGATCGTGCCCTCGAGCAGCGGGCGCAGCCAGCGTTCCTGCTGCTGCGGCGACCCGAACTCGGCCAGCACCTCCATGTTGCCGGTGTCGGGCGCGGCGCAGTTCAGCGCCTCAGGGGCCAGCGCCGGGCTCCACCCGGTAATCTCGGCGAGCGCCGCGTACTGCAGGTTGGTCAGCGGCGGGTCCGGCAGGTGCGTCGCGTCCAGCCGGCGGACCGCGGCCGCCGCCTTGCCGGTCAGGAAGAGGTTCCATAGCCCGCGGCTGCGCGCCTCGGCCTTGAGCTCTTCGGTGACCGGCACCCGCTCCCACGGACGACCCTGCCGGATCGCGGCCGCTACCTGCTCGGCGAACACCGCCTCGGCGGGATAGATCTGCTCGTCCATGAAGGCAAGCAGTCGCTTGCGCAGGTCGAGCGTCCTGGCGTCATAGCCAAAGTCCATGGAGCACAACCTCCCATAGGTCCGCTTCCATAGCGTCGCCCATCAGCCTATCTACCCACCAGTACGGCTGCCCGTCACGGCTCCCCCGCTAGCGGCTGAGGCGGAAGACGTAGACGTCGCCGGAGTCGAAAATCTGGGTGTACACGTGTTTCGGGTAGAGCTGGGCGACGAAGGCGGGAACGTCGGTAATGGCCGGGGCGTAGTCGCTGTTCTGGCCGTCGAACACGATGTACTGAGTCCTGGGGTTGCCGCTGTTGCCGATCCAGAAGGTGTCGGCACGGGCGCCCAGCGGCGCGAGGAGATCCAGCGTGGTCTGCACGGTGGCGCCATCGGGCACCCTGGCCATGGCCGCGTCGGCCGAGGCGACATGCGGGCTGATCCGGTACGTCTGGGCGTTCCACAAGTCGCTGAGCGGGAAGCGGAAGGCCAGCGTCACGGCGATGGCCAGCATCATGGCCACGCCATAGCGCCTCGCCCCGGCGAGTACCGCGCGCCTGCGGCCGCGACGGCCGCTCCCCCAGCTCGGGAACCCGGCGGCTTCGTCGCCGTCCATGGCGGCCTGGATCCGGGCCAGCGCGGCGACGGCCGCGACGAACAGGATCGGCATCACGGTCGCGTTATAGTGCCAGAACGTTCCCCAGAAACTGCTATTCGTAGACAGGAAGCGCAGCAGCAGGCTCGGCCCGGTGATTAGTGCCAGCGGCGACCGCAGCGCGATGAACGCGGTCGGCAGCAGCAGCATGACCATCGTCTGCAGCTTGTCGGGCCACGCCCGCAAGAACTGCCTGGCCAGGCCGATCACCGACACGTGCCCGCCGGGGGCGAAGACACCTCCGTCGCTCCAGTAGTCGTAATGATGGCCCGGGCTGAAGTGCGGGATGATCACCCCGATGGCCAGAAACGACCAGGCGAAACCCCAGATCAACAGGAACAGGCCCGCCTGCATGCGGCGCTGGCCGTCCGGATCTGGGTCTGGGTTCGGGGCTGGGTTCGGGACTGGGACTGGGACCGGGTTCGGATCGCGGCGGGTGTCCCCGGCGGCCGCCGCCACGTTCGCGCGCAGGCCGGCGATGATCATGTAAAGGCCGATGGCGGCCACGGTGAAACCCTGATCCTCCTTGACGAAGACCAGCGGAAGCGCCCACCAGACCGCGGCGTTGACGCGGCCGCGGACCAGCGCGGACAGCGAGAAGGCCAGCAGCGGAACCGCGAACGCGATCTCGTGGAAATCGAACTCGATCATCTGCTGCAGGCCCCAGCAGAACCCGTATGCGACCGCGATCGCGCGGCCGGCTCCGGTCCCCAGTTTGTCGCGCGCGACCTGGCTCACGGCGAAGACGGACAAGGCCGTCAGCAGGGCCTGGGCGACGAGCAGTGTCGCCGCTGAGGGAAAGACACGGAAGAACGGGGCAATGAGCGCCACGATCGGCTGGAAGTGGTCGCCGAGCAGGTTGAAGCCCGCAGCCCTGGTGTCCACGATCGGCGCCTGGAGGTGGGCGTACTGCTTGACGTACTCGGTGTAGATGCCAAGATCCCACGAGGTGGGGTTGAGCTGAATCAGCCGGAACAGCGACAGCGCGGTGTACGCACCGAAGACAGCGATCGCGATCGCCCAGGTGACCGGGTCCCGGTAGACGCCGGCGATCGCCCGTCCGGAGGCCGGTTCCGCAAGCGGCTTACTGGGGCGTGCCGCGGCGGCACGCTCAGGAACCATGGTCTCGGGCGCCGCAGTGAATGCCTCGGTCCCCCGCAGGACCGGTTCGGCGTCAGACTGGGTCCCTCGCTCCTCCAGCATTTGCGGGCAGCCTACCGGTTCGGACTCGGCCAAGGGCGGATCACACGAGCAGCAGTTTTCCGATGCGCCGGCCGGACGCCCACAGACCCGCCAGTCCCAGTACGGCCAGGTAGGCGGCCCGCCACAGCAGCCCGGGGCCGACCACGCCCAGGGTCAGGTCGCGCAGCAGCACGACGCCCTGGTACAGCGGGGTGAACTCGACTATCACCTGGACCACCCGCGGGTAGACGCTGAGCGGATAGAAGGTCGCGGAAAACAGGAAAAGCGGCATGCTGGCCAAGATCACGTAGTCGAAGTCCTGCCAGCTCTTCATGTACGTCGTGCCGGTCATGCCGACGGCGGCGAACGCGAAGCCGATCAGCACCGCCACCGGGACGGCCAGCACGACCCACCACGAGCGCACCAGGTCCAGCCCCAGCATGACGAGCGTGAACGCCACGGCGTAAATCGTGCCGCGGAGCAGGGCCCAGCCGATCTCACCGAGCGCTACCTGGGCCGGCCGCATCGGGGTAGCGAGGATGGCGTCGTAGAGCTTGGCGTACTTCAGCCGGAAAAAGATGTTGAACGTGGAGTCGTACATCGCGCCGTTCATCGAGGACACCGCGAGCAGGCCGGGGGCGACGAACTCCCGGTACGGGATGAGCTGGCCGCTGGGTCCGGGCACCTTGCCGACCAGCACGCCCAGCCCCAGGCCCACCGACAGCAGGTAGAACAGCGGCTCGAACACCCCGGAGGCGAACACCAGCCAGGCGTGCCGGTAGACCCGGGCGTGCCGCTCGATCAAGAAGCCGCTAGACATAGAGCCGCCTACGGTAGGTGCGGGCTCCCGCCCAGATCCCGGCGGACGCGAGCGCAGCCAGGTAGGCGACATGACCGAGCGCGCCGGGCAGGTCAGCGCGGCCTAGGCTGAGCGCGCGGCACAGCGCGACGCCATGCCACAGGGGCGTGGCATAGGCGAGCGGGCGCAGCCAGCCGGGCAGCTGAGACAGCGGGAAGAACGTCCCGGAGAACAGCATCAGCGGCATCATGCCGAACCTGAACAGATAGGCGAAGGAGTTCTCCTTCGTCACCATGACCGCCCAGGCCGCGATCGGGGCGGCGAAGGCGAATCCGGTGAGCACCGCGGCCGGCCAGGCCAGCACCACCCAGGGGGACCGAGCGGCCCCGAACGCGCACATGAACACGGTGACGACGGCCGCGTTCATCGCGATCCGCATCGTCATGAACATCAGGTGACCGCGAAAGATGTCGGCGGGCCGCAACGGGGAGGCCTGCGCCCCGATATAGATCTTGTTCCACTTGACGGAGCCGAACACCGGATAGCTTGCCTCACCCATCGCCGTATTCATGGCGCTGACAGCGAGGATGGCCGGGGCCACAAAAGCCAGGTAGCTCACACCGCCCAGGCTCGCCGTCCCGTGCTTGTCGACCAGCGAGCCGAGCCCGAAGCCCATCGCACCCAGATAGAACAGCGGGCCGAGCACGCTGGACCAGACGCTGGACCGCCAGATCCGCCGGTACA
>PMST01000397.1 GCA_003168295.1 Actinomycetota bacterium
TCTACGACGAGGTCGGCTACGCGGGCCTCTCCGACATGGGCCGGTACTACATCGGCGGCCTGCTCAAGCACGCGCCGTCACTGCTGGCGTTCACCAACCCGACGGCGAACTCCTACCACCGGCTCGTCCCCGGTTTCGAGGCGCCGGTCAACCTGGTCTACTCACAGCGCAACCGCTCGGCCTGCATCCGGATCCCGATCACCGGCACGAACCCGAAGGCCAAGCGCGTCGAGTTCCGCGTCCCCGACCCGTCCTGCAACCCGTACCTCGCGTTCGCCGCGATGCTGATGGCGGGCCTGGACGGGATCAAGAACAAGATCGAGCCGGCCGAGCCGGTGGACAAGGACCTGTACGAACTCCCGCCGGACGAGGCCGCCTCCATCGCGCAGGTTCCCGGCTCCCTCGAGGCGGTGCTCAACACCCTGGAGGCCGACCACGCCTACCTCACCGAGGGCGGCGTGTTCACCCCCGACCTCATCGAGACCTGGATTGACTACAAGCGGACCGTCGAGCTCGACGCGCTCCGGCTGCGGCCGCACCCGCACGAGTTTGAGCTCTACTTCGACTGCTGACCGTCCCAGCGTCTGAGCAGAGGTGAGCCGAGGGGGCCGCGTTGGTACGCGGCCCCCTCGCTTGCGTGTGCGGGTTTCCCGGTAAGCGCCAGATCCAGCTATCGGTCTGCGCTAGCGTCTCGTTCCACTCCGGCTGGATCGAATCCGCGGCGGTAAGCGGCTCTTCCGCGAAGTCCGGGGCGGCCGTCGTCTTCGCCGCGCCCCGACGGGGGCAAAGCGCCAGGATAATCAGGCCGGGAAGGCTGAGGACAGCGGTCAGCAACACACCGGTCACCGTCCGGCCCTTCCACTGGCCCAGGAAGTATCCGGCCACGACGGAGACGCCCCACACCACCAGAACGATCAATACCTGCTCAGGCGTCAGCCACGGTGTCATTGCCGCCCACCTCCCCATTGCTTATAAGACGCGCAAGAAGAGACAAAGGTGCACCAAGTGAAATTGTGATCTTGGTTTCGCCACAGCACGTACGGAGACGTCGCCTTGACTAGACCACAGCCTGTTATCCGCCCGGCGGTACCCGCCGACGCCGAGCAGGTCGCCGCGATCTTCGCGCACTACGTCGCGACGAGCGTCGCCACGTTCGAGGAGGTCCCTCCGACCGCCGCGGACTGGCGGCGGCGGCTCGGTGAACTGCGCCGGCGCAGCCTGCCCTTCCTGGTGGCACAGGGCGGTCAGGGGGTCCAGGAAGTCCATGGGGTCCAGGGGGTGCAGGGGGTCCAGGCCGCCGGGACCGTCTGCGGGTACGCCTACGCCAGTCCGTGGCGGCCCAAGCCTGCCTACCGCTACACCGTCGAGGACACGGTGTACATCTCCCCCGGGTACACCGGCCGCGGGCTCGGCAGCGCCCTGCTCGCCGGGCTGCTGGCCGGGTGCGCGGAGGCAGGCGCGCATCAGGTCATCGCGGTCATCGCCGACACCGGAAGCGACGCCTCGGCGGCCCTGCACCGCCGGTTCGGCTTCGTCCCGGCGGGCCGGCTGTCCGAAGTGGGCCGCAAGCACGGCCGGTGGATCGATACTGTCCTCATGCAGCGAGATCTGACCGAGAACCGTTGAGCCCGGCGGAGATGGACACCGCGTTCAGCGCCGGGGAACAGCAGTGGCAGACGCGGCTGGGCAAGCTCAGGGACGTGGTGCGCCAGGAACTGGTGGCCAGGCAGCTGGGCGCGGAGCTGCCACCACCGCCCGTTCCGGTCATTGATCTTGGCTGCGGTCAGGGCACGCAAGCCTTGCGGCTGGCGCGGCGCGGCTACGCGGTGACCGCGGTTGATGCCTCGGCCGACCTGCTGGCCCGGTTCGAACGGGACCTGGCCGCCGAGCCGGCTCAGGTCCGGGCCAGGGTGCGCGTCGAGCGCGGCCTGATCGAGCATTGGGCCGAACGGGCGGTGGTGTCACCCGTCGCCGTCGTGCTCTGCCATGGGGTGTTGATGTACCAGGCGGACCCGGACCCGGTCCTGCGTGCCATAGCCGGGCTGACGGCGCCGGGCGGGACGGTGTCGCTGCTGGTCCGCAACGGCGACGCGCTGGCCATGCGGCCCGGGCTGGGAGGCGACTGGGCGGCGTGCGCGGCGGCGTTCGGCTCGGACCAGTACGCCAACAGGATCGGGGTCACCGCCCGCGCCGACCGCCTGGCCGACCTGACCGGCCGGCTGGCCGGCCACGGCCTGCAGCTCACCGCCTGGTACGGCGTGCGGGTCTTCACCGACAGCGCGGCCAGCGACGCCGGCCCGCCGGACCGGCCGGCTGACCTCCGCGCCCTGCTGGACTGCGAGGAGCGGGCCGGGCGCACCGACCCGTACCGCCAGGTCGCCGCCCTGCTGCACCTGATCGCGCGGCGTCCCGCCGAGGAGCCTGTACCAGGGAGGTGAAAAGCGTGGCGGAACAGCTCTGGCCGGAATTGCTGGGACAGGCGTGGGCGGCCCTAGCGGTAGACGCCGACGACGACGGCCCGTTTCCCGCGCGGCTCGAGGTGACCGGGGACGTAGGTCACCTGCCCTCACGGCTGCCGGTGGAGGACACCGCGATCGCCTGCGCGGGGGCCGCGCTGCTCGCCGCCGCGGGCTTCGCGCCGCACGGCGCCGACCGCGGATCTCGCCCCGCACGGCTGGACCGAGGGCACGTCGCGGCGGCCTTCAGGAGCGAGGCGTACCTGCGGCTGAACGGGGAGCCCGTCGCCACGGGCTTCGCGCCGCTCTCGCGGTTCTGGCCGGCGGCCGACGGCTGGGTGCGCACGCACGCGAACTATCCCTGGCATCGTGAGGCCCTGCTGCGGGCCCTGGGCACCGCCGATGACCCGGCGGCGGTCGCGACAGCCATCGCGCTACTGACCGCGCGGGAGGCGGAGGACCTGGTGGTCAGCGCGGGCGGGGTCGCCGCTGCCGTCCGGAGCGAGGCGGACTGGCGGGCGGAGCCGGCGGGCCAGGCCGTCGCCGCGGCCCGGCTGGTCGAAGGAACCGGGATCGGCGGCGCGCCGCCCCGTCCGCGGGCCGCCGGTGCGCTGCCCGCTTCGGGCCTGCGGGTGCTTGACCTGACCCGCGTCATCGCCGGCCCGGTGGCCACCAGGTACCTGGCCGCCCTCGGCGCGGACGTCCTGCGGCTCGACCCGCCGGACCGGCCGGAACTGACCCTGCACGGCTATGACGGCATGCCCGGCAAGCGCAGCGCGCTGCTCGACCTCGGCACCGTCGAGGGGAACTCCCGGTGGCACGACCTGCTGTCCGGCGCCGACGTCCTGGTGCACGGGTACCGCCCGCACGCCCTGGAACGCTTCGGGCTGGCCCCGGACATCCTGGCCGAACGCCATCCCGGGCTGGTGGTGGTGAGCCTGTCCGCGTGGGGCAGCCGCGGGCCGTGGGGCGGCCGGCGGGGCTTCGACAGCATCGTCCAGGCGGCCTGCGGGATCGCGATGGCGGAATCCGCGGACGGCGAGCGTCCGGGCGCCATGCCGTGCCAGCTGCTCGATCACGGCACCGGCTACCTGTGCGCGGCCGCGGCCCTGCGCGCGCTGGCCACGCAGGCCCGGCGCGGCGGCACTCAGTTCCGCGAGCTCGCGCTGGCCCGGACCGCACACTGGCTGCTCGGCGGGGTCCGGGGTGCAGGTCAGGCCAGGGCAGGCGGGGCACCTACGGGCGGGGACGTCAGCTCCTGGCTCACCACCCTCGGCAGCGCTCGCGGACCGGTGACCACGGTGCGGCCGCCCGGCGAACTGGACGGTCACGGTTTCACCTGGCCGGGCGAGTTCAGCCGTTACGGCGGCGATCCCGCGACCTGGGCTCAGCCGGCCGGGACCAGCGTCAGGTAGGCCATGCCGAGGATGCCGCGGTAGCCACGCAGCCAGTGCGACCGGTGCTGGTCCACCCGCTCCCGGAGCTGCGCGGCCCTGGGGTGGCCGGGGTGGGCCGCGAGCCATTCCTCCTCATCAGCCTGGTAGCCCGACTCGAATTCGTCCCACTCTTCGGAGCTGGCGACCTCGATCCAGGCCGGGCGGAAGCTGGCCTCGATCGCGAGGTCGACGACGCGGGCCAGATCGGGAAACTCCCCCGCCGACGCGCCGGGCCACATGGCCGCCAGTTCGGCTTCGGCCGGGGGCCGCTGCCAGAACCCCTCGCCGAGCAGCACCCGTCCGCCCGGCGTGACCAGCCGCCGCAGCACCTGCAGGGCGGCCGGCGTGTGCCCAGGCGGCTCAGCCTCGCTGAGCGCGTGACTGGCCCCTACGCACAGCACCAGATCGGCAGGCCCCCGCGTCGTTCCGACGCCGGATTCCCGGACGAACGTGACCCGGTCGCCGAGGTCGCGGGCCTCGGCGGCCTCTCGCCCCCGGGCCAGGTCGCCCTCGTCGGTGTCCAGGCCGAGGCCGGTCGTTTCCGGGACGGCGGCGAGGATGCGGAGCATCAGCTCGCCCCAGCCGCAGCCGATGTCCAGCACCGTGCGGGGTTCGGTCCGGGTGAGCCTCTCAGTGATCCGGGCGGCCCGGGCCTCGGAAAGAGGCCCGTGGAAGGTGAGCCGGGTCAGCCTCGGAGGGAGGTCACCGCCGGTTACTTCGGCGTCAGGTGTCTGGCTTTCAGTCATAGGCGCGTCACCGTAGCCCCATCCGCTGCGGCTTGTACAACGAATTTCTCGTGGGTACGCGGCCTCGTCGCAGGCCACGGCCTGGTGGCAGACTCAGGCGCGAACGAGAGGCAAACCTAGTTGGACGAAAGCGGCCGGGACCTTAAGGTAAGTACTGCTGTGAGAGATTATGAGGTCATTGAGCGGATTGACGCCTTCTGCGACGCGGTCCCGCGGCGCCGGGCCAGGGCCGACGAGTACGGGCCGCTCGTGCTCTTCGTTCCCGCCGGCCCCGGATGGCCCTACTACGCGCGCCCCAGACGGGGTTCCCGGCCTCCGGTCACCGCGGCCGGCATCCGTGCGGTCCGCGCCCGTCAGCGCGAGCTGATCATTCCGGAATCCTTCGAATGGATCGAGCAGATCGCGCCCGAGATGGCGGCTGCCGCCGCCGCGGCGGGCCTTGAGGTGCAATCGCATCCGCTCATGGTGCTCGCCGAGCCACCGCAGGCGCCGCCGGTTCCGGCGGGCATCAGCGTGCGTGTCGTCGCTCCCGAGGACTCCGAACTCGACCGGATCTGGGCGGTACCCACCGTCGCCTTCGGCCACCCGGGCACCGGGGTCGGCGCGGCCGGCCCGGCCGAGCGCGACAAGATAGCCGCGGACCATGATGGCGGCACCATCGCCATCCTGCGCGAACGGCTGCGATCGGGGCAATCGGTGCTCGCCGCCGCCTTCGGCCCGGACGGCCCGGTCGCCGCGGGCAGCTGCCAGGCGGTGGACGGCGTGGCGGAGATCACCGGAGTGGGTGTCCTGCCCGCCGACCGCCGCCGGGGCCTGGGAGCAGCGGTGACGGCGCTGCTGGCCAGGGACGCAGTGGAGCGCGGGGTGCGGACCGTTTTCCTGTCCGCCAGCGACAACGCCGTGGCTCGCGTCTACGCCAGGATCGGCTTCCACCGGATCGGCACCGCGATGATCGCCGAACCCGCCGGCTGATCACCGCGGCGGCCGCTACGGCCGCGGACTGATCACCGCGACGGCCGCGACGGCCGCCGATGGTCGCGCCGGTCGGCGGCCACCGTCGCCCGGCGCTCCGCTATGGTCGTGTGGTGCTGTCGCGCTGGCAAGGCTGGCCCGCCGCGATCGTCGTTACCCTGGCGGCCGGCGTGCTGATGATCCTCGACGTGACCGATGCCGCGCTGCGGCGCTGGTGGTCAGGTCACGCGCTGAGCACGGACATGGTCTCCGGGCTGCTCGTGCTGCTCATCACCGTGCTCGTGATCGACCAGGTGGTCCGCCTGCGCCAGGTCAATGACCGGGCCCGCGCCGTCGCGGCCCAGGCGGCGATCGTGGTGAACCAGGCCATCCGCTCGTCACAGGCGGTGTCCCAGGCCCTGGCGAGCTCGGATGACCGCGACGCGGCGGGCGATGAGTTCCGGACCTACATGATGATGCTGCTGGTGTGCGCGCCGGTCCTGATCGACGCCAAGGCATCGCGGAATTTCCTCGAGCAGGCCCAGTACCTGGGCGGTGAGATGGCCATAGTGCTCGGGGTGACCCCCGGGCGCAAAAGCCACGCCGATGCCTCGGCGACCCGGATGAACGACGCCGTACAGCGGCTCAAGGACGCCTCGGCGCCGCTGCTCCAGGTCCTGGATCCCGAGACGCGGGCCGCTGTCCGCGGAGAAGATCCCGGCTGAGACCGCAGCCGCCTCGCGGACCAATCCGGCACCCGTCCGCAGTGGGCTGACTACGCTGGAGCCAGGTCATGCCAGGTAACAGCGACGCCGGCATGGGAGGGGGCAGGACGCGTGACGGGGATGAGAGGCAGGCACTCGGCGGGAGCCCCCTCGACGCCGCCCACCAGGAATGTGGCCTGGGTGGTCGCCGGCGGCCTCGCCCTGGCCGCGCTCGTCGGAGCCGTCGTCGCCTGGTTCATCGCCGCCGGCCCCGGGTCAGGCGCTGCCGGGTCAGGCGCCCCGGCCTCGCGGAGCGTGGCCGGGGCACCGGGGGCCAGCGCGTCGGCGGGCCAGCCGAACACGGCCTCTTCGGCCTCTTCCGCGCCGGTAGCCCAGGTGTCCCGGGGAGCGACCCGGTCCGCGGCGGTCGCCCCCGCCCAGGGGCACCGGGATCCGCTCGGAACGGCGGCGGCCTCTTACCTGTCGGGCAGGACCGGCACGGTGCTGGCCGCGGTCTACGACGTCAGGACGGGCCAGACCTGGCGCCTGGGGCAGGGGCAGCCGCAAGCCGAGGCGAGCGTGATCAAGCTCGACGTGCTGGAAACGCTGCTGTCCGAGCGAGGTGGCGACGGCGGGCTGTCGGCCAGCGACGACTCGCTGGCCAGGCAGATGATCGAGGACAGCGACAATACCGCCGCGACCAGCCTGTGGTACGAGGTCGGCGGCCCGGCACGGATCCGCGTGTTCAACGCCGACGCCGGGTTGACCCGGACCACTCCGTCCCCCTGCGTCGTCTGCGCCGGTTTCTCCTGGCCGGGCTGGGGCCTGAGCACCACGACCCCCGCCGATCAGATTGCCCTGCTCAGGAAGCTGATCACGCCGAGCTCGCTGCTCACGGCCGCCGAACGTGACTACGCCTTGTCGCTGCTGGAGAACGTGACCCCGTCTCAGCGGTGGGGGGTCTCCGGCGGCGTTCCGGCGCAGGTCACCGTGGCCCTGAAGAACGGCTGGCTGCCGCTGGCGGGTGTAGACAGCGACTGGCAGATCAACAGCGTCGGATGGATCTCGGGCGGCGGCAGGAACTACCTGATGGCCGTGCTCATCACCGGAAACCCGACCGAGCAGTACGGCATCGACACGATCGACCAGCTGTCTGCCATGGTCTGGCAGGACCTGGGCTAGGCACGCCCGGCGCTGGCGGGCTCAGCCGTAGAACAGGGGTTCCATCACCGTGCGGGCGCGGCGGGCGGCGCGTCGGTAGTCCTCCTCCAGGGCCTGCCCGGCGTCGCCGGGCGGGTAGCCGAGCAGGCGGGCGACCGCGGTCAGCTCGCGGTGCCTGGCCGGCAGCATATCGCTCGGCCTGCCGCCGACCAGGACGATCGCGTTCCTGATCCGCGCGGCCAGCTCCCACGCGGCCATCAGCGCGGCGGCGTCATGGGCGGGCAGCAAGCCCGCCTGCACGGCGACCGCCATCGCCGCGCCGGTCCGGGTGGTGCGCAACGCCGGCAGCGCATGAGCGTGCCGCAACTGCAGCAGCTGCACCGTCCACTCCACGTCGGACAGGCCGCCCGGCCCGAGCTTGACGTGCAGCGCCCGGTCGGCGCCGCGTGGTATCCGCTCGGCCTCCATCCGCGCCTTGATCCGGCGGATCTCGCGGACAGCATCCGCGGTGATGCCCTCGGCACCAGGGCCCTCCGGGTAGCGGAATTCGGCGATCATCGCGGTGAACTCCGCGCCGAGCGCGACGTCCCCGGCCACCGGCTCGGCGCGCAGCAGGGCCTGCGCCTCCCACGGCGCGGACCAGCGCTGGTAGTAGCCGCGGTAGGCGGCCAGGGTGCGGGCCAGCGGCCCCTGGCGTCCCTCTGGGCGCAGGTCGGAGTCCACCACCAGGGCGGGATCGGGGACCGGCAGCGCGAGCAGCCGCCGCAGCTCCACCGCTACCGCGTGGGCGGCGTCCGAGGCCTGCCGCTCGGGATAGCCCGGCAGCGGGTCGTGCACGAAAAGCACGTCCGCGTCGCTGCCGTAACCGCACTCGTGGCCGCCGAAGCGGCCCATCGCGATCACGGCGAACCTGGTCGGCAGCGGCCCGCGCAGTTCCGCCGCGATCTTCCGCACCGCCACCGCGAGCGCGGTCTCAACCGACGCCCGGGTCACGCCGGTCAGCGCCTCCGCCGTCGCCGCCAGCGCCTTTCCGGCCGGGCCGTTAACGCCGAGCACGTCGGCGGCGGCGGTGCGCAGCAGCTCGCGGCGCCGGACCGAACGCACGGCGGTGACCGCGCCCTCCGCATCGTCCTCGTAGCGCTGGGCCGCCGCCATCATTTCCGCGCGCAGCGCGGCCAGGCTCCTGGCGTTGAGCTCGGCGTCGTCGCCGAAGATGGCGACCGCTTCGGGCGCGCGCAGCAGGAGCCCGGCCGCGTACCGGCTGGACGCCAGCACGCGGGCCATCCGCTCGGCCGCCTTGGTCTCATCCCGCAGCAGCCTCAGGTACCAGGGCGAGGACCCAAGCTCGTCGCTGACCTGGCGGAACGCCAGCAGCCCGGCGTCGGGCTCGGCGGCGTCCGCGAACCAGCCAAGCAGCACCGGCAACAGCGTGCGCTGAATGGCCGCGCGCCGTGAGACACCGGAGGTCAGCGCGTCGATATGGCGCAGCGCCCCGGCCGGGTCGACGTAGCCGAGCGCCTCGAGCCGGGCCCTGGCTTCGGCGGGCGTCAGCCTGGCTGCCTCCGACGGCAGCCGGGCCACCGCTTCGAGCAGCGGACGGTAGAACAGTTTCTCGTGCAGCCGCCTGACCTGCCTGGCGTGGCGGCGCCACAACTCGTCGAACTCGACCGCCGGGTCGGGGCGGATCACGGTTTCCGCGGACTGCCACCACGGCTCGTTCGGCCCGTCGGTAAACCTCATCGCCCGGCCCAGCCTGCGAAGTACGGCCGGATCCTCCGGCAGGGTGTGTGTGCGGCTCAGCCGGTTCAGCTGCAGCAGATGCTCGGTGCGGCGCAGGAAACGGTAGGCGGCGGCCAGCTCCTCGGCGTCGGCGCGGCCGACGTACCCGCCGGCGGCCAGGGCCGCAAGGGCGGGGAGCGTGGCGGGCGCGCGCAGCGTGTCATCGGTGCGGCCGTGCACGAGCTGCAGCAGCTGGACGGCGAACTCGATGTC
>PMST01000115.1 GCA_003168295.1 Actinomycetota bacterium
CCGGCTGACTTGCCTCACGGGCTTGACACCTGCTCAAGCTCGTCCAGGAACCTGTCCACCATCCGCCGCTGCCGCGCCTCGTCGGTGAGCGCCTCGCCCACGATCCGGCTGGCCAGCTCGGTCGCCAGCGGTCCGACCTCGGTCCGCAGCGAGAGCAGCGCCTGCTGCCGCTCGGCCTCGATCTGAGACTGGGCGGCCTCGGTGATCCGGCGGCCTTCGGCCTGGGCCTGCTCGCGCATCTCGGCGATGATCTGCGCGCCCTGCTGCTGGGCTTCCGCGCGCATCCGGGACGCCTCGTGCCTGGCCTCGGCCAGCTGCTCCCGGTACTGGTCAAGAAGTTCCTTGGCCTCGGCCTGGGCCTCGTCGGCCCGGTTCAGGCCACCCTCGATCTGCTCGGTGCGCTCGGCCAGGATCTTCTGGATCCGGGGCAAGAAAACCTTGCCGAGGATGCCGAACACGAGCACGAAGCAGATCGTCCCGACGATGAGCTCGGGAAGCGAAGGAATCAGCGGGTCTTGCTGGGACGCATCGGCTAGAAGAAAATGCATGGTTCGGTCGCCTACCAGGTGCTCAGGCTGAGTGGAAGATGAACGGGACGACCAGGCCGAGGAGCGCGAGCACCTCGGTCAGCGAGAACCCGATCCACATGTAGAGCGAGATCCGGCCGGTGGCCTCCGGCTGGCGGGCCATGGCCTCGATCGCGTGCCCGAAGACCAGGCCGATGCCGATGCCCGGGCCGATCGCCGCGAGGCCGTATCCGACCGCGCCGAAGTTGATCTGCAAGGTGGTGGTAGCCGCAGCGGCAAGAGCGGACATGTGTCTATTTCCCTTTCGGTTCAGGCGGAAGCATCAGTGCTGCGCTTCCAGCGAGCTCGCTATGTAGGTGGCGGTGAGGGTGGTGAAGATAAACGCCTGCAGGAGGTCGACCAGCAGCTCGAGCAGGAAGACGAACAGGACCATGACGGCCGAGCCCGCGGCGAAGAGCAGGCCGATGGTGAAGCTCGCCAGGTACCAGGTGGCGGCGATGAAGATGGCAAGCAGCAGGTGCCCGGCGAACATGTTCGCGAACAGCCGGATGCCAAGCGTGAACGGCTGGATGAGGAAGAACCGGAGCAACTCGACCGGGATGAGGATGATGTACACCGGCCAGGGCACGCCGCGTGGCCACATATTCGACACATAGCCCCAGGCACCCTGGTTCTTGAAGCCCAGGTACAGGTAAAGCCCATACACCATGAGGGCCAGCGGTACCACGAACCCGATCTTCGACATCGCCGGGAACTCGAAGACCGGGATCAGCTCCATCAGGTTCATCAGGAAGATGTAGAAGAAGAGCGAAACCAGGAACGGCAGGTAGGCGTCGCCCCTCCGGCCGAGCGCGGGGCGCAAGATCTGATCGCGTACCGCCAGGATGCCCAGCTCACCGAGATTCTGCATGCCGCGAGGCACCAGCTTCGGCTTCCTGAACGCCGCCCAGAAGAAGGCGATCACGATGATCGTGCACAGGACGGCGACCAGCATCGGCTTGGTGAANNCCTCCGGCGGCGTCCGCGACCACCCGTACGTCACCGATCATCGGTCATTCCCTCTCACCCGTCCTTGCCCGTCGTGGGCCTGCTCCAACGAGCCCTGCCTGCCGTAGCGGTAAATGACGAAGCCCACAGAGATCGCCAGGCCAAGCATCATGCCGACCGGAAACGGCCATTCGGCATGGACGGCCTTGCCGATCCCCCAGCCGATGGCACCGTAGGCGACCAGCCCGGAGATCAAGTAGCTGAACACGGTCCACCCGGTGCTCAGGCCGAGCGCGCGCATCTCCGCCTCGTCCACTTTGTTGACGCGCCTGGTCACGGCGCCCTTGCCGTTGCCGCTCATGTCAGCCGCCACACCTCACTGCTTCGCGCCCGGTTCGACGTACAGCATCTTGACCCGCATCGCCGCGACAACCTGCGCGGCGCTCCACAGCAGGATGCAGCCGATCGCGGTGAAGCCCAGGGTCCTGGTGCTGAACGCGGTCGTACCTTCGAGCGAGGACACGACCACCGCCAGGGCGACGATCTTGACCAGGAACGTGGCCAGCGCGGCGATCATCATGGCCGGCTGGCTGATCCGCGCCGCCCATCCGACCACCGCGATGCTGATGCCGAGGAACAAGGCCACGATCGCGACCCCGAGCAGCGCGCCAACCAGGCCCTTGACCCCGACGAGGGCAGCGCCCACGGCGACCATGACCAGCGCGCCGAGGGCGGTGGGTATCGCCGCGCGCCTCACGACGATGGCATAACTCGCCAGCATTACTTGGCTCCTGAGGGTTGGACAGCAACACTGCTGACACAGGAAATTTCCCCGCGTACGGTGCAGGAGCCGGTCCCCGCGCCACTGCCGTGGTGCGGGTATCCGGTCAGGTTTACGAAAGGTATCACGGGCCTCTCCTTTGCTTAAGAGGGGCTGCTCGTGAAAGATATCACAAAGTCCTTGACCCTGTCTTTACCTGATCGCACACAATTTATGACCAACGCCGGGGCCGGCCTGGCGCGGTCCGCTCTCCCCGGCGCCCTTACGTGTCCGGGAGGTCACGCCACTTGCGTTCCGCCGGGCTAAAATAGCCGCATACCATGACATTTCACCCGCCCTGGCAGGCAACGATCGGCGCGCGCGGCGAGCTAGCCACGCGGACCAGCACGGACCAGCGCGGACCAGGAAGGTAAAGGCAAGGTATAGCCGGACCTTCCGGTGGCCCTAGCTGGGCCATATGTCAGGGGGCTGAGCCTGGGGAAACGGGTCAGGGCGGTCGTGAGGATCATCCCCGTATCGCGGGCCGACGCCAGGGAACGGCATCTCACCGCTGAACGGGCCCTCACCGTTGAACGGAGCCTCACCGCTGAACGGGCCCTCACCGTTGAACGCAGCCTCACCGCTGAACGCAGCCTCACCATTGAACGGAGCCTGATCGGGAATGGGCTCTGGAGTTGGGAAGGGGCCACGGTCGGGGAAGGGACGCGGGTCCGGGAACGGTTCGCGGTCGGGGAAGGGGAACTGACGGGGAGACGCCACCTGGCCGGAGAACGGCGCGGGGCTGACGAAGGGTTCGGGACCAGGCCGATGGGGCCGGGGCGGCGAGTAGCCGGGAGGGGGGCCAGCGGGGTCCGCGTCCGCGACACGTCCCGCGCCCGGAAAACCAGGGCCGCGTCCAGTACTGGGAAACGGGGGCGCACTGGGAAACGCGGGCGCGCCGGGAAACGCGGGCGCAGGGGGGAACGGATCGCCATCACGAGAGTAGCCGGGGAACGAGTCATAGCCGGACGGCGGCGCGGTGTTGGCGGGCGCGGCGGCGGTAGGCGCGGTGTTGGCGGACGCGGTATTGGCGGGCACGGCTCCGGCAGGCATGGTGCCGGCAGGC
>PMST01000295.1 GCA_003168295.1 Actinomycetota bacterium
CCACCGCCACCAGCAGGTCGAAAAGGAACCCGGTCTCCAGGATGAACGGCAACCCGGACGCCACCACCAGCGCCGCCAGCGAGATCGCGTTCTCCAGCGAGAAGAACCCGATGGCCTGGGACGCGACGTCGCGGCGCACGATCATCAGCCCGAACGAGACCAGCACCATGGCGGCCGCCAGCGCGAGCGCGAGCGCCGGGGCGGCCGACCCGTGGATGCCCAGCGCCCCGAAGCAGAAGAACCCGAACGCGGCCAGCACGATCCCGGCCAGCACGGCGGTGGCCGGGCTCAGCGTATGGCTGCCTGCCACCCCGACGGTTTCCTCCTCGTCAAAACCGACCCGGCGCAGCAGGCGGCGCAGCACCAACGGGACGGCCACCACCTTCAGTGCCGCGGACAGCGCCGCCAGCGCGTACAGGTCGGGCAGGTTCCTGTCCGCGGCGATCACGATCGCCAGCACCGAAATCAGCGCGGACTGTGCCATGTACAACCGGACCTGATCCCGGACCAGCGCCTGGCGCAGCATGCCGAACTCAAGCAGCAGCATCCCCGCGGCGATGACGTTGGCCGCGCCCTCGTAGACGCCGGGCGCCTGGACCCCGCTCATCACCCACCCCCCAGGTACAGCGTGAACACCCCGAGCACGGCGAGCAGGAAGGCGCCCGCCGCGAACTCGGTGATCTTGAACAGGCGCAGCTTGGCGAAGGAGTTGTCGATGACCGCGACCACGCAGCCGACGGCGCAGGCCTTGGCCAGCAGGGCCACGATGGCCAGGATGACCGAGCCGAGGTGCTGGGTGGAGGCCAGGCCCCAGGGCGCCAGGAACACGTCGGCCAGGATCGTATACAGGATCAGCTGCTTCAGCTCGCTGCCCCACCTGATCAGCGCCAGGAAGGGGCCGGAATGCTCGAAGCTCCTGGCTTCCTCGATCATCCCGAACTCGTTTGTGCCGGTGTGCGTCTCCACCGGGATCCGGCCCGTCTCGAGCAGAATCACCATGAACAGCGCGGCCGCGGCGAGCAGGTGCGCCGGGCGGATGACCTGCCCGGCGCTGGACCGGACGGTCGCCGCCAGCGCGTACGGCAGGTCGGTGCCGGTGAGCAAGGCCACGGTGAACACCACGAACAGCACCACCGGTTCGGTGATGGCCGAGAATGTCTTGGCCCGGCTCGAGCCGAGCTGCGCGTACGGGCTGCCGGTCTCCAGCGCAGCGGTGGCGATCACGAAACTGGCCAGCGACAGCAGGAACCCGCCGCCCAGGATGTCGCCCATGTAACCCAGCGGCAGCCCGTAGGTGGTCAGCACCGGGATCAGCAGCGGAATGGTCAGGTAGGCCGTCACCGCGATCACCGGCGCGGCCAGGAAGAACCAGCTCGCGTTTTGCGGTGCGAGCGCCTCCTTGCGGAACAGCTTGGCCAGGTCGTAGTACGGCTGCCTGATGCGGGGCCCGCGGCGTCCCTGCAGCCGTGCCTCCACCCTGGCGATCACGCCGGTCACGCCGGGCGCGCCGATCGCGACGGTCAGGACCTGCAGCAGCTGGATAACGGGGATCGGGAGGGCCGCGCTCATCGCGCAGCCCACGGATCATGACCTGGCGGTTCTGGAACCTCGTCCACTGTGCAGCGCCTCCTACCCTCACCGCCCTGAATGCCATAAACAGGGGGGTAGAAGCCATCAGCGCGGTTGCCACCGCACGGTTGTGGCGAGCTTCATCGCCAGCGCCTAATATACGCCACGGTGAATCAGGCCGTTTCGCGTGCGTCCGGTGCACGACGGCGATCTCACTGGCTTGCCGGACCGGGCTGCTCAAGTGGAGTTCCACCGTCCAGGGTGGCTGCACCGGCAGCCGGGGTGAGGGCTTCGTCTTCCTCTAGCCAGCCGCCGAGCCGGTAGTAGAGGTCTTCCCCGAAGCTGGTCGGCAGGGGGTCTTTGACGGTGAGCTTGTAATTCCGGCTCCCGTCGGGCTGGCGTTCGGCCCGCAGGAACAAGGTGGTGGGTGCGTGCTGGCGGCGGAAGCGGTCGGCGAAGCCGAACCGGTGGGTGACGTAGAACACCTTGACCTGCGCGTCGAGCAGGGCGCGGACGATCTGGCAGGCGATCTCGGATCCTTCCCGCTCGTTGGTGCCGGCGAAGGACTCGTTGAACAGCATGAGGCAACCCGGCGTGATCTGCCCGGCGATGACGCTCATGCGCTTGAGTTCGTCGTCCAGCCTCCCGCTGGTCATGCCGGTGTCCTCTTCCCGGATGAAGTGGGTGAAGATCCCGCGGGTCGTGTTCGCCTGGTAGGCCTGGGCGGTGACGAACAGCCCGCATTGCATCATGAGCTGGGCCACGCCGGCGCTGCGCAGGAAGGTGGATTTCCCTCCGGAGTTGGCGCCGGTGATGATGACCAGCGATTTCCCGTCGGCTTGCACGTCGTTGCCGGTGACGCGGCCCGGTGACTGCAGCTCCAGGCAGGTGTCGCGCAGGTCGGTGCACGAGAACGTGAGCCACGACGGCGGCGCTGGATCGGGGACCGCGACCGGTACCCCCTTGGCCGCGAGCCTGTCCGCGAGGTGGAGGCAGCTGACGTAGAAGCCCAGTTCGGCCCGGAGCATGGTGAAGTAGCTGCCGATGTGGTCGGCGGACTGGGCGGCCGCGTTGGCGACGAGGTTGATGCCCCGGCTGGTGAGGTCGGCCAGGATCTGGCCTCCGGCGTCGTCGCGGGGGGAGATGGTGAAGGAGTAGGTGGCGCGCGGTCCGATCCCCAGCCGCTCGGTCCACCGCCGCCGGGCCTGATCGGGGGCTCGCAGCACAAGACCGGTCCCGCTGTTGTCCCGGTCAAGCTCGGCGCTGATCAGCACCCCGGCGCGGAACCGCAGCTGCTTCAGGTGGTCGCCGATCTCCTCGAAGTAAGCGTCGTCCAGCTCGCGCTGCAAGGTGGCGAACAGCGCCATCAGCCCTTCGGAGCCGAATGTCCCGGCGTGGTCGTCGGCGATCTGCCGCAGCTGCCGCAACCGGGCCACGTAGGCTTCCAGGTAGCTGACCGCGCCGGAGAGGTTGGATGACGCGTTCTGGTAGCTGCCTCCGTAGCCTCCCAGCCACAGGTGCCGCTTGTCTTCCAGGGCGCCGGCCGCCACCGCGTACATCTGGCGGATGACCTCGGGGTGGGCGAGGCAGTCGGCCAGCACCTGCTGCCGGTAGCGGATCACGTCCGGGTCATCGAGGCTGGCGAGCAGGACCTTCACGGCCACCTCGGCCAGGAACTTGTCGCCGGCGGCCATCGCCTGCAGCAGCGTGGCCAGTTCCAGGTCCTGGATCAGGTCCTGGTGGCCGGCAGGCAGCCCGGCGGTGAAGTCGAAGTCCCGGCCGGGGTGCAGGAGGTAGGCCTTCATGGCGCGAGCCTGTCGTACAGCCGCTGGTAGGTGAGGTCGTATTTCTCGGCGATGGCCAGCGCGTGGGCCAGGCCGTCAGCGGGTTTCCTGACGACCTTGTAGGTGCGCTCGGCCGGGTTGCCGGGGACGATGGTGCTCATCATGGAGACGATCTGCTCGCCGAGTGAGGCCAGATCGTCGACGAAGGTGACGTACACGCACAGAGCGTCCAGCCGCATGACCTTCGTCAGCAGCTTGGTCCCCAGGAACCGGGCGTCGTACACGGTGGTGGAGGTGAAGATCTCGTTCAGGATCACGATGCTGGCGCCGGTGGCCGCCCGCAGGATGTCCCCGATCCTGATCAGGTCGTCTTCCAGCTTCCCGCTCATCGCGGCGAGGTCTTCCTCCCGCTCGAAGTGGGTGAACAGCCGGTCGGGCAGGAACAGGCGGGCGGCGCGGCCCGGGACCGGGCAGCCGACCGCCGCCAGGTGGTGGAGCTGGCCGAAGGTCCGGGCGAAGGTTGTCTTCCCGCCCTGGTTGGGGCCGGTCACGACGATGATGCGCTCGGGGCCGTCCAGGTGAAAGTCGTTGGTGACCACCGGCGTGCCCCGTGAGACGAGCTTGTGCGCCAGGGCCAGGTCGAAGGTGCCGGCGGCGCGGACCTCCTTGGAGCTGGCGGAGACTTCGGGGTAGCAGAGGCTCAGCCCGGCGGCGCGCACCGGCCTGATGTACTCGCCGAAGGCGAGGTAGAACTGGAGCTCCCGGCCGGCTTGCTGGATTCCCTCGTCGACGAACGCGGCGTGCTGGCGGCAGTACTCCTCCAGGGTAGTGAACTGCTCCGGGAACAGCCGCGCCGCCAGCTCGGCGATCTGGGCGGCGATGTGGTTCATCCCCGGCCGCACCCGGTAGCGGATCAGGTAGTCCTTGGCCGCGCCCTGCTTGAACCGCTCGAAGGTGCGCAGCACTGCGGCGCTGTAGTCGGCTTCGCCGGTGTAGCGGCTCACCTCGACCCGGCCGCCGTTGATGCGGGTGCAGTAGCGGATCTGCGAGAGGGCGTCCTTGCGGCTGCGGGTATCGTCGGCCAGGGTGGTGAACCCGGCCGAGGCGACGTAGGAGGCGAGGTAGTCCCGGAAGGCCAGCAGGGCGCGGGAGCTGAACGGCGCCGAGGCCAGATGCCGGGCCAGGCAGGCCACTGCGTCGCAGTAGATGGCCGCCGCGTCCAACAACCAGCCCTCCCGCTGGCAGCGGTATGGCATCTCACCCAGCTGGCGCTGGTGAGCGCGTACCTCCCCCATAAGCCCGGAAAAGCGCTGGATCGCATCCAGCAGGGCAGGGTCTTCCAGGTCCTGGAAGACCTCCTGCCGGTAGCGCACCGCACAGGCATCGTGCAAGCGTTCGTACAGGACTGCGGTGATGAGGTCGCGCTCTTCGCGATCCCCCGCGACCGCCGCGACGATCTGGTCCAGGTTCAGGTCCCGTGCGTAGGAGCGATTCTCGTCCTGATCACCGGCGGCCCGGGCCGACGGCGGCTCTTCAGACAGCAAGCTTGGGAAATGGTCCTGGCCCCCATGGACTGGACTTCCCGCCTGCGAGTCCCCGGTCACCGATGTTCCCGGGAAGAGTCAGATATCTCCGGGTCCAGATCCCGGTAGCTGGGTTTCCGCAACGCCATGGCATGCCCTCCTGTGTTCTGACCGCTGGGCGGTCAACAGGAGCCATCAGCCACCAGGGCGACTACGGCGAGCTCCATCACCGTGCTTCTCATTCTACCGGCCACGCGGCCGGCCGACCCGGGTGGGCGGACGTGATCGTTATCACCGCTAACCATTGCCCGGTTGTCCCGCGCCAACCTCGGCGCGTAGTCCCGGGTGGGGACGATCGCGGGGCCCCGCGAGGCCCCGGCCGCCCGGTTATGCTGATAGGAGCGCGGCGGAGGGGCTCGCCGCGCTCGCGCCTGCCGGCTTGCCGCGGGCGGCACGGATGCGGCGCTACCGCCGCCAACGGTCCCTGCCAGGCGTAACGCGTGACGCGGGTAGGAGGATGGCGCGGATGCTGAACCGCGGGGATGCCCTGGACAAAGCGCTGGAAGACCTGGCTGCGCTGGGCACCGACAGGGACCGGGAGCAGCTGGCGGCGCTGCGGGACCGGCTGGCCGCGGCCCGGCTGCGGGTCCTGGTGGCCGGGGAGGCCAAGCGAGGCAAGAGCACGCTGATCAACGCGCTGCTCGGCCGCCCCGTGTTGCCGTCGGGGGTGACGCCGCTGACCGCGGTGGTGACCACGGTCCGGTACGGCGAGGACTCTCGTGCCGAGGTGCGGTTCGGTGACGGGCACGAGGAGAAGTACCCGCTGGCGGCGCTCGGTGACCTGGTGACCGAGCGGGGCAACCCGCGCAACCGGCGGGGCATCGCGGCGGTGACCGCCTTCGTGGACGCGCCGGTGCTGGCCGGCGGGGTCGAGCTGGTGGACACCCCTGGCACCGGGTCGGTGTACCAGTGGGACACCGACGCGGCGCACCAGGCGCTGGAGACGATGGACGCCGCGGTGCTCGTGCTGACCGCCGACCCGCCGGTGTCGGCCAGCGAACGCGACCTGCTGGCCAAGATCGGCGACCTGTCCGTGACCACGTTCGCGGTGCTAAACAAGGCCGATCACCTCGACGATGCGGGACTGGCCGAGGCGGCGGAGTTCACCAGCCGCGTGCTCGCCGAAGCGGGTCACACCGGGCGGGTCTATCCGATGTCGGCGCGGGCGGCCCTGGAGAAGGGGCAAGGGGAGGCGGGCGGGGATCCCGGGTTCGCCGCTTTCGCCGCCGATTTCAGCGCCTACCTGGCATCGCGGGGTCGCTGCGACCTGGCCGTCTCGGCGGCCGGGCACGCCCGCCGGATCGCCCGGTCGCTGCTGGATGAGGTGACGCTGACCCGTCGTGCGGCGCAGCTGCGGGCGGGAGACGCGGCCGGGCGGGTGGAGCGGTTCGGTGCCCGGCTGGCCGAAGTCGCCGTGCACGGCCGGGACGCTGTCGCGATCGCGGACGCCGAGTCGGCCCGGCTGCTGTTCGCGCTCAATGACGCGGCCGACGAGGACGCGCCCCGGCTCGGCCGTCAGGTCACCGCCGAGCTCGGCGCGCTGCTCGACGGGGAGCTGCGGACCGCCGCGCCCGGCCAGATCGAGCAGCGCGGCCGGGAACGGCTGGTCGCGCTCACCGTGGCGGCGGCCGACCCGTGGCGGCAGCGGCAGCGGGAACGCATCGAGCAAGGGCTAGCCGATGTGGATGCCCGGCTGGCGTCGGACCTTAAGACAGAACTGCAGGTGCTACGGGAATCCGCCGCCGAGCTGCTCGGCCTTGACCTCGCCGTGCCGGAGCCCGGCGGGCGGCTGGCCACCGGCCGGCGGTTCTTCTACACCACCGCCGAGGACCCGGGGCAGACCGAGCTGCTGGCGGGCGCGGTGCGCCGCCGCCTGCCCGGCGAGCTCGGCAGGCGGGCGGCCCGGGAGCACCTGCGCCGCGAAGCGCCGGAACTGGTGGAACGGCAGATCGGCCGGGCCCGCGGCGACTTGCAGTACCGGCTGGCCGAGGCGACCCGCGCGCTGGTCCAGGTGGTGGAACGGCGTTATGCCGACGGCACCGAGCGGATGCAGGCCGCGCTGCACGCCGCGGCGGAATGGCGTGCGGCATCCGGTACGGAGGTAGCGCGGATGGAATCTGACCTGGCCGGGCACGAAGCGGCGCTGCACCGCGTGCTCAGCGTGCTGGACGAGGCATAACCTGGCTAGAAGCACCACCGTCCGTTCGGGAAAATGCTCTTCAATATCAGAACGGGCAGTGGTGCTTCTTCCCGGCAGCGCCGGTCAGGGCATGCCGTAGCGCAGGGCGGGCTGGGCGGCGGCGATCTCCAGCAGCCGGTTGTACTTGGCGACGCGCTCGCCGCGGGCCGGCGCGCCCGACTTGAGGTGGCCGCAGCCGGTGCCGACGGCCAGGTCGGCGATGAAGTGGTCCTCGGTCTCCCCGGAGCGGTGGGAGACGAACTGCCGGTACCCGGCGCGGCGGCAGATGGCCATGGCCTCCAGGGTCTCGGTGACGGTGCCGATCTGGTTGAGCTTGATCAGCGCCGCGTTGGCGATGCCGCGCTTGATCGCGGCGGTGATGATGGCCGGGTTGGTGCAGAAGTTGTCGTCACCGACCAGCTCGGTGCTGCCGCCGAGGCGGGCGGTCAGCGCGATCCACCCGTCGTCGTCGTCCTCGCCGAGCCCGTCCTCGATCAGGTGCACCGGGAACCGCTCGGTCATGGCGGCATACCGGTCGATCATCTCCGCGGAGGTCAGCAGGTCCCCGGCGACCTTGTACCGGCCGTCGGGCTGCCGGAACTCCGAGGAGGCCGGGTCCATGGCGATGGACACCCCCTCGGCGCCCGTCTTGTACCCGGCGTCGCCGATGGCCTGCACCAGCAGGCCGAGTACCTCCTCGGGTTCGGTGATCTCGGGCGCGAACCCGCCCTCGTCGCCCAGCCCGGTGGACAGCTTGCGGCCGGCCAGCTCGCGGCGCAGCGCGGAGTAGACCTCGGCGCCGGCGCGGACCGCTTCGGCCATCGACGGGGCGCCGACGGGGGCGATCATGAACTCCTGGAAATCCAGCTCGTTCGGCGCGTGCATGCCGCCGTTGAGCACGTTGAAGTGCGGCACCGGCAGCGACGGCGTCACGCCGTCCGGGGCCAGCCACTGCCACAGCGGGACCCCGGCCGAGGCGGCCAGGGCGCGGGCCAGCGCCATGGAGGTCCCGACGGTGGCGTTGGCGCCGAGCCTGCTCTTGTTCGCGGTGCCGTCCAGGCCGATCATGGCCTGGTCCGCCTCGGCCAGCGACGCCCAGGACCGGCCGCGCAGCAGGCCGGAGATCTCGGTGTTGACGGCCGCGACCGCGCCAAGCACCCCCTTGCCCTCATAGCGGGCCGGGTCGCCGTCTCGGCGCTCGACCGCCTCCCGGGACCCGGTCGAGGCACCCGACGGCACGCCCGCACGCGCCTGGGTGCTGTCGGCCAGCTGCACCGTGACCGCCAGCGTGGGACGTCCCCGGGAGTCGAGGATCTCCAGCGCGGACAGATCCGTGACCTCGAAAGCTGTCATCACATTCCTCCTATTTAGCGGCAGCTGCCTGGCTGCCGTGCTGTCTCGGCGTTGATTGTCTGACCCGGTGCCGACGCGGCGGTAGGGTCTTCCGTCCCGTTCATCCGCTCTGCCTGGTCCCGGAGGCGGCGGCCCTGGCCAGGTGCCAGCCCGCCGTTATGATCCTGAACCAGATCTTCACTTCCACGACCCTGCACGACGCCCGCTTCCTGAGAACGAAATTAATAACGAAACTCATTGGCCCGGCGGCTGGCTGGAAGAGGACAGACCCTTCCCTCCGGCGGTCGCGGGTCGGACCATCCACCCCGCGGGCCGGTAACGGCCCATTCCGCATCAGCCTCCGCCATTCCTGGCAGGGGCCGTTGACGGCATCTCTGCGTGGTGTCGGCGTTGCGCAGCGCTACATTTCTCGCCGTAGGCGGCCCGGCCGCTGAATCAATTCTCGCGCTATGAGCTGATGGCGCCATGACCTTGTCTGCGCGAGATCACCGGATCCTCAGGGAAATCGAGAATGGGCTGCCGACCGCCGAGCCGAGCCTCGACCGTGCTCTTGTCCAGGCCAGATTGCCGGTCCTGCGCCGCAGATCGGCAGTCATCTTTGATGACACGGAAAGTGGTCGTCGTGTTGGGTGGGCGCCATCTGCGAACCCTCGCTTTCCGGCACTGGATTGCTGACGGCCGGGCTCATACTGCACGCGGTCGTGCTGATCTGTGCGGGCGCTCCGCTGGCTCAATTCGGCCCTGTCACCGTCGGCTACCTTGACAAAAGAGCCCGCAGCTCAAGGCGGCGGCCAGTAACCCACAAAGAGTTATTCGCTCCATTAGGGAGGTAGCTGATGTCTGTACAGGGAAGTGAATATGGCCGCGAGCTAACCGCCACAGAAGGCGCGGAGCCCGCGGTCGCGGCAGACGCCGCCGCGGCGCCGCGGGTACTGATCAGCGGCGGAGATCCCCTCGCGCTGGGCCTGATGGCGTTCGCGCTTGGCACCCTGGTGGTGGGCATGGCCTTGATCGGGGTGTTCCCGGCCACCGTCTTGGGCGGGGTAGTCCCGATCGTGGCGGGATTCTGCGGGATCGCGCTGTTCACCTCGTGCTGGTGGTCGTTCCTGCTGGGCGAGTCCCTGCTCGCCGCCACGTTCGGCACCGTGTCGGGCTTTTTCTTCAGCCTGGCGCTGCTGCTGTTCGGGCTATATCACAATTGGTATGCGGTGCCGGCCGCCAGCGTTGCCTCCGTCGAGGAGATCTTCTACATCGTCTGGTGCTGCTTCTTCATCGCCCTGTTCGTGCCGTTTCTGCGGTTCCCGCTCATCTACCCGATCACCGTGTTTATGGTGATCGTGCTGCTGGCCCTCGCCGCGACTTCGGTCTTCACCGCTTCGTCGACGATCCAGACGGCGGCGGGCGCGGCCACGCTGGGCGCATCGTTCCTGCTGTTCTGGGAATGGCTCAACGTTTCCATGACCTCGGCGGGAATGTCGAAGGTCCCCCCACTGGGGAAGGTTCTCGGGTCGTAACCCTGCCGTGCGTCCGCATCAATGCCTGGCGATCGTGCTACCCGCGGTCTATCCCGCAACTCGAGCCTGCGCCGCCTTATAGACGCGCTTGGCATAGGCGTCGAGTGCCGCCTGGCACCTGGCGAGAGAAGATAGCGCCGACCGAGCGTTGCCGGCTCCGAACCAGTCCCTGGCCTGGATCGTTTCATGCCGCATGGACAGCCTTTTCAGGGCGGCGTCCTTATCTTCCAGATCCGCATGGCGGAAACGGCCAGCCGCGGTCAGGGCGTCGATTACGGCTATGACATCGCCGCACCCGGCGATGATCTCGGCGTATTCCTGCTCCCGCGCCGTGTTGAAGACCGCGACCAGCTCCGGCTCGCCTTCGATCGTCCTCGCGCGCAGGACCTGGGCCGAGCCGCCGGCCTCGCTGATCATGCTCCGGAGCCGCCGGAAGGCCCGTTCCGCGGCCGGGGACTCGGGCAGGACCGCGATCGCGTTCGCCGGGTATGCTGCGCCCATCGCGGTCAGCCGCCGCCGGACCGTGGACTTCAGCCCGGAGTTCGCCGGAAGCCGGTAAGCCAGCAGGAGCCAGGCCGCACGGCCGGTCCGTGCCGCCGTTGTCTTCGCCCGTCTCTGCGTCGTCACACCGCGCCGAGGAGATAGGCGAGCAGGATCATCG
>PMST01000248.1 GCA_003168295.1 Actinomycetota bacterium
GTCGTTGAAGTTCTCCATGTCGGCCACGGCCGGCTCCCTTCTGATCGGTACTGGCTTACTTTGCCCGGCTCACTTCGGTGCTGCGTTATCCAGCTGGATCATAGGTGAGGGGCCAGGCCTGATGCCGTGCGGGCTAACTCGCGACGGCCGTCAGGGGCCAGCCGAAGAAGCCGTCCAGCGTCACGCTAGCGTGAGCTGACGGCAGCGGGTCGATCGCCGTGTAGGTGGTGATGAAGGTGTCCACCTCGTGATGCACCACGGCGGGCCTGGGCGTGGCGACCTGGTTGCCGTCCGGCCAGGACTTCGCGCGCAGCCCCGAGGGGGCGCTGTAGGTACCGCTCTGAGTGAGGAAGCCGATCATCCAGAAGCCCCGGCCGTTGGCCAGCGGCAGCGCGAGCGTGGGGTCCGGGGCCGGGGTGAACCGCCCGGTAAAGGTGATCCCGGCCTGCCGGTCCTGCCGGAGCTGCGTGGCTGACTGAGCGGTGATCGAACCGGAGCCTGCCAGGAAGTCGTTGACCGCGAAGGGCGAGGCCACGGCGGACGTCTCGGTGACGCCGGTCATGGCGCGGGTTAGGACCTGGGCCAGGACGGTCGCATAGCTCGCCGACGGGAGCACGGCCGGGGCGGTTGGCGGCGTCCCCTGGGTGCACAGCGCGGGCCAGCCCGCCTCGGGGCGGTCGACGGCTGCGGCCAGCTTCCACGAACCGCCGATCCGCTCGAACATCATGGCCACGGGCTCCATGACCGGCCCCAGATCGAAGACGTCGGTGTCGCCGTACGCCACGAAAACATTGCTGGATCCGGTATGGCAGGGAATCGTGATCGACAGGCCGGTCAGCTGGAAAGCCTGCCGGTCAGCGTTGCCTGGGAGGCTCGCGTGCGGCTCCTCGGAGGAGTAGATCGTGCGCATCGCGGCGGTGGTGACCTGATCAAGGGCGGCAAAGTCGTCGCTGGTCCACATGGCGTTGGTCTTGGCCAGCCAGTTCATGGTGGCAGCCTGCTCCGCCGCGCTATGAGCCGAGGACGGCGGCGGATTGACCAGTGCCGGGCCTCCCCCGCCGCAGCCCGTCACGGCCAGGCTGATCAGGGCTATTGGGACGATCACGGCGAGTACGGCGAACGCCGGCATTCCGGTACGGTTCATTATCTGCATCCTTTCTCGCGGACCCGGGACGGCTATTCCCGGCAAGGCAGACGTTAGGAATTTCGCCGCCGTCCCGGATCGGGCCGAGCCCCGAATCTCCGTCCGGGCTGACCCGGGAAAAGCCTCAGGGCTGACCCTGATGTCACCGGCCGGGCGCGGTGCCAGACTGGATTCGTGCAGTCATCCGCGGCGATCCTGATAGTCGACGACCACGACGGCTTCCGGGCCTTGGCCCGGATCATGCTCGAGGCCGACGGCTTCGCGGTCACGGAGGCGGCCACCGGAGCGGAGGCGACGGAGGCGGCCCGGATCGGCCGGCCCGGCCTTGTCTTGCTCGACATCCAGCTTCCGGATTTCGACGGTTTCGAGGTCGCCAGGCGGCTGGCCGCCGCCCCGGCCGGGGGCCTGGCTCCGGTCGTGGTGCTGACCTCGACCCGCGAGGCACGCGACTACGGCGGGCGGATCGCGGCTAGCCCGGCCGCCGGGTTCCTGCCCAAAGATCAGCTGTCAGGCGCGGCGCTGCGCCGGTTCCTGGCCCGGGACCTGTAATGAACCGGTGGCTGCGGGCGGCCCTGATCGCGGGCGCGACCGTCGCGGTAGGCTGCTTCGTCTGGTCGTCCTGGCTCCCGAACTCTCAGTACGCGCCGGTCGAGGTCAGCTTCGCGGTGGTCGGGCTGTCGTTCATGGTGGCCGGGATAGCGGCCTGGCAGCGGTGGCCGGCCAGCCGCCTGGGCCTGCTATTCACGATTGCCGGCTACCTCTACCTGGTGCCGTACATCCTGGTCAACCTGGCCAATCCGGCGGCGTGGACGATCGGGAACCTGAGCGAGGGCATCTCCGGCGCGGCCCTGGCCCATCTGGGCCTGGCCTGGCCCGGCGGACGGCTGCGGTCCAGGTTCGAGTGCGGAGTAGTCGTCGCCAACTACGTGCAGAACATCGCGTTCAACACGGCCGCGACGATGTTCTGGAACCCCGCGTTCAGCGGCTGCAACGCCAGTTGCCCGGCCAACGTGCTGCTCATCGGCAATGGTTCCCGGCCGACCTTGAATACGCTCGACACGACAGAGGCTCTCGTCGGGCTCGTGATAACCGGCATCGTCCTGACCCTGATCGTCCGGCACTGGAGGTCCGCGCGCGGCTGGTCCCGGCGGGCCATGATTCCGCTCTTGTGGATCGCCCCGGCGGTCGGAGCAGAAAACATCCTGACCGGGAACCTATTCCACTTTTCCGCTCTGGTCACTTACGCCCTGCTCCCGCTGGTGCTGCTGGCCGGCCCGGCCCTGTTTGTGATCAGCACGGTGCGGGCCCGGACGGCGGGCGGCGCCCTCGGCACCGCGATCGTCGACCTGGAACCGGGAGCCCCGCCAACGCGGCTCAGGGACGCGCTGGCCCGCGCGCTGGGTGACTCGACGCTGCAGCTGGCGTTCCGGCTGCCGGACGGGGCCGGCTATCTAGACACCACGGGGCAGGTGGTCGACCCGGCCCGGCCGGGCCCCGGCCGGGCGGTAACGCCCGTCACTGAGGCGAGCGGCGCGGTGCTGGTGCACGATGGCGGACTCGAGCAGGAGCCGCAGCTGATCCGGCTGACGGCGGCGGCGGCGAGCATGGCCCTGGAGCACACCCGGTTGCAGGCCGAGGTGCAGGCCCAGCTGGAGCAGGTCCGTGCCTCCCGGGCGCGTATCGTCGAGGCCGGAGATGCCGAGCGGCGGCGGCTAGAACGTGATCTGCATGACGGCGCGCAGCAGCGGCTGGTGACCTTGAGCCTGGCGCTGGGAATGGCCCGCGACCGTGCGGCGGAGGCGGACCCGGAACTGGGGTCGCTGATCGAGTCGGCCAGCAAGGAGGCGCGCGAGGCGCTGACCGAGCTGCGGGAACTGGCCCGCGGGATCCACCCTGCGGTGCTGACCGAGACCGGGCTGACTGGGGCGGTCCAGGCCCTGGTCGAGCGATCGCCGGTGGCCACCACGATCACCGCGGTGCCGGACGGGCGGTTCCCGGCCGCGATCGAGGCCACCGCGTACTTCGTCGTCTCCGAGGCGCTGGCCAACGTGGCCAAGCATGCCAGGGCCGATGGTGCCCAGGTCATGATCCGCAAGTTCCCCGGACGGCTCCTTGTCGAGGTCAGCGACGACGGGACAGGAGGCGCCCGGTCCGAGGGGGGATCGGGGCTGCGAGGCCTGGCCGACCGGGTGGCATCGGTGGGCGGCGTGCTGCGGGTGGACAGCCCGTCGGGTGGCGGGACCCGACTGGAAGCGGACATCCCGTGTCCGTGACGGCCCGGCCAGCGGAGCCCAAGGCGCGGCTGCGCGTGGTCATCGCGGAGGATACGGTGCTGCTACGCGAGGGACTGCGCCGGGTCCTGACCGACGCAGGCCTGGACGTGGCCGGGACGGCCGCCGACGCGGACCAGCTGCTGAAGCTGGTCCAGGCGCTAAGTCCCGACGTTGTGCTCACGGACATCCGGATGCCGCCGGACCAGACGACCGAGGGGCTGCAGGCGGCGCTGGAGATCCGCCGCCAGTGGCCGGGCACAGGCGTGATCGTGGTGTCCCAGCACGTTGAGACCGAGCACCTGTTTGAGCTGCTGGCCGACGACCCGCGAGGCATCGGTTACGTGCTCAAGGAGCGGGTGGCCGACATCGCGCAATTCACCGACGCGATCAGGCGGGTGGCGGCAGGCGAGTCAGTGATCGATCCGCAGGTCGTGTCCCGGCTGGTGACAAGGCCGCGGCGGAACAGCCCGCTGGAGACACTCACCGAACGCGAGCTGGCCGTGCTAGCCCTGATGGCCGAAGGCCGGTCCAACCAGGCGATCGCGGAGCAGCTTTACATGTCGCCCAAGACGGTGGAAACCCATGTCGGGAACCTGTTCGCCAAGCTCGGCCTGCTCCCCGCGGCCCAAGATCACCGGAGGGTGCTGGCCGTCCTGACCTACTTGCGCCGGTAGGGTCGAGCTCATGGCAGGCGAGGTTGGCGAGCTCACTCCCCACGAGGGCGACCTGGAGCCCGATGAGGAGTACGACGGCCTGCTCTTCACCGGCGTTTCGTTCGACGAGAGCGCCGCCGGGAACTGCCACTTCCTGGACTGCTCGTTTGTGAACACCTCGTTCGGCGACGCCCGGCTTCGGAAAACCAGGTTCACCGACACCACGATGCGGGACACCAGGTTCGTATCCAGCGACCTAGCGGAGACCGGCTGGCTGGATGTGACCCTCACCGGCTGCGCGCTGGCCGGCGTGCAGGCCTTCTCGGCCGCGCTGCGCCGGGTGAGGTTCTGCGACTGCAAGCTCGACTCGGTGAACTTCCGCAGCGGCGCGCTCACCGACGTGACGTTCGAGAACTGCCTGCTACGGGATGTGGAGTTCGGCAGCGCCCGGCTGCTGCGGGTCAGCTTTCCCGGCAGCACCCTGACCCGGGCGGACTTCGCCCAGGTGACCTGCACCAAGGTGGACCTGCGTGGCGCCGAACTCGGCATCACCGCCGGGTACGAGTCGCTGCGCGGCGCCACCATCGACAGCGTCCAACTAGTCGCGCTGGCCCCGCTGCTCGCGCGTCATCTCGGCATCACCGTCGCCGACTGAAGGGACGCCGCGGGCGTGCACTATTACCGGCATGATCTCGCCCTCATCCACGACCGGGGCCACGGTCAGCATGCCGACCGCTGCGCCCCCGGCATCGTTGAGCTCCTCTCCCCCGTTCGCGGGGGGCTGGTGCTCGAGCTCGGCTGCGGCAGCGGCACGCTGACCCGGCACCTGCTGGCCGCGGGATTCCAGGTCATCGCGACCGACGCCTCGCCGGACATGCTGGCGCTGGCGCGAGCCTCGCTCGGCCCGGGCGCGGACCTGCGGCGGCTCACCCTGCCCGAGGACCCGTTGCCCGCCGCGGACGCGGTCGTCTCGGTCGGCCACGCGATCAGCTACGTGCCAGACGCCGCCGCCGTCGACCGTGCTCTGGTGGCCATGGCCGGCGCGCTGCGGCCGGACGGTTTGGTCGCGATCGACGTCCTGGACCTGGCCTTCGGCCAGATCGATCCGGGCCGGGAGAGCTCGGGCCGGGTCGGCCCCGGACTGGGCCGTCATTACCCAGTACTCTCGGCCGGCCCCGGACAGGTTCATCCGCGACGCCACCACGTTCGTGCCCGACGGTACCGGGAGCCTGGCGGCGCGACCACGAGCGGCACGAGAACGTGCTCGTGGACACCTCCCGCATACCGCCGCTGCTCAACGAACACGGTGTGGATGCGGTGGTGGGGTCGGCGTTCGGCGCGGCGGAGCTGCCGCCTGGGCTGGTCGCGGTGACCGGTCGGAAGTCGCGGTGACGGGCAGGAAGTCGCGGTGAAGCAGGAAATGGTCGCGGTGACCGGTACGAAGGACGCCTCGCCGGGCTGATGGCATCATCACCGGCCTGCTGCGGCCGCGAAGTCGTAGCTGACTCCGGTGAGGCGCTCAGATTCCTGCCACAGGCGCTGCTGAAGGTCTCGATCATGTGCCCGTGCGCTGGGCTGGAGCACGACGGGATACCCGGTGAACTCGTGCCATCCACCCGGTCCGACATACGCTCCGCCGGCTATGCCGGGATCGGCAGCGGCACGGACCAGCGACAAGGCGCCCACGCCTGCGGGGTGGGTGATGGGGCGGGCCAGCCCCCAGGACGGACCGCGGAACATCCACGGCATGTGCCGGTTCAGCTCGGTCCGCGCGCCGCCCGGATGCGCGGCGACAGCGATGGTCGGGACATTCGCCTGGCTGAGTTTCGCCTGGAGCAGCTGCGCGAAGAGCAGATTCGCCAGCTTGGACCGGCTGTACGCGGCGTTCGGCCGGTACCGCTCGCGGTAGGCCAGGTCGCCGAGGTCGATGTCGCCCGCGCGGTGCGCCGGGCTGGACAGCACCACGACGCGCGACCCGGCCACCGGCAGCAGCAGGTCCAGGACCAGCCCGGTGAACGCGAAATGACCGAGGTGATTCGTGCCGAAGTGCGTTTCGAACCCATCGGCTGTCTGACCCCGGGGAGCCCACATCACGCCGGCGTTGTTGACCAGCAGGTCGACGCTCGGGTGACGGGACCGGAGCTCGGCGGCGGCCGAACGTACCGACGCGAGTGACGCGAGGTCGACAGTGAGCGTGTCGAGGCGGGCGCCCGGCACCTGGGACGCGATGCGTTTCCTCGCCTGATCGGCTCGCTGCGGATCGCGGCAAGCCAGTATCACCTCCGCGCCGCGGCGGGCCAGGATGCTCGCGGTTTCGAAACCCACGCCGGTATTCGCGCCGGTGATGACAACTGTCCGGCCATCCTGGGCCGGCACGTCCGCCGCAGTCCAGCGGTTCGCTTGCCCGCGCACGTCGGTCTCCTGTCCTTGTCCGGCAGCGCGCCTCTCGGCACATCTAGCTATAATCGGGACCAGTGTCCCGCTAATCATCCGGGACGACTGTCCCGTTTGTCAAGATGAGTGGAAGAGAGCGGCTGGCGGATGGCTAAGGCACCGGTGCGAGCCGAAGGCCGGACCCATGTCCAGCACGGCAACGCTCAGCAGGCCGACGCCGGGCAGGCCGACGCCGGGCAGGCCGACGCCGGGCAGGCCGACGCCGGGCAGGTTGCCGCCCAGCAAGCCGGCATTCAGGCCGCCGGGCCGGCTCGTGGCGCCGACCGGGATCGGCCCCTGCGGGCCGACGCCCGGCGTAACCGGGAGCGAGTGCTCGAGACCGCATTCGACGCGTTCGCGACCGAAGGACTGTCGGTGTCGGTCCACGAGATCGCCCGGCGGGCAGGCGTCGGCACTGGGACTGTGAGCCGCCACTTCCCCACGAAAGAGGCCCTCTTCGAGGCGGTCTTCGTCAGCCGGGTCGAACGACTGGTCGCCATGGCCCGGCAACTCAGCGAGGCGGAGGACGCGGGGACGGCGCTCTTTAGCTTTTTCGCCGCGATTGTCGCAGAAGGGGCCGCTAACCGCGGGTTGGCCGACGCGCTCACCGGTGCTGGCTTCGATATCAAGACTGCCGCCTCCGGGCCAGAACATGACGTCATGGGCGCGCTGAGCAGCCTGCTTGCCCGTGCCCAGCAGGCCGGATCCGTGAGGCACGACATCGACACCGCTGATGTGATTGCCCTCGTCACCGGATGCCTGGCCAGAGAATCCGATCCGCAGGTCCCCGCCGCGCGTGACCGCCTGATCTCGGTCGTCCGAGAAGGGCTCCGTCCGAGCCGGTGACCCACGCCAGTCGCGGCGACCGGAGGTCAGGAACTGGGACTGGTGTCGGTCTGCGTCCTGGTCAGATGGGGTACCGGGTGGGTTCGGTGGTGTATTGACGTCCGGAGGGGCCGGTCCGGCGGAAGGTTCCCGGGGTGATCTGCTCGACTTTCCAGCGGGGGTTCTGCTTGAGCCGGTGGTCGTGACGGCAGGTGGGCCCGCCATTGCACGAACAGGTCCGGCCTCCCGCTTCGTATGGGATGTTGTGTTCGAAGTCACACTGCTGGGCTGGCCTTCGGCAGGTCGGGGCGACACAGGTCGCGTGCCGGATCTGGGTCAGGTGCCGCAGCTTGACCCCCGGGTCGTGACCGCGGGCCTCGAACCGGTGGTCGCAGGTGTCGATAGCGATCGGGTCGAGCTCGATCAGCAGATCCGGCCGCCCGGGGATCCCGGTGGACAGCCGCCAGGTACCGTAACCGCCAGGCGGCCCCTGATCGCCGGAGGCGGTAAAGGTGAACCGTGGCGGGTCACCGCCGGGTCCGCCGGGCGGATCGTGATCGCCGGGCGGGGCGTGGCCGCCGGGTGCTGGTCTCGCGCAGCCGTGGCCGATGGCGTGTCCCTGCTCGTCGGTGACGGTGACGC
>PMST01000220.1 GCA_003168295.1 Actinomycetota bacterium
CCGCCCTTGGCCGAGCCGCCGGCCGAGTCGCCCTCGACCACGTAGATCTCGGACTTGGCCGGATCGGTGGACTGGCAGTCCGCCAGCTTGCCCGGCAGCGCCGTCGAGTCGAGCAGGGACTTGCGGCGGGTCAGGTCGCGGGCCTGGCGCGCGGCGATCCGGGCCCGGGACGCCTGGCTGGCCTTGTTGATGATCTCCTTGGCCTCGCCCGGGTTACGGTCGAACCAGTCCCGCAGGTGGTCGTTGCAGGCCTTCTGCACGAACGACTTCGCCTCGGTGTTGCCGAGCTTGGTCTTGGTCTGGCCCTCGAACTGAGGGTCGGCGAGCTTGATCGAGACGATCGCGGTCAGGCCCTCGCGGACGTCCTCTCCGGTCAGGTTGTCGTCCTTTTCGCGGAGCAGCTTCTGTTCGCGCGCGTAGCGGTTGACGATCGTGGTCAGCGCGGCGCGGAACCCCTCTTCGTGGGTACCGCCCTCGGCGGTGTTGATCGTGTTCGCGAAGGTGTGCACCGACTCGGTGTATGCGGCGCTCCACTGCATCGCGATCTCGACCGAGATGCCGTCGCCGTCTTCACCGAAGTCGATCACGGTGCCGTGTACCGGCTCCTTCGAAGCATTGATATACCGAACGAAATCGGCGATCCCGCCCTCGTACATGTACTCCGCGGCCCGGGGCTCTTCCTGGCGCTGATCGGTGATGGTGATGGCCAGGTTCCTGTTGAGGAAGGCCATCTCCTGCATGCGCCGGGACAGCGTCTCGAAGTCCCACTCGGTGCTCTCGAAGATCTGGTGGTCGGGCCAGAAGGTGATCGTGGTGCCGGTCTCATCGCTGGCGGCGCCGCGGACCAGCGGACTCGCCGGGTCGCCGCGCTGATAGGACTGAGTCCAGACGTATCCGTCCCGGCGGATCTCCACGTCGAGCCGCTGCGACAGCGCGTTCACCACCGACACGCCGACGCCGTGCAGGCCGCCGGACACCGCGTAGGACTCGCCGTCGAACTTGCCGCCCGCGTGCAGGGTCGTCATCACGACCTCGATCGCCGGGCGGTGCTCCACCGGGTGATCGTCCACCGGAATGCCGCGGCCGTCGTCCACCACCCGCACCCCGCCGTCGGCGAGCAGCGTCACGTCGATCGTGTCGCAGTAGCCAGCCAGCGCCTCGTCGACGGCGTTATCCACGACCTCGTAGACGAGATGATGCAGTCCGCGCTCGCCGGTCGAGCCGATGTACATACCCGGACGCTTGCGGACAGCCTCAAGCCCCTCAAGTACCTTGATCGAGCGTGCATCGTAGGACAAACCAAACTCCATCCTGCATGAGAAGCGCGCAGTCAGCTCCCCGCGTTCCGGCCATGCCTGCGCATGTCTATTTTAGCTGCGAATACCCATTGCCATGGCCGTGTTGCCGCACGTGTCGTGAGGTGCTGGCCCGGGGGGACGACCCCCCGGAACCCCCCGGTGCGCTTCGCGCGGCGTTGTGGGGCTCGCCGTTGTATCGCCCGGCCGGAGGGGCCGGAGGCCCCTCGCGGGCCGTGCGATCTCGGAGCTTCGCTCCTCGGGGGGGCGGCCCTCGGGCACTCCTGGTGCGCTCGGCGTCCCGCTGGGGTCCGCCAACCCTGGCTTTAGATGCTAGCTTGTGTATTCTATATAACAAGTTTTTACAGGGATTATTCCGGTCTAAGAGGGGCTTTAGCGCCTCCGTCGGTGCTCGCATGCGTCATGGCGGCGAGGACGGGGGGGTGCGCTAGCCGTAGGTGTCGCCTGGGCCTTTGCTGCCGGGGACGCGCCAGGCGCCGCGCTGGCGGGGCGGGGCGGGGCCGCGGACCTTGACCCGGCGGATCGATCCGGCGCCTAGTTCGTCGTTGAGGCGGCGCAGCAGGACCGGGGCGAGCAGGCGGACCTGGGTCGCCCAGGCGGTCGAGTCGGCCGTCACGGCGAGCTCGCCGTCGGCGAAGCTGTCCGGGCGGGTGTGCGCGGCCAGGTCCTGGCCGACGATTTCCGGCCAGCGGCCGAATACCGAGCCCATGGCCGCCTGCTGCTGCCAGCCGCGCGTGTCCAGGAGCCCGTCGATGGCGCTCAGCAGGGGCTGCGGGTCCTCCCGGCGGGGACGCCCGCGAGCACGCGCGGAGCCGCCCCCCGGGGCTTGCGATCCCGGCCCGGGCGGGTCATCCTGGCCGGGCGCGGATAGCCCGGCTCGTTCGGAATCATCGGTGTTACCCAGCCCCGGCTGGCGGCCGAATCCGGACGGCAGGTCGCCTCGGCCCCTGGCGTGCGGCCTGACCTGGGCCAGCGCCTCGGCCGCCAGCCGCGCGCGCTCCGCGGCCGCCGCGGCCGCCGCGGCGGCCGAACCCGCCTGGCCTGCGGCCACCTGCCGGTCAGCTGGCGGGCGGCGGTCAGCTGGCACGGGAAATCACGCCCGCACTGACGTCGAAGCGGGGGCCGGCCAGCATAGCGGGGACGTCGGCCGGTACCGCGGCCGTGATCAGGACCTGCTCGGCGCCGGCGACCAGGCCGGCCAGCCGGTCCCTGCGCCCGGCGTCTAGCTCCGCGAACACGTCGTCCAGGAGCAGCACCGGATCCTCGCGGCCCTCCCTGAGCAGCGCGAAGCTGGCCAGGCGCAGCGCCAGCGCGAGCGACCAGGACTCGCCGTGGCTGGCGTAGCCGCGGGCGGGCAGCCCGCCGATGGAGAGCGCGAGCTCATCGCGGTGCGGGCCGACCAGGCAGACGCCCCGGTCCAGCTCGCTGGCCCGGACTCCGGCCAGCGCCTTGAGCATGATCGCCTCCAGGCCGGCTGGGTCGTCAGGCGTGCCGGGCTCAGGCGGGCCGGGCTCAGGTGAGTCAGCTCCCGGCTCATCCGCTATCGAGCAGCGGTAGGACATCGCCGACGCCTGGCCGGCCGGGCCGCCGGACACCGCCTCGTACGCCGCCGCCACGTGCGGGCGCAGCGCGGCGACCAGGCGCATCCGGCCNNGCCAGCAGGGCCGCGCCGGCCCGCGCCAGCTGCCCGTCCCAGGCGTCTAGCGTCGCCGTCATCGCCTCACGCGCGGGACCGCGCAGGTGCCCCTTGGCGCCGGCCGACTTGAGCAGCGCCGTGCGCTGCCGCAGGACCCGTTCGTAGTCGGCTCGGACGCCGGCCCAACGCGGCGCGGTGGCGACGAGCAACTCGTCGAGGAACCTGCGCCGCTCACCGGGATCGCCCTTGACCAGGG
>PMST01000253.1 GCA_003168295.1 Actinomycetota bacterium
CGCGCTGGCCGAGGCGCTGGCGGACCTGCGGCAGGTCACCCGCGCGGGGCTGGCCCGGCTCGGGCTGGACCCGGCATGAAGCCCGCGAGCCTGCTCCGCTGGTACCCGCGGGCGTGGCGCGAACGGTACGGCGAAGAACTGCTGGCGCTGATCCAGGACAACCTGGATGAGGGGCGGCCGGCCTGGCGGTTGCAGCTCAGCATGATCTGGGGCGGCCTGAGCGAACGAGGCCGCCAGGCGCGGCACGCCGCGAAAGCAGCGTTCCAGCGCCCGGGCCGGTCTGACAAAGGGAGCACGATACTCGCGGCCGGGCTGATCTGCGGCGTTGGCCTCGGTAGCCTCACGTCGTCGCCGTCGTCGGCGGCGCGAGCATGGCAGGCGGTGGCCCTGGATGCGGTGCTGGCGGCGGTCGCCTTGACCGGTGCGCTGGTCCTGGCCGACGGGCTGGCCGCCCTTCCCGCGCTGGTCAGGTTCTTGCGGGCGGGCGGCTGGCCGAAGATCTGGCGCCGGGTCGGGTGGGCGGCGGGAGCGACCGCGGCGGCCGGCGGCGGCCTGGTCTTCGTCTGGGGTTCTGATTGGCAAACTTCGCGGAACGTCTCGTGGGCCACCCTGGCCGGCCTCCTCGTGGCCGGGCTGGCGATGACGGGCGCGATCGGGCTGTGGTCCGCCACTGCCACCGCCACGGCCAGGCACCTCATGCTCACACCCCGGGTCCGAGCCGCCCAGCTCATGCTGGGCGCGGTGCTCCCGACCGCGGTCCGGGCCATGGTCGCCGCCTTCGCCCTCTGGTGGTCGGCGATTCACCCCTCCTCGGTCACGCTGCTCGTCCTGGCCATGGTCAACCTAGCCCTGGCGATCGTGCTCGCGCCGGCGCGGATCGGGCGGGCCGTCCGCCTGGGCCGGCGGCTGCGGTCCGCCGCCAGCGGGGCGGCGATAATCAACCCGTCCGCGCAGCGGGCACACGGCCGTCACCGGGCTTAATAATTTAGAAGCACTCCGTCCCTGCTGACAGACACCCTCCGGGCCGCGTTCCCGCGATGAGTTCCGGGTGGCTCCGCCGTCCTAGATGCGACAGACCAACTCGATGCCTGGCCGGATGCCGGCCGCGGGAGCGTGAGCCATGAGCAAGGGAGCCAGGACGACGGGCGGCCGTCGGCCTGCAGTGGCGGGCGCGGCGTTTGTGGTCGCGGCAGGCCTCATCGCCGCCTGCTCGGGCGGCAGCAGTAGTAGCAGCAGCAGCAGCCCGAGCACCCTGGCGTGCCCGTCCAAGCACGGCGCGGCGGTCACCGGGACCGCCGCGACCGCCCCGGCCGCAACGGGCGTGGCCGCGGCGGGCTGGACCCTGCCGGACGCGGACCTGGCGAACACCCGCGACGTGGCCAGCGCGATCACCAGCGCGAACGTCTCCAAGCTCGGGGTGGCGTGGACCGTGCCGCTGACGATATCCACGACCCGTACCGACGGGGCCTACGCGACCACGCCCGTGATCGTGAACGGGGTGGTGTACGTCCAGGACCTGGAGTCCGACGTGATGGCGATCAGCCTGGCCACCGGCAAGGTCTTGTGGAGGCACGCCTACAACTCGCCCAACGGCGGCCCGGACGGCGTCACCGTCGCCGGCGGGGTCGTGTACGCGGCCACCAATAGCGCCGCGGTCGCCCTGGACGCCGCGACCGGAACGCAATTGTGGAGCCGGACGCTGATCGGCAACGACCACGAGGGCATCGCCATGGCGCCTGGCTACAACCACGGCACCGTGTACGTATCCACCGTGCCGGCCAACGTGACGGGCCAGTACCTCCCCGGCGGCGAGGGGATCTTGTGGGCGCTGAACGCCAGGACCGGCGCGCCGGAGTGGTCCTGGAACCAGGTGCAGAACCTGTGGGGCAACCCGGGCGTCAACTCCGGCGGCGGGCTGTGGTACACGCCGACGTTCGACGCCCAGGGCAACATCTACCTGGGCATCGCCAATCCCGGCCCGCTCTTCGGCACCAAGAAATATCCGCTGGGGAGCAGCCGGCCAGGCCCTGACCTGTACACCGACTCGGTGGTCAAGCTCAGCCCGGCCGGGAAGCTGCTGTGGTACTACCAGCTTACCCCGCACGACCTGTACGACTGGGACCTGCAGAACGCGCCGGTACTCAGCACCGCGGACGGGCGGCCGGTGGTGATCGACGGCGGCAAGGCCGGCATCCTCATCGAACTGGACGCGCAGACCGGCAAGCTGCTGTGGCAGCTCCCGGTGGGCGGGCACGACGGGCACCAGAACGACGGGCTGCTCACCGAGCACGCCACGCCCGGCTCGCGCGGCCTCCTGCCCGCGAAGTACTGCCTCGAGCCGAGCATTTTCGGCGGCATCTTGACCCAGCTGGCCAGCAACGGCTCCACCACCTTCGCCGCCGTCAACGACCTCGCGCTGCCTGCCACCCCGGTTGACTACACCGGCTCTGTGACCACCGTCCTGCAGGCTATCCAGAACGCCACCGGCGAGATGGTCGCGGTCAACCAGGACACCGGCACCATCGAGTGGGACACCCTGCTGCCGGCCTCGCCGTACGGCGCCGCGACGGTGACCAACGACGTCGTGTTCACCACCACCTTCAAGGGCTACCTGTACGCCCTCGACGCGGCCACCGGGGTCATCGTGCTCAAGACACTGCTGTCCGCCGGGACCAACGCGCCCGTCGCCGTCGACGGCGACTACGTCATCGCCGGCGCCGGCTCCGCGATGTCTCCTGCGCAGCGGAACATGATCATCGCCTACAAGCTCGGCGCGACAGGCAAGCTCCCCGACACCGTGGGCTCATAACCCGACTCAGGCCTGACGGCGGGACCCCTGGCGGTCCAGGCGCAGCGGACCCGTCTAGTTATCGACAATCCGCTGGTCCGGGAACCACCCGTCTGCAGCTCAGCTCAGGACGTGAAGTTCCGCTAGTTGGTCAGCGGGCAGATCCATTGCCTCCGCCAGAGACCTCAGCTCGTCACGCTCGTCCGCGGTGACCGGGGCGCGCGTCAAGCTCAGGCTGGCGATCAGCAGGTCAACTAGTTCCTGCCATTCACCGCCGTCAGCCATAGACCGCATACCGTCGAGGTCTTGCGGGCGAACCCGGTCGGCATAGCGATCCGGAAGCGCCTCGACCCGCTGAATGACGTCAGCTTCGTTCACGGTTTCTCCTTCGGGTTCTTGACCACACCCGGGCTGTCGGCGTCCGGCCACGCTGACCAGATCCTCCCATCGGGAAGGACGATGACGGTAATACCGACGTCGTCGCGCTGGCCGTGCACCCGCCATCTGTGGTTGGGCTGGAAAACGGCCAGGTCATCGGGCGCGCGGGCTACCTCTCGGACATTCCCCATAATCTTGTCGTCGTCCCACCCAGCCGGGAATTCCGTTTTTCCTGGCCTCCCTGTCCCGTGCCGGTGCCCGCCGCCCCAGTTGTCCCCGTCGAGGATGTGCTTGGTGCGTTCGGGTGTCGTGCGCAATGAATCGAGCGAAGGAGGATCTGGGTGGTCTTCGACCGCTTCGGTGTTCCACGCTGATCGCGTCCGGGTGGTGCTGGAGGCGGTTTCAGCCCTGTCAGAACCGGTCATCTGCTGATCCCGGGCGTGCAACACCTCGTAGTACTCTGCACGACTACGTACTTCCGCGGGCTGAGTATCTGCCGCACGACTGGTGTCTTGCCGATCGGGCTCTTGCCCTTTCTCCGGTCCGCGCCGTTCGGAATCGTCGGCATATGCACCGAAGGGGCCGTCGACCGCCACCCGGATCTCCTCTTGCTCCCGGGTCACACATTACCTGTGGCCCGGAACGCCCCTCAACGTCTGCGTGGTAAGGGGTTTGGCGGGGCGATCGTTCACCATTTCTTCGTCGTATTGTCTGCGGGCCGCGGCGATGGCGTAGCGGTGTCGTTCGGCCCACGCGGTGAGGGCCGCGAAGGAGTCGCCGAGTTCCCGTGCGATGGGGGTGAGGCTGTAATCGACCTTGGGCGGCACAGTCGGGTATACGGTCCGGACGAGCAGCAACCCAGAGGTGTTCCCGATCGGTTAGTCCGCGTCCAGTTGCCGCAACCGTCCCTCCGGCGTGGAGGTGCCGAGGACAGATCCAGGGGTTGACGTTACCGCAGACCGAGTTCCTCCGGCGGCGGCCAGTCCCCAGGCAGTGCGTTGAGCCGCCGGATGTAATCAGCCCGATCGAACTGCCGCTTCTCGGTCATGACCCGGTTAAAGTCCTCGCTGACCAGTTCCATGATCATGTGCATCACGTTGTGCCAGTCGTAGCCGAGCCCGGCCAGCCGCTGAACCGTCTGCCACGTCTCAGGCGGGTCGTCGGCCAGCAGCTGGTTCGCGACCACTGTGTGCAGCGTGACGTGCAGCCTCGGGTTCATCGGCTCGCCGCTGGCGGTAGTGATCTCTTCATGCCGCTCGAGCGCCCGTGCCATCTCGGGGTGCTGTGCCTCGAGCAGGAACCCGCGCTCGTCCTCGTCGTCCGGATTCAGCAGCTTCAGGTCGAGCTCTCGATAGGTGCCATGCCCAGCGGGTACGGCCCAAGACCGCCGGTCGCCCGGGAGCGGCTCGTCGAACCAGTCCGTCGTCTGCTCGGCCTGCCAGGTGGACAAACCCCGGATTGGCCTGTGGCCTGACGCCGAACGCCGACCCGCCTTGCTACTCCGCCCACGGCCAGGCGGACGCCCGCGACTCTTTGGACTCACCGCACGATTGTCCCAGTATCTGACGACCGTCGCACCGCCGATCCAGAACCTGCGGTCACCTAGCCCCGGACCGTTCCGCTGGGTTATTTGCCCGGTCAGCTTTCCAATACCCATCTGCTATGGAGAACCCGGTCATGACAGTCCTGGTGCCGGTGACTGCTGGCGCTGAGGCACTGCCGTCCGGAGGTGGAGCGGCAAGCTGTTCGAGGGGTTGGGCGCCGGGTGAGCAGCTGGGGGTAATATACTTAGATCATCTCTGACCTGCCAACCAGGTTGAGGGGTCGTGTTATTAATGCGCTCCTATCGGACGGTAACTGGGAAACTGGTACGCCTTTATGTGTGCATGGTTGTAGTTGGAT
Organism: Actinomycetota bacterium; assembly: GCA_003168295.1. The sequence goes on from PMST01000253.1 coordinate 5,069, forward strand.
TCGGCGCTGCCGTGCTGGGAGTTGCGGAGATCGCGGCGGCCGGTAAGTCGCCGGCTAGTCATGGCTTCCAGCACGTATACGTGAGTTGGGATCTCCCGGCAGGATTCGCTTTCATGCTGATAGGCGGCTTCCTCCTCCGCTTTCGGGTGGCCGTTAGCAAGGACCGGTTGACGACCTACAATGTGCCAAGCGCCCGAAGAGCCGCAAGGGAAGAAATCGCGGCAATCGAACTCCGGACAAAGCCGTGGGGAATTTTGACCGGGCCGACTCCTGTCCGGGTCCCGTATGTAAGACTTAAAAATGGTTCTGGGTTTTGGCTATATCCCCTAGCGGGAAATGGGGCGACGTTGGCGCCTCAGCCCAAGCAGCTAGCTATGCTCAGCGAGATCCGTACCACACTCGGCGTGGGCGGTGAAACCAGTTCTGGATGGCCTACCACCGATAGTTAGCTTGTCCGTGCCCCGGTGACGGTATGACGCTCCGGGTCGAGCTTCAGGCGAGCCCGTCGTAGTTGTGCAGGTTTCAGTGGCGGTGACGCTGCAGTGACGGCTGCTCAGCAGTATGGGACTGCTCCAGGTCTGACCGTCTTGATGGGGTGAGCATGGGTGGTCTGAGCCTTCCGCAGCAGCGGCGCCCTGGCTGAGCACGTCGACCTAGACGCAATCCGCAGGCAGGTCTCGGTGACCCTGCCCGACTGAGCAGCGCAGGAGCGTGGCAACGGTTTGCACAGCCTGCAAACGCACGTGTACTCAGCGCAAGATGCGCTTATAGTCGAACAAGGATGTCTATCCGGAGGAGTTGATGGGGTCGAATGGGTCGGCGCCCCGCCAGCCGTCCATCGGACCGCTGAAGGGGCAGGACGCGGGCGCGATTGTCCGCGCCGCCCGTCTCGCCGCGGGGCTTTCCCTCACGGGTCTTGGCCGCCGCTGCGGCTATTCGGCCTCACAGCTCTCCCGGTACGAACGCGGCATCACGCCGTTGACCGACATCACCCTGCTGCGCCGGTTCAGCCAGGCGCTTGCCATCCCGCCGCAGGTGTTCGGCCTCAGGGAGGACGGTGAGGACCCAGTGCGACGCCGCGAGCTGCTCGCTGGGGCGGCAGGGCTAGTCGGTGCCGCAGCACTCGGCTTTCCTTTAGGCGCCCCTAGCAGGACGCTGGCCGATCCTGCCGCTGGTTTTGAAGAAATGCTGTATCGCAGCACCGCCGACGTCGAACCTGTCCCGCTCACTAAGCTACGCACCGCCGTCACCGGGATCCGCGCCGCCTTTCAGAACGCCCGGTATGACCGCATGGCCGCCAGCCTCCCGCCACTGATCGCGACCGCCACCGCGACCCGCGACCACGCCGACGGTCAGGAGCGCGGCACCGCCAGCACGCTGCTCGCCCACGTCTACATCACTGCGGCTAGCTTCATGGTCAAGCTCAACGACGACCTGCTCGCGTGGACGACCGCCGACCGGGCGTTGCTGGCCGCCCAGACGGGCGACGACCCGCTGACGCTCGCCGAGGCCCGTCGGGCGGTCGCGACCGTACTGCGCCGCACCGGCCGTCCCGCGCAGGCCCGTGACCTGCTGCTCTCTGCCGCCGGTGCCATCGAACCCGGCCACCGTCCGACTCCGGACCAGCTATCGATGTACGGCACGCTTCTCGAAGTCGCCGCCTACACCGCAGCCGTCGACGGTAACCATGGTGTCGCTGCGGAATACCTCGGCGAGGCCACCGTCACCGCCGACCGGCTGGGCCACGATGCCAATCACCGGTTCACCGCCTTTGGCCCGTCCGGCGTCATTCTCTACCAGGTCAGTGTCGCTCAGGTTCTCGGTGACAGCGGAGCCGCCATCGAATACGCCAGGCAACTCCGTCCGGCCTTGATTACCACTGCGGAGCGGCAGGGTCGGTACTGGATCGATGTCGCCCGGGCTTACCACCAGTGGGGCAAACCTGAACCTTGCTATCGTGCGCTGCTGTTCGCTGAGCGGGCAGCTCCCGCCGAGGTAAGTTATCGGCCGCCCGTCCACCGCATGACCAAAGACCTCCTCCGAGCAGATCGGCGCCGGTCCCTTCCTGACCTTCGTGCCTTCGCCCACCGCATCGGCGTTCCAGACGCCTGACGGCCGGGCTGTGCCGACCAGGACATCGGGTCGGCAGGACAGTCCAGCTCTGCCGCGCGGCGAACCGGCACGGATGATAACCATGCCTGTCGGCTCCGGCCCCCGGCCCAGCCGTGTCGGGCCCGGCTCAGCCGGAAGTCCAGCCTCAGCCGTGGTTTCACACTCCGCCAGTGACCCCGTCTCAGCCGGAGGTTCGACCTAGACCGGCAGTCGACGCTCCTAAGAACGAGACCCCGTGGTGGGAGCACTCCGGGCCGCAAAGCTCCTGAGTGCAATTTCCCCGAGCGCTGACTCCGTTCGCCGGGCGTGCGCAGTAGAGTTCGCAGGGTTTCCCCCCTGACCTCATCTCGTCAGACGTCCTGCGCGCCCGCTCGGTGGCCTGGCTGCCCGTCGTATTGTCTGCGGGCCGCGGCGATGGCGTGGCGGTGTCGTTCGGCCCAGGCGGTGAGGGCCGCGAAGGAGTCGCCGAGTTCGCGTGCGATGGGGGTGAGGCTGTATTCGACCTTGGGCGGCACGGTCGGGTACACGGTCCGGATGAGCAGGCCGTCGCGTTCCAGCTTGCGCAGGTTGAGGGTGAGCATCCGGCGGCTGATGCCCTCGATGCTGCGCTCCAGCTCGGTGAAACGGATNNGCCATTAGTCACAGATAATAATCTCTGTTACAAGTAATGCCCTAAGGAAGCTGGATAGATGACCATGACACTTCCATCGGCGCCTGGTGCCGGCGCCGATGAGTTTCGGCTTGACGGGTACGTTGCCCTCGTTACTGGCGCCGGCCGGGGCATCGGGGCGGGAATCGCCCAGGCCTACGCGCGGGCCGGGGCGGACCTGGTCCTCGTGGCCCGGACCGCGACCGACCTCGGCGCCGTGGCCGCCTCGGTACGAGCACTGGGCCGAACGGCACTGGTTATCCCGGCCGACCTCACCGACGTGTCCCAGGCGGCGACCATCGTCCAGCGCACCATCGCCGAGCACGGCAGGCTCGACATCCTGGTCCACAACGCCGGGGGAGCGATGCCCGCCAGCTACCTCGCCACCACCCCTGAGGCGCTGGACGAGGCGTTCCACTTCAACGTCGCCGCACCGTTCGAACTCACCCAACGGGCGACCCCGTACCTGCTCGACAGCGGCCGCGGCTCGGTCGTCAGCATCACCTCCAGAATGGACCGCCTCACCGCCCGGGGGATGGTGACCTACGGAACCGTCAAGGCCGCCGTCACCCAGCTCACCCGCCTCCTGGCGGTGGAGCTCGCGCCCGGCGTCCGGGTGAACGGGATTGCCCCCGGCGTCGTGGAGACCGAGGGCCTAAAAGCGGTGCTCACCGACGAACTGCGCGCGCAGATCCTCGCCGCCACCCCGCTGCACCGGCTGGCCACGATCGCTGACGTCGCCAGCACCGCCAGATGGCTCGCCTCACCCGCCGCCAGCTACATCACCGGCAAGATCATCGAGATCGACGGCGGCGCCGAAGCCCCCGTCTTCCCCGACACCACGCCCGACCTCCAGCCGGCCAACAAGCATCAAGAATGACCCAGAAAGATGTAACGAGGATGTCGAGACCGGCCTGGCGGCTCCGTCCCAGGGCCAGATGCGGCCACCGTGGCCGCTCCGCACCAAGGAGACCCAGCATGGCGAAGTACCTGCTTCTCAAGCACTACCGCGGCGCTCCCGAGGCCGTGAACTGCGTCCCGATGGACCAGTGGACCCCGGAGGAGNNCCGGTGAGTGGGTCGACGGCCAGGCTCTCTCGCCCGAGGGCACGTTCGTCCGGTACGACGGGGAGGGCCGGCCGCCGGTCACCGACGGGCCCTTCGCCGAGACCAAGGACCTGATCGCCGGCTGGATGGTGATCGACGTCGACACCTACGAGCGCGCGCTCGCGCTGGCCGGCGAGTTGTCGGCGGCCCCCGGAGCCGGCGGCAAGCCGATCCACGAGTGGCTCGAGCTGCGCCCGTTCCTGAGCGCACCGCCGACGGTCACCGAGTGACCGGACCAGCTAGGGCAGACCAGGTGATGGACGAACTGCTGCTGAGGGAGCTGACTCCCGCGGTGATCGGCGTCCTCGTACGTCGCGGAGCTGACTTCGCGACGGCCGAGGACGCCGTGCAGGAAGC
>PMST01000255.1 GCA_003168295.1 Actinomycetota bacterium
GAGCTTGAGCGGCACGTCCGCGAAAGGGTCGAGCGCGTAAGCGAGGGAGACACGGTGGTAGCCGTCCGCGATATCCCCCTCCGCTATGAGAACCGGAGACAGCTTCTCCCCGGCCAGCATCTTCTGCAGGTCTCTCAGCACGCCCGGGTCCGACAGCGACAGCGGGTCTCGCTGGGTCGCCCGCAGGATGTCGTTGGCGCGGCGTTGGATGACCGGGAGCTTCTTCAGCTTCGCCGACACCTCCTGTGCCCGGCTCTCCCCAAAGCGGATACTGAGGTAGCTGGAGGCGGCGGCGTAGTCGTGGTCGGCCACGTCCTTCCTCCACCGCAGATACTGGACGGCTCCTCCGGCAGTGGTCATTCGTCTTTCCCTTCCTCCCGTCCTGGTCCGCCGGACTCCGGTTGGCGTGCTGCGCTGCTTCTAAGCGCAAGCATGAGCCTGCCGACGGCCAGGACACCATGGCCCCGGGAATGACGATCTGCACCAAGGCCGTTCAGCTCTTCTACACCCTACGGCCCGTCCCGCGCCACAACTAGCTCACCACCACTGACCTGGCGCATTGCCCATTGGGTGGTAGCGCTGACCGGGACCTGCTCCTGAGTTCGGTCAGTGACGACTGGAGTTGGAGCTATGGCGAAAGTTGGCGGTCCGGGGCTGGTAGCCGTGCACGAGGGCGTGGGCCAGGCTGGTTCCGCCGACGCTCCGAACAGGGCGGGCACCAGGGCGATCACCACCACCCCGCCGATCCGCGACGCGGCGTCGTTGATGCCGGATGCCTCGCCGAGGTCGGCGTCACCGATCGCGGCCAGCACCGCGGCGGTGAGAGGGGTCACGGCCACCCCGGTGCCCAGACCCCACAGCAGGACCCAGGGCGGGATCGCGGTGGCATATCCCTCGTCAGGATGCGCCACGGACAACAAGAATGCCACGGCCACGACCGCGACGCCGGCGACCATCATCCATCGCGGGCCGAACCGGGCGACCAGCGCTCCACTCACCGGCGCGAGCACCAGGAAGGCGGCCGATTCGGGGATCAGCGAGGCTCCGGCCTAGGCGGCCGAGTACCCCAGGTGCAGCTCGCACTGCAGGAAGATCAGGTAGCTCGCGGCGCCGAGGGCTCCGTAGAACAGCAGGGTCATCATGTTGATCGCGTCGAAATGGCGTGAGGCGAACAGCGACAGCTTGAGCATCGGGGCACACCGGTGCCGCTCGGCCGGCCAGAGCGCGGCCAGGCAGGGGATCCCGACGGCCGCCACGGTCAGGAAGCCAGGCACGTCAGGATTCACACCTACACCGCGCCCGAAACGGGCTGGAGGGCTCACGATCGACCTACCCGAACACGGCGTTCTTGTCGCCCAGGACATCTTGTATAACAAGGTGCACCTCTTCATCGGCGACAAAGCCTTGGATGCGTGGAATGCCGCGATCGCCGCCCTCGAAGCGCGTCCCTACGATGTCATCCTGCCTGGCCACGGGCTCCCCGGCGACCGACGGCTCTACAACATGGACCGGGCATGCCTGGCGTCGGCACTTACGGCATATGCCGAGGCCGACGGGCCCGATGACCTGAACGAACGGCTGGAGGCAGCTTTCCCGGACTACGGCGGAACGGCCCTGCAGGGACTGCCGAACTTTTATCTGTTCCCGGCCCAGCGCTGACACCGCGCGCCGCCTGGGCGGTCAATGGCCTGAAGACGACTTTCCGGCGTCCGCCCTAGGCAGATGATTTCACGGCAGTACGAACGGTGGTTTCTCGACCGGGACGTTCACACGCGCAAGTTGGTCTTCGTTCCTGGTTACCGAGCGTTCTATACGGGGCATGGACAGTACGTTCCAATTAGTGACAATGGAGGCAATCGGCGCGAGCGGTACTAACGGAGCTCTGAGGGGGTGCCTTAGTGAACACGTCAGCGGAGTCGGCCGACGGGACCGCTGCGGCCGGGGACGGCACTGGAGCGCAACGGCCTTGGCGGCTGAGAAAGCGTCTTATCGCAGCCGGGTCGCACGAGGATAACCCGCTGATGTCAGCTCACGAGATCCCGAGTCGGCTCTTCGCACGGATGTGGCGAATCCTGGGGTTCGGAATGATGCACGCGCCGTCCCCACTGAGAAATCGGAGAGGAGAGCCGATCCGGGCGCGTGCCTGGCTAGAGAGCGCCCGGATCGAGGAACGTTATCAGTACAGCCAGGAGATTTCGCTAAACGCCGACGTGCGCGCGGAGGGGGAACCGACCGGACTGATCAAGCTCGTCCTTCCCTACGACGGAGACAAGTACTTCACCCGGCAGGCCCACCGGGATGTGACCGGCGCGCGGCACGGCGGCGCCAGTCCAGCGGGCGAAGCCATCGTCGGCTTCCTGGCGCTCACCGACTACGAGAAGACCGGGCTCGAAGGGTCGCTTGGGCTGCAGGGCAATTACGGCTCTGTTCCGGTCCGGGTGCGTCTGCCTGCTCCGCCCGAGGCTGGGGAGGCAGATGAGCTCCTCGCGGATGGCACCGCCTGCGTGGTCTCGCAGGAATACCGGCCGCAAGTACCCAAGATCGTTCCGGCGCATATCGATATCGATCTGGACGATCCCGATACAGCCGAATCTAGCGGAGTAGCGCGGCGCGGTCGCGTCGCCGTAGACGGGTTCTCCGACATGGCGGTGCGCCGGGAGGCGCGGGCGAAGGTGATTCAGAGGTCTCCCGAACGGCAACTCGAGTTCAAACCGGCCCTGTGGTTGCGCATGACCGTGCGGCTGCACCTTCCGCGGGCGCAGAAGGATGGCGTGGAGGCTGAGGTCAGCAAAGTCTTCATAAGCTGGCCCACGCACACGTCGCTGAGATCGCTGATGCTGCATACGAATGGGCATGCTCAGCTCCGGTACAACCCCGAGGAGGAACACGAAGACCGCAAGGGCGGCCTGGAATGGTCAGGCGTTCCTATGAAAGTTGAGGATGCGGACCCTGACTCGGATCAGGTTCCTGTCTCTCCCAGTCCGGAGGACGACGTTGTCACCCTGAGCAGCGGCGAGATGATGCTGTCGATATCCAAGCCCGGCGATCTATACAAGGAGGAGGAACTCAGCGGCTGGGTCGAAGTGAAGGTCAACCGTCTGCTGTCGGGCATGAACGCCCGCCTTTACGATGCGGCCGGAAAGCAGTACCCGCTTCGTCGGCCCGGGCTGAAGCTGAAAAGCATCGTCACAACCGAGTTCTCGATGGCGCTCTACGATGCCTTCGTCCGGCGCACGATGTCGCCTTATCAGTGGCTCTACTTTGACGAGGTAATCCCCAGTGAGATGCGCGTCGACGACATCATGATGGCGCTGAGGAACCGGGGGTTCAGTGTGAAGGCGCCGGGTGGCGTCAATCCGGAGAGCTGCTGGATCATTGCGGATCGCGCGCACGGACCGGATTGGCTGAGCCTCGCCTTGTTTGTCAGGGGTGCGCGATATAGGGCACACCGCGAACGGGTTGTTCCGGGTGGCATGACGTACCGGACTTCGGTCGACAGCGGCGAACTGAGGATCTACGTCTACGGCTCGCTGCGCGCGGAGAGCAAGCCAGTGGTCCGTGAGATTAACGCGCTGCGCCGGGCACTGCGCGAGCGATTCGATCGCCTCCCGGCTGGGCGCTGATCCAGGGAGATGACGTGGAGGTTACCGTCGAACCGCGGGCCCCGGTGATCCGCTGCTATAAGTGCGGCTCATCGTATGTTTCAGCGCTCTGCCACCATTGCTGGCGGCCGGGATGCGCGAAACACGTCGTGGCTTCGCCGAGATGGGCGGAAAAGCTGTTCGGCAGGGAAGGCGGCGGCCAGGGCCTGCAGAAGATCCGGGCCCGCCACTGCGGCGACTGCAGCCACATCCGGGCCGGAACGGCCGGGACCACCAGGCTCTGGTTCACGGCAGGGGTTGCCGGTGTCGGGCTCGCCGTGATCGGTTTCATCATCGTCGGGCTGAGCCCGGTTGCCGGGCTGGTCCTTCTCCTAGTCGGCGGAATATGCGCCACCTTTGCCTATACGCGCGTCCGCCGCGCCGCGGCCCGTGCCCGGTTGAGCATGCCGGTACCGCTTTACCCCAAGGTGACGGACGTTCAGGTGCTTGAGCAACTGCGAGGAGAGATTACTCTCTCGGCAGACGACGGGGAGTACCGGACCGTGCTCGAGCCGGTCGAGGGCACGGCCAGCATGACCCTCACGTTCGGTGGGCCTGATCGCGATCGGGTGCGGCGTCGGCGCACGCGCCTGCAGGTACCGGACGCCGAGGTGCGATACTGCGCCGGGCGCCTCGCCCTTCGGGGCCAGTTCGGTATCAAGACCGGAGAGCAGATCGAGGGCCCGGTCTTGGCGCTCGATGGCGACCCCGCCGACTACCCGGTATTCCGCGCCGACGACCCGCCTTCGTCCAGCGCATGGAAATTCGCCCGGCGTTACAAGCTGAACGCTGAGCCGGACATCAGCTCCGGCCCGGTCTGGATCATCCCGTCGGTTGTCCCCGAGTCGGACCGCCGCGCCCTCGAACTCGACGTCCAATGGGTTGAGTTCGGGCCCGACGAGGATAAGCCGCTCAGCCTGAACATGATAGAACTGCTTAGGCTCGAGGTTCCCGTGAGCTGGGGAGAAATTCGCGGCTGGGCGATTCTTCAGGATGTGCGCGTGCCTCCGCGGGCGGTGAGCGGACTCACGGCAGACGGACACCGGTCGCTTGAATTGAGACGGCTATACCCGGGTAAGCAGGGAAAAGAAGGCGATGAACGCCGGATTATGCGGCTGACGCTTTCGATCCAGTTCGAAGGCCAGGTCAATCCGGAGGATGAGATATCCGGACAGCTCGAAGCCGCTATGCAGGGAACGCTCTCCGGGGTAACCGGAGTATGGCTGTCCAACTCGCTCGGCGCGCGCCGGGGTCATACGGGAGAAGCCACGATCAAGACGCGCCTGGACATGAACTTCAGGCTGAGCCTGGCGAGCATCCGCTATCAGGCTATCCGCGTGGTTCCGGATCGCGCGGCGGAGGATAGCGACCGCGATAGCTATGCGGACGAATTCGCCGTGGTCCCGGGGGACGAGACGGTGATCGCGCTGACGAACGCGATGAGCGAGGAAGGCTATTACGTCAAGCACGTGATCGAGAATCCGCCCCGCAGCGGTCGGCGGGCCGATCTGGTGCAGCGTTACTGGGATATCGCGGGCAGGCGGTATGAGGGTGTCTATCCGATTGACTTTCACATCATCCTTACCGGCGAGGAAGTTTACAGCGGTGAGATCCGCCCTGAGCGCGGTACCACCAAGGTCCGGATTGTGGTCAAGGGCGCCTTCACCGATGACGAGATGGATACCCGTATCGGTGACGAATGGAAGCGGCTCCGTGAGCTGGCGCTGGAGACATTGGGACACCCAGATTCCGCGGCGAGCGCGCCGGACTGAGGCATGCGGGAGGCGATTGTGACCTGGGAATGCGCCGAGTGCAATGTCGATGATCGGCAGAACGGAATCGACGGGGTCTGCCATCACTGCGGCAAGCCGCTTTGCCGCAGCGACCAGGTACTGATCCCTGACGAAGCTTTCGCGGCTTCTCCGGGCGAAGCGAGCCAGCTAGCAGTGCACTGCCGGGCATGCCGGCGGCAGCATCATTCTGTTGGTGCCCGGCTGGGGAGGAAACGCCGATGATCGAGGTCACCGTATCGCCCGCGAGGATTCCCGCCGGCGTCGCCGATCTGGAGATCCGCCTAGAAAACACAGGACGGGAGACGTGCCTGAACATCATTTTCATGATCAGGCTTCCGGTCGGGATCATGCGGCTTCGCGGTCAGGACAGGATCACGGTGAGCAAACTACCCCCGGGCCAGTCCATTAGTTACCCGCTCCGCGTCCGGGCTGACAGCGGCGGATGTTACCGGCTGACGAGCCCGAACTTCTCTTACCGAGATCACTCCGGCCATGCCCACCGCGTGACCGGCTTCACCGCCGAGATCACGGTGGATGCGGAACCAGTTCGAGCGCCTGAACCGAAGGTCGCCGCCGAATTGCAGACCACGGAGCTGCCGTTGGGTGAATGGAGTACCTTGCGCGGGCGCGTCAGCAACGTGGGTGAAGTCGATGTTTCAGCAGTGGAGATCATCCTGTCCGGACAGGTCACCACCGAGAATCGCAGCAAGGCCTTCGCCGTGGAGCAATTGAGGGCAGGCGCCTCCGTGGATGCATCGTTTTTCGTGCGCGCCCAGGAGGCAGGTGCGCAGGTGCCGATTCATCTTGACATTGCTTACAGCGGGGTCGGCCGACGCCATCGCAGCACCACGACTAGGACGGTAAGCGTAAGAAGCAATCCGCAGACGGGGGCCGCGCCCGCCCACAATCCCGGCCCGAGCGTAAAGATCCTCTTTTTCGGGGCCAATCCTCTGGGCACGCCATCGCTCCGGGTCGACGAGGAGATACGCGAGATCCAGCAAGCTATTAAGCAGGGCAGGGAACGAGACCACATCGTGGTGAGGAGTGAGTGGGCGGTCCGCCCCCACGACATCACTCAGGTTCTCCTCGATTTCCAGCCGGAGTTCGTCCACTTCGCCGGCCACGGTGGTGGTAAGGAGGGAAGCATCGTGGTCGAAGACGATATCGGGCATGCGCACATCATCCCGGTGGATGGGTTGGTGCAGGCATTCAAAGCGGTCGGGCGGGATGTGCGCTGTGTCATAGTCAACGCGTGCCGTACGGAACTGCTTGCGCAGGCACTGACCGCGGTAGTTCCGTGCGTTATCGGCATGCGGCAGCCCGTGGGTGACCGGTCAGCGATCCGCTTCAGCGTCGGCTTTTACCAGGCCCTGGCCGCTGGTAAGCCAGTCGAAACGGCATTTGATGTCGGTGTAGCCCAGTTGATGATGACGCCTGACGGTGATGATGCCCTCGCACCGCTGCTGCTTCATGGCCGCGAGGGAGCATGCTAGCGCCGCCCAGTCGCGAGGGGCCGTTACCGGCCGCTGACCTGGGGCATACGCTCGGGGGGTTGGCGGCCCGCCGCTGCCTGACGATGAGTGGAGATACGCATGACCGATCTGGCGATGGACTATCTCGGTCTCGATGCCCTGTTGTCGGCCGAGGAACTCGCCTGGCGCGATACGGTCCGCGCGTTCGTCCGCGACCGCATCAGGCCCAACATCAAGGACTGGTACGAGAAGGCGGTCTTTCCCGTCGAGCTCGTCCCGGAGATGGGGCGGCTCGGCCTGCTCGGCGCGCACCTGCGCGGCTACGGCTGTCCCGGCCGCAGCGCGGTGGAGTACGGCCTGGCCGCGCTGGAACTGGAGGCGGGCGATTCCGGGTTGCGGACCTTCGTCAGCGTGCAGGGTTCGCTGGCGATGAGCGCCATCTACAAGTTCGGCACCGAAGAGCAAAAGAAGCAGTGGCTGCCCGGGATGGCAGCCGGTGAGATGGTCGGCTGTTTCGGCCTGACCGAACCGGAAGCCGGCAGCGACCCCGCCAGCATGACCACGACGGCGCGGAAGGACGGCGACGGGTGGGTCATCAACGGCGCCAAGCGGTGGATCGGCCTCGCATCGATCGCCGACATCGCCATCATCTGGGCGCACGCCGAGGACGGTATCCGCGGCTTCCTCGTTCCCACCGGTACCCCCGGGTTCACCGCCACCCCGATCGAGCCGAAGCTGGCCATGCGCGCCTCGATCCAGTGCGACATCGTGCTCGCGGATGTCCGGGTACCCGCCGAGGCGATCCTGCCCGGGGCCGCTGGTCTGCGCGGCCCGTTCTCCTGCCTGAATGAGGCGCGCTACGGGATCATCTGGGGCGCCATGGGCGCGGCCCGCGATGCGTATGAGGCAGCGCTGGCCTACGCCCTGGAACGCCGGCAGTTCGGCAAGCCGATCGCGTCGTTCCAGCTCACCCAGGAAAAGCTGGTCGACATGGTGCTCGAGATACAAAAGGGCCTGCTGGTGGCGCTGCACATCGGCCGGATGAAGGACGCGGGCACCCTGATCCCGGAGCAGATCTCGTTCGGCAAGCTCAACAACGTCAGGACCGCGATCGCCATCGCCCGGCAGGCGCGGACCATCCTCGGCGGGAACGGCGTGGCGCTTGAGTACTCTCCCATGCGCCACGCCAACAACCTCGAGGGCGTACGCACCTACGAGGGCACCGACGAGATCCATATCCTGATCATGGGCCGGGCCATCACCGGCATTGCCGCCTTCAGCTGAGGACCCGCATTAGCTGCCCGTTTCGGACGGGTGCAGTGCGCGCTGGACGTAGGACTCCGCTTGGGGCTGCCAGAGCTGCCAGAGCCCGGCCAGCTGCGCGACCGGATCGTCGTGCCAGTCGACCCGCAGGTCGGTGACCGGCCACGGCACCGAATCGGCGATGACTAGCCCGGCCGATCGCACGGGGGAGACCTCGCCGCCCGCGGCCAGGCCGGCCCCGAGGGCGGCGATGAGCCGGTCACCGAGGCTGTCGCCAGGCCGTTCGCCGAAGGCGGCGAGCATCGCCGCGGGCACGCCCGGATCGGCGAGCAGGTTGCCGCCGGCGGCGGCGCCGGTGGCGCGAACGTCCGTGGCCTCGCCCAGCGTCAGGTCGCCCGAATAGCTGGCCGAGCCGCCGGCGGCGTCGGCCACCACCAGCTGCCGGTACGCGATGTCCGCCGCGCTGCCAACCGCCGCCGCGAGCGCGTCGCCCGCGGTCAGGCCGCCGGCCATCGCGTCGAGCAGCGCCTCGCGCAGCCGCGGATCGGTCGTGCTCTGGCTGCACACCACGCCGACGCCCGCGCGGGCCGCCACGCACCGGGCCGCCACCGCCATGCTGGCCGAGGCGATGACGGCGCCGACCGCGCCCGTGCGCGAGCAGCGGCCCACCAACGAGAACGTCATGGTTTCACCGCCACCACGGTGACCTCGACCAGCCATTCCGGCCGGGCCAGCGCGGACACGACCAGGCCGGTGAACACCGGGTAGACGCCCGCCAGCCGCCGCCCGAGCACCCGGTACACCGGCTCCCGGTGGCGGATGTCGGTGAGGTAGATGGTGCAGCTCACCACGTTCTCCACCGACGCGCCCGCCTCGGCGAGCAGCGTCTCGATGTTCGTCATCACCTGCTCGGCCTGGGCGGCGGGGTCGCCGACGTGGACGTTCTCGCCGGTGTCCAGGTCCTGTGCCACCTGGCCGCGCAGGTAGACCGTGTTGCCGGCCACCACCGCCTGGCACAGGTCGTTGTCCAGCCGCTGCTCCGGGTAGCTCTGGCCGGTGTTGAACGGCCGGATCCGCAGGTGGCCGCCGACCGTGATCGGCTCCCTCATTTTCGTACCGCGTCCGCGACCTCGGAGTACCTGGCCACCAGGTCGAGCGGCCCGCTGAAGTCATAGTTGTTGTAGACGGCCAGCAGGTGCGAGAACGGCGGCGACTGGGCGAACAGCTGGAATGTCAGCCGGTGCCCGGCGTAGTCGGAGTTGAGCAGGTCACGGGCCAGCGCGAACAGCTTGCGCCGTTCTTCCGCGGGGAGCTCCCCGATCGTGAAGTACTTCTTCAGCCAGTCACCGGCACCGGGGCTGTCGAACATGGCCTTGCTGGGGATCAGGCTGGCCTGGCAGCCGCACAGGTCCCGGACCAGGTGCGTGACCGACGGCAGCTGGGTGGACGCGAAAACCCGGGCGGCGTACATCATCGACTGGTTCGGCATGAGCAGGCCACCGGGGCTGGGCTCGGCGAGCTCGACCGCCGCGGTCAGGTGCGCGTTGATGCCCTCGCGGTAGCACGCGATCTGCGCGATCTTCTCCCGCACGCCCTGGTGCATGGTGACGCCGGTGGACCGGACGCTGGCGTAGGCGACACCGAGCAGGAAGCCGGCGAAGCGCTCGTAGCGCTGAACGTACGGGTAAATGCTGTACCGGTGCAGGGTGGCCCGGATGAACGCGGCCGCCTTGGTGTGCCGGTAGAAGAACACGTTCTCCCAGGGGATCTCCACGTCGTCGAAGACGATCATCGTGTCGATCTCGTCGTAACGGCTCGACAACGGGTAGTCCTCTGGCGAGCGCTGGGCCGCGAAGGCGGACCGGCAGAGGTGCTTGATGCCCGGAGCGCCCATGTCAGCCAGGAAGCCGACCGCGTAATCGCTGAGCACCTCGTTGTTCCATTCACCGATGGTCGGCTTGACGAACGCCTGATTGGCGTAGGCGGCCGCGGTCTCGAACTTCGCGCCGCGGACCACGATGCCGTTGTCGGTCTCGCGGACCACGTGCAGCAGGACATCGGGATCCTGGTCCTGCGGCCGCCGCGCGCGGTTGCCCTTGGGGTCGGTGTTGGCCGATACGTGGAACGGGTCGAGCAACTGCGCACGCCGGACGTGCCGGGTGATGTTGGCCGAGAACGCGGGGTCGATCTCGTTCAGCACGTCCTGTCCGTCGAACAGCGACCACATTTCGCCGACCGTTTCGTCACCCACCCGGGTGACGACGCCGCCGGCGTCGTCGAGAATCGCGTCTACCGACGCCCGCCTGGTCCGCCAGTCCTCGCGGGTGTGCGGGGGGCGCGAGGTGGTGGCGCACCGTTCTGCCGTGTCCTCGTCGACGTAGGTCAGCAGGTCCTGCAGGTCGGCCTCGTGGGCCAGGTCATAGATCCGCGCGCGCACGTTCACGATCGGCGCGAACGCCGGGTGCGTGCAGACGTCCTCGACCTGTTCACCGTCGATCCAGACCTCCCGGCCGTCGCGGAGCGAGGAGATGTAATCCCTGCCGGTTCGGAGCACTTTCGTTTCCTCGGTTTCTGGTGGGCTTTCGGTCCGCCGGGTCAGTTCTGCGCGGGTCCCGGGGTGAGCTCCAGGACTTCCGCCAGGACGGCGCGCAATTGCCTGGCGCCGACGGCGATGGAGTCGGCGCGGATCTGTTCGGTCGGGGCGTGCATGTCCTCGCCCTCGCAGCAGCCGACGTTGACCGGCAGCTGTGCGGAAGCCGCCGCGATCATCCCGTCCAGCAACCGCACGAGCTCGTGGACCGCGCTTGGCCGGCCTCGGTTCCACCATGAGCGCCCGCCGGGACCGGTCACCGTGAACCGCACCCGCAGCGAGCCGACGGCGGTCGTGAACACGCGGTCGGACCCGTGGCCCTCCAGGGCCAGCACCGCCTCGGGGGCCAGTTCGCGGCAGGCGTGGCGTGCCCCGCGCAGCCCGCCGAGGCCTTCCTCGCCGACGGTGAAGACAATGGCGATCGGCGTCGGCTCCGGCAGGACACGCTCGCACACGCCCACGGCGGTCGCGACCGCGATCGCGTTGTCGCCGATCCCGGGACCGCACAGCCAGTCGTCCGCGGCGATCGCCACCGGATCGAAGGCCGCGTCTCCCATGTCACCTGGCCAGACAGAAGTCGAAGGTCATTAGGTTGAGCGGAGCGTACCATTTGATTAGCCAGTTGGTATAGTTCACTGGCATGGGGGATGAAGCTTCTGAACAAGCCTTCGCCGACCTGGGGGAGGTCATCGCGGCGAACCTGCGCCGGCTCCGCACCTCCCGCCGGATGTCGCTGGCCACCCTCGCGGCCCGGGCGGATGTCGCGAAGGCCACACTGGCGAACCTGGAGCAGGGCCGGGGCAATCCGACGATCGAGACGCTGTGGTCGCTGGCCCTCGGGCTCGGCGTGGCCTTCAGCGACCTGCTGGAAGACCGGCGGGAGACCACGACGGCGGTCGTCCGGGCCCAGCAGGGCGCGCGAGTACGCGGGTCGACGCCCGGCGGCCAGCTCGACCTGCGGCTGCTCGACCGGATCGAGCGCGGCGGCCTGGTCGAGATCTTCGAGATGTTCCTGCCCGCCAGGACCGACCACCTCGGCGCGCCGCACGGCACCGGCGTCGTCGAGCGGGTGTTCGTGTCCGCGGGCACGATCACGGTCGGCTCGGTCAGCGACCCGATCACGCTCGGCCCGGGCGACTACGCCAGGTACAGCGGCGACGGCCCCCACGTCTACCGCTCGGCCGACGAGGACTGCCACGGCATGCTGCTGCTCGGCTACCCGCCCGCCTGAGGAGCGCATTTGACCGATTTCGACTACCTGGTGGTAGGTGGCGGCACGGCCGGCTGTATCGTCGCCGCGCGGCTGGGCGAGGACCCGGCCGTCTCGGTCGGTCTTGTCGAATGGGGGCCGAGCGACGAACATGAGCCGCGCGCCCGCTTGATCCGCCGGTGGGCGGCAGCTGCAGGCTCCGATCACGCCCGTGCCGCCGCAGGACCAGAAGACGTCATCGAGGGCACCGGCTTCTTCGAGATCGGCTACCGCCCGGATACCAACACGCGGTCGTCGTCCTCCATCTGCTACCTTCACCCGGCCCAGCGCATGCACGCCAACCTGCACGTCCTGCTGCAGACGCAGGCCCTTCGGCCGCTGCTGGACGGCGGCAACAGGGCCGTCGGCGTCCTCATCCGGGCCTGATCCGCCAGGATCGCTGATCCCGCCTAGGACCTGCGGCCGCTTCGTCCGGTGCTCTACAGCGTGCCCGCGAACGTCGCCTGATCAGCTGGGGCGATGCCCGCCGCGGTGGCGAGGACGCTCCAGAAGTCGGGCGAGAGGGCGGTCCAGCGAACCGGGCCTGCGCCATTCACCGTCTCACAGCCGGTTGCATCGACCGTCACCGGCGCGAGCTTCCTGTCACCGGCGGTGAAGACCAGCCAGTAGTCGATGCCCAAGTCCGCGGGGCAACTGAACGTTCCGGCTGGCATCGCCGGGAGCGCGCACAGCGCTTGTGCGATGGCTTGTGACCGGCCGGCGCCGGTGACGGTGACCTTCGCGGGGAAGGTGAAATGCTCAGGGTTTTGCGGAAAAGAGTTGACCCTGCCGATCGTCAGGCGATCGACGTCCCGGGTGTGTGCGCACACGTTCCCGGCCGTTGGTGCCTGCGCCGTAGGAGGCCGTCCGATGCGGGCGTCGGTGGTGGCTGCGGCGCTCCCGCAGCCCGTCAGCGCGGCACAGGCCAGGGCGGCCACCGCGGCCAGCGTGGCCACCGCGGACCCTGTACCCATGGCGGCACCTTCTTTCGTCAACTTCGGCGTCCAGGTCAATCCCCAGAGCCGCGACCACAGGCCCTTAGACGCTCCAATCGAGCCTTCGGTGCCCGGTGGCCGGAGGTTTGGGTTCTCCTCCACGCCGGGTAACCGCCGATGAACGCTGATGCCGCTGCCGGAATCGGACACGGGTCGGACTCCACTCAGGCGCGGTCGGTGATCCCGCTCAGGACACGGCGCAAGCCGGCTGTGAATGCGGGCAACTGCTCGGTGGCAGTGGTATGGAGAACTTCCAGGTCGATGGACCAGCAGACCGCCAGTTGCTGGGGCCTGCTCTGCCGCATCGATCATCTCGGTGAGCAGGAGAACGTCACGCTGCATAGACGGGCTGGGCCTCGGCAAGGACTGACGGCTTCAGGAGCGGGTGCAGGGAGCGCAGCGACACCAGGTCGACCCGGCGGCCGACAGGTCGGAGAGGTCGTCAGCAAGCTGCTCGATTTCCAGCCCAGCCGCCGTCCGGGGCGGAGCGTGTACAGAATATCGATGTCACTGTCTGTCCCTGCGGTTCCGCGGGCCTGGGAGCCGAATATCTGAAGCTCGGAAATCCCGTACCGGCCGCAAATGTCGGCCAGGCGTTCTTCGTCAACCTCGAGGCCAGGGGCGATCAGCATGGTCTTAGGTTAGCGCGGCAGGGGTTTCGAGCGCGTGCGCTCGGCCGACACTGGCCAAGCGATAGGAAGTATTCCGCTGGCCGGTCCTGACCGAGGCTACCGAGCGACTCCTGGAATGAGTGCGCGGCGGCCGTCAGAGATACGACACTCCGGAGATGTCACTATGGCCGGCGCGTACCCAAGCTCGGGCCTCGCCGCCAGCGCATTCGGGAAGGTTTGCACGTGAGTGTGCCGCCGCGTGCTGGTCGGCAGCCGCGACACGGTGGACTGTCGGCATTGATTCCTCGACAACCTACGCATTTGCTGCAATGCTCGGCCGCTCACTTCCGTCCGGGATGCACTCCGCATGCGGCCCAGCAGGTCTATGGCATGTCCGGCGTCTGTGACCTCTGCCCCGTGGGCCGGCATGCATGACCGGGTCAAGACCACGAACTCCGCAGCTGGCTGTCCGACGAGCCCGGGGGGACAGATGCTTACGTCGCAGGACGAACTGCGGGTTCCGTCCCAAGCGGTGGGCGCGCAACTGGCTTTAGGTTCCCGGTTACCGAACGTTCTATTCGGGGCATGGACAGTACGTTCCAACTGGTGAGAATAAGGCTATCGGCGCAAATGGGATTAAATCCACATTATCCTCACCGGCGAGGAAGTTCATAGCGGTCGCCGTTCCCTGATCCAAAGTAGGTGCCGCCCAAATCCCACCAGCGCTCGCGGATCATGTCGGCGGTTCGGGATGGGGTGACAGGTGTTCGTGCACGGCGGTCCAGCGGTCACCGTCGCGCCGGAACACGATGGTCTCTCGCTCGCTGACGGCTTGCTCACCAGCGCGGGTGCGGATCACGGTCGTGACGTCGTGGCTGAAGACGGCGGCGTCGCCGAGGTCTTGGACGACGGGCTGCGCGGAAGTGCAGGACTGGACGCGGAAGTCATCCTCGTTTTCCCACTGCCGCCACAGCCGCTGGTATTCGTCCCGGGATGCCAGCCTGGCGGCGCTGGTATGGAAGATGAAGGTCGCGTCGGGGGCGAAGCAGTCGAAATATGCTGTGGTGTCGTGCCGCCCGAACGCCTGGACCAGGTGCTGCGCGGCGCCGAGGACTTCGTCGGTGGCGCTCACGGGGCGGCCTTCCTCGCCGCGAGCGCGGACAGTAGCTCGTAGCCGACGTGCGCGGCGGCGATGCCGGTGATCTGAGCGTGATCGTAGGCGGGCGCGACCTCCACGATGTCGGCGCCGACGAGGTTCAGCCGGGCAAAGGAGCGCAAGGTGGCGAGCAGTTCCCGGCTGGACAGGCCGCCCGCCTCCGGGGTGCCGGTGCCGGGCGCGTGCGCCGGGTCGAGCACGTCGATGTCGACCGAGACGTACACCGGCCGGTCGCCGACCCGCTGCCGGATGCTCTCCACCATCCCGGTCACGCCGAGGTGTTCGACGTCGGGGGCCGCTATCACCTGGAAGCCCAGCTCGGTGTCCTGGGTGAGGTCGGCATCGGTGTACAGGGGGCCGCGGATACCGACGTGCAGGCATCCGGTCCGGTCCAGGAGGCCTTCCTCTGAGGCCCGCCGGAACGGCGTGCCGTGGGTGTAGGCGGCGCCGAAGTAGGTGTCCCAGGTGTCGAGGTGCGCGTCGAAGTGGACCACGGCAACCGGGCCGTGCACCGCCGACACCGCCCGGAGCATTGGCAGCGCCACGGTGTGGTCACCGCCGAGCGTCAGCACGAATTTCGTGCGTTCCAGCAGGGATCGTGCGCCGCGCTCGATGGTGCTGATCGCGTCGTCGATGCTGAACGGGTTGACCGCCAGATCCCCCGCGTCGACGACCTGCTGGCGGGCGAACACCTGTACCTGCAGTACCGGGTTGTAGGGCCGGAGCAGGCGGGATGATTCCCGGATATGGGACGGCCCGAAACGGGCACCTGGCCGGTAACTGACCCCGCTGTCAAAGGGTATGCCCAGGACAGCGACGTCGGTCTGCGATACCTCGTCGATGCGCGGCAGGCGGGCGAAGGTGGCCTCCCCGGCGTAGCGGGGTACCACGGTGGCGTCCACCTGCCCGACGGTGTCACCGGCGGTGATCCGCGGAAAAGAATCGGTCATGTCATTCTCCGTCCTGGGTTGCCTGCACGTCCGGCTGGTCGTGCTCGGCGATGGCCGCTGATTCAGCGACGACGTCGATCGCCTGCAGTTCCCGTTCGCTGGCGTCGATGGCGGACTGCTCGGCGGCCAGGTTGAGTGAGCGTGACAGCAGCAGATATACCAGGCCGGAAACGACCAGGCCGACCAGCCAGGAGTAGTCCACGCCGTTGGTCAGGTGGGCCGGGAAGTAGCCCGTGTAGGAAAGGCCGGCGATGGGCGGGAGCACCATGAACGGGATCTCGGCGGCGAAGCCGACGAAGTAGGCGGTGAGGCCGCGCCAGCCCCAGGCGCCGTAGACCCCGTCCGGGCGGAAGATGTCGGTGATCGCGTAGTGCCCGCGGCGGACGAAGAAGTAGTCGACCAGGTTGAGCGCGGTCCACGGCACCAGCAGGTACAGCATCAGCGTCAGCGAGTTGAGGACCGCGGACACGGCGCTGGTGCTCGAGGAAAGGCTGGCCGCGATCACGTACCAGATGATGGCCAGCGCGATGACCGTCACGACGCGCAACATCCGGCTCGTCTTGATCGTCTTGAACGAGTCGATCCCGGTCAGCACGGTCAGCATGGCCCCGTAGGCGTTCATGCCCATGGTGGCCAGCAGCGCTGTCGCGGACAGGACCGCCGTGATGGAGCCGAGCGGGGCTACCACCTTGTCCCCTACGACCTGCAATCCGACCAGGCCATCGCTGATGCCCAGGCGGGTGGCGAGCCATGCGCCGAGTGCGATCAGCCAGATCGCCGAGCCTGACGCACCGAAGAACACGGCGGTGATGATCCCGCGGGCCGGCGTCTTACGCGGCATGTAACGGGAGTAGTCCGAGACGTAGGGCGCGTAGGTGATGTTGTAGGCGGCGGCCACCGAGAACTGGGCCATGAACGCCGCGAACAGGAAGCCGGCCGGGCGAGCGGGGGCGTGCCCGCCGGCGTGCCCGATGAGGATGGCGACCGAGATGATGGCGTAGCACGGGAATGATATGACCAGCAGCAACCGGAAGACCCGGTGCACCCAGTCGTAGCCGAAGATGGCCAGCAGCGCCGCGAGCACCGCGGTGCCGGCCGCCACCAGGTGGGCGTTCCAGCCGAAGGCACCGTGCAGTCCGGTGCTCATCAGCACCTGGTCGGCGACGTTGAAGGCCATGTAGGTGAACAGCACGGCGAACAGCGCGACGACCACGCCTCGGTAGCCGAGCTGGGCCCGGGTCTGGATCATCTGCGGGAGGCCGAAGACCGGGCCCTGGGTGGCGTGGAAGGCCATGAACAGCGTGCCGAAGCAGATGCCCAGCGCGCCGGCCAGGATGGACCAGCCCAGCGACAGGCCTAGTGCCGGGCCGACGAAGCCGATCGGGATGGTGAAGTACTGGAAGTTCCCCAGGAACCACAGCATGGCCTGCTGCCAGGTCTTGCCGTGCCGTTCGGTGTCGGGGATCCAGTCGATCGAGTGCACCTCGATCTGACCGAGCAGACCCCGCTCGAGCTCTGCTTCAACTGTGGGCTCCCGGGACTGTGTGGCCATGGCTGCCTCCCTGCTGGACGGGACCTGCTTACGAGCTATGATCTCTATGTGTTTCCTATTGGTCAACCCTTGTTTCATAAATAATCCTGTAGTTTCATTAGTTGGCAGCGGGTCCTGGGGCTCCACGCCCCGGGATCGGGGAGGAGGACTGATGACGAACTCCGCCAGCGGGAACGGCACCCAAGGTGCCGGCCATGACGGCACGCGGATCGGCGCGCAGCTGAAGGCGGCCAGGCTCGCCGCCCGCAAAAGCATGGCTGAGGTGGCCGAGCAGAGCGGGCTGACCAAGGGATTCGTGTCCAAGCTTGAGCGGGACCTCGCGAACGTCTCGGTGGCCTCGCTGATCCGGCTCTGCGAGGCACTGGACGTCTCCGTCGGCTCCCTGTTCCAGGCCTCAATAGGAGAGGTGGTCCGGCGCGGCGCCTACCCGCCTATCAACTTCGGCGGCAGCGGTGTTCAGGAGTACCTGCTCACGCCGTCCGGTGAGAAGCGGGTGCAAGCCATCCTCAGCGACATCGAGCCGGGCGGCGGCAGCGGGGACGAACTCTACTCGCTGCCGGCGGACGTGGAGTTCGTCTTCGTCCTGGCCGGCCAGCTGCAGATCACCGTCGTCGGAGAGCAAGTCACCCTCGAACAGGGCGACGCCTTCACCTTCCCGCCCAGCACCCAGCACACCTTCCGGGTGGCCCCGCACGCTGGTCCCGCCCAGGTGCTCTGGATATTCTCGCCCGCTTTGCCCGACTCCGGCGCCGGCCGGTAATTGGGACATCCACGAGGTCAAGTTCTACTGATGCTGCTCCGCCGACTATTCGCTCAAGCACGAGATGTGAAGTCGATCCGGTCGGCCGACTCGCCCCGGCCGACCAGGACCGTGGCCACCATCTGAGGCGGGAACAGGCCGTGCCCGACGACCCCAGGCGTCGATGACAGCCGGATGGCCAGCGCCGCCGGGTCCTCGA
>PMST01000667.1 GCA_003168295.1 Actinomycetota bacterium
TCCCGCGCACCGGATCCACCGCTAGGCCCGGATCTACCACGATAAATCCTGCCGCTGGGCATCGGGATCCGTGACGCCCGCGACTTAGATGACCGCTGGGACACGCGGGAACCTCAGGGAACAGGGGAACGCCTCGGCGCGAGCGGCAGTCGATTCGGCAATACAGAAGCCGCCGGGCGAGGTTCAGCGACATACGCACAATTTCGCGACGATACCGGCAGCAACCTCAGACGGCGGGCGACGGCGCGTCCTGGCCGATCCCGCGGGGATGTCCGGTGTGACGCGCCGGACCATGGGGGTATCTGCGCGAGGTGGGCGGAACCGCACGCAATTGCGTGACAGTCAAGTCACAAAAGGTTGCTTTTAGATCTTTTCCTTATCGACTTGTTGCGTTACTCTCACCGAGAGTCGACTCGCCGCAACCCCTAGCTAACCCGACATAAATCAACAAAGGTCTCTTAACGGGCACGACCTGCCCACTCGGGCTTCGCTACCGAGAAGCTAAGGAGTTTGAATGCTACGACGATGGTGCATCCTCCTGGCCATGCTGGCCTTGGCGGCCGGTACAGCCCTCACCGCGAGCAGCGCGTCGGCTTCGACCACCGCGGGAACGTTCCGTCCCGGTGGACCGATTCACCTTGTAAGCGCCGCCAGCTCACATGCGCGCGGGATCAGCAACCAGGCCCAGAGCACGAACTGGTCTGGCTATGCGGCCACGACCGGTACCTACACAAGCGTCTCGGCAAGCTGGACGCAGCCAGCCGGAAAGTGCTCATCCGGCGACCAGTACGCCGCCTTCTGGGTCGGCCTTGACGGCTACTCAAGCAGCACGGTCGAGCAGACCGGCAGCGAGGTCGACTGCGTCGGGCGGACCGCCGAGTACTACGCCTGGTACGAGGCGTACCCGGCTGCCTCCGAGGACTACAGCAACACCGTCAAGTCTGGTGACCACTTCAACGCCACGGTGACCTACGGCGGCAGCAACAAGTTCGCCCTGTACATCGCCGACACCACCCAGGGCTGGAGCCACACCACCACGGTAACCGTGCGCGGAGCGGCCCGCTCCTCCGCCGAGGTCATCGTCGAGGCGCCGTGCTGCACCAACAGCGGCGGCATCCTGCCGCTAACCGACTTCGGCACGGTAAGCCTCACAGGCTCCGAGGCCAACGGCTCCGCCCTCGGCAACGCCGGCGGCGTGACCGGGATCACCATGATTGATAACGAAGGACGCGACAAGGACACCGTCTCCTCGCTCAGCGGCGGAGAGAACTTCAGTGCCACCTGGGTTCGCAGCAACTAGATCACGCTGGGAGCTCTTCTGACCCCTCGCTAATCAGCACGCTGGCCCGGCCGCTATTGGCGGCCGGGCCAGTGGACGTCAGGCGCTCGTTGAACCGGTTTTTCGCACGAATCAGTTGAGGGTGGCCAGGCGGTCGGATCCGGGCGGTTCTAGTTGATCGCCGGGATACGGGGCCGGACAGAAGGGGTTCTTTCGCCAATCGTCCCTTTACCGCACATTTAGGGGTAATTGCCGATATTGTGAGGGTCAGCTGTCGACGGATGGGGAATGTCGGCTATCCGGGGCCTGACCGTCGCGCGGATCTGTGGTATGTGTAATTCCTGCGATTGGGTGCGAGCTGGCACGATGTATGACAGTGGGTGGGGGTGACCAGTTGGCTGCGCTGCAAGCGGGCGATCCTCAGCGCGTAGGACCCTACGTGCTGCTTGGCAGGCTTGGTAGCGGCGGAATGGGCCGGGTTTACCTCGCCCGATCGCCGGGCGGCCGCATGGTGGCGGTGAAGGTGATCCGTGCGAACCTGGCCGAGGACGCTGGCTTCCGAGCCAGGTTCGCCCGTGAGGTGGCCGCCGCGCGCAAGGTAGGCGGCCTGTTCACCGCCCAGGTCGTCGACGCTGACCTAGACGGGCCGGTGCCCTGGCTGGTCACCGCCTACGTGCCCGGCACGTCGCTTTCGGACGCGGTCGAGCAGCAGGGACCCCTGCCGCCCCAGTCGGTGCTGGCACTGGCCGCGGGGCTGGCCGAAGGGGTGAGCGCGATCCACGCGGCGGGCGTCATTCATCGTGACCTCAAGCCCTCGAACGTGCTGCTGGCCCAGGACGGACCGCGGATCATCGACTTCGGCATTTCCTCCGCCGCCGAAGCCACGTCGCTGACTGGCACCGGCTACATGATCGGCTCACCCGGCTTCATGTCACCCGAGCAAGCCGAAGGGCTCACCGTCGGCCCGGCCAGCGACATCTTCAGCCTGGCCGGCGTGCTCATTTACGCCGCTCGGGGTGAAGGTCCCTTCGGCCTCGGCGACACCGCCGCGTTGCTCTATCGCGTCGTGCACGGCGCGCCGAACATCGATCAGATCCCGGCCAACATCCGGCCTCTGATCAGGCGAAGCCTGTCCCGGGACGCCAAACAACGGCCCACGGCGACGGAGTTTCTCGTCGAGCTCTCGGCCGCGTACCCGTCGGCCGCCGACCTGTCCGACTGGCTGCCGCCCCGGCTCCTGGGCCTGTCCGGGCAGCGGGCCGCGTCGGGCGACACCGGCTCTTACCAGCCGGGCCTGGCGGGCACCTTCGGCCCTGCGTTCAATGCCGTGGCGGCAGACGCCGGCGGAGTTGCCGGGCCCGGTGGGGTTGCCGGATCTATCGTGGCCGCGGCAGGCACCGAAGGCACCTCCACCAGCAGCAACGCCACGACCGGCAGCAGCGCTACGACCGGACCGCCGACGCAGATGTCGACGCCGCAGACACCGCCGCCGCCCACTCAGGCAACGCCGCACGTGCCGGGGCTCCCAGGCGTCGACAGTTATTCAAGCGCATCAGGGAGTCCGGGCCAGCAGGGGTATCCGGGCCAGCAGGGCTACCCCGGTCAGCAGGGGTATTCCGGCCCGCAGGGGTCCTCGGGAGCTCAGCAGTACCCTGCGCCGCAGGGTTATTCCACCGGCCAGGGCGATCCGGTCGCACCTGGGGGATCCGGGTTTCAGGGAGGCCCCGGCAACCAGTGGTGGGCAGCCCAGCAGCCGGGCGAGGCGTACGCGGGCATGCCGCAGCCCCTTGTTCCCGGCGGCCAGGCCGGATCCGGGGTACCAGGGACCGGTCAGCGGTACACCCCGCCCACGCGGTCCGGCCAGCCCCGCAAGCGGCCGCGCTGGCTACTGCCCGCGGGCGGCGCCGCGGTCGTTCTGGTCGTGGTTGTCGTACTGGTCCTCGCGCTTGGCGGTAATTCCCCTAAGCCGGCCGCGGCCAGGCAGAGCACCACCCCGACCTCGAGCCCACGCGTGAGCCCGAGCCGGAGCACCTCCCCCACCGCTAACGCGACGCCTACGACGGGGAACCTGCAACTCACCCAGTTCCAGGTCGGTGACTGCCTGACGGGTTCGAACATGGACCTCAACACCAATACCCCGTGGCCGAAGATAACCCAGGCGGTGCCATGCAGCCAGTCCCACACCGCGGAAGTGTTCTACGCGAACACCGGGTTCTGGGCCAAAGGCGGCGCGTATCCAGGTAATAGCACCATTAGCAAGGATGCCAACGCGGAGTGCGACGCCGCGTTTTCGTCCTACGACGGAATCGCGTATTCCAAATCGATGTACACCTGGACCAACATTGTGCCGGACTCGTCAACCTGGCCGACCGGTGACCGGGCGCTGCATTGTGTCGCCTATTACGCGACGCCTGATCATCCGGCCGGCGCGACTATCAAAGGATCTATCAAGGGCACTCGCAAGTAGGTCGCCCGCCGGGCGGACGGGACGGGCGTTCAGCCCGCCGGAGGTAAGGGCCAGCGCCGCGTCATCGCGCGATAGGAGCGCTCACGGTGGGCCGCAGCCGGGCCGGGCTTATATCGGGCAGCTCGCGGACGCCGAACATGTCCCGCAAGGCGGTCAGCGCGGCGAGTTCGCCGCACCGGCCGTGCACGCCGGGGACCGGCGGGGTCGCCGACGAGCACAGGTAAAGCCCGCGGATCGGCGTGCGGTACGGATTCCACCTGGCCACCGGGCGCAGCACGGTCTGCCTGAGGGTCTGCATGCCGACGCCGATGTCACCGCCGACGTAGTTCGGGTTGCGCGCCTCCTCGCCGACGGCCGTCCGCACCGCCCGGGCCAGGACGAGGTCGCGGAAACCGGGCGCGAACCGCTCGATCTGCGCCTCGATCCGGCCGGTCATGTCCACGTCGGAGCCCGACGGAACGTGACAGTAGGTCCATAGCGTGTGCCGGCCAGCCGGGGCCCGGGCCGGATCGGCGACGCCGGGCTGGACCACGAGCACATACGGGGCCTGTGGGTGCTTGCCCGCGGCCACCTCAGCCTCAGCCGCGGCTACCTGCTCGAACGGGCCGCCTAGGTGCAGCGTGCCGGCCCGGCGGCAGTCCTCATTGGTCCAGGGCACCGGGCCGGAAAGGGCGAAATCCACCTTGCAGACGCCGGGTCCGTACCGGAACCGGCGCAGCGCCGCGCGGTACCTGACCGGCAGCCGGTCACCGGCCAGCAGCGCGAGCGTCCGCGGGGAGACGTCGAGCAGGACGGTGCTCGCGGACGGCAGTTCGGACAGGGAACGCACCCACCGGCCGGTCTCGATGCTGCCGCCCGCGGCGATCAGCGCGTCCGCCATCGCATCGGTGATCCGGGCGCTGCCGCCCGCGACGACCGGCCAGCCCACCGCGTGCGCCAGCCCGATCAGCATCAGCCCGATCCCCGCCGTCGGGACGGCGGTGAGCGGCATCATCGCGTGGGCCGCGGCCCCGGCCATGATGGCCCGGGCCTCCTGGGTGTGCCAGCGCCTGGCCACGGTGGCAGCGGGCAGCACGGCACGGCGACCGTAGCCCGCGAGCGCGAGCGGATGCGCGGGCGGGCGGCGCAGCGGCGCGAGGATCGCCTGGCAGATCTCGTCCATATGATCCGTCATCGGGCCCAGCAGACGCTGGTAAGCACGGGCGTCTGCGCCCAGGCGGCCGGCCGTCTCGGCTACCGAGCGAGACACGATCGCGGCCCGGCCCCCGTCCAGCGGATGAGCGAACTCCACCTCGGGCCGCGCCAGCGTGACCCCGCGGGCGGCCAGGTCGAAACGCTGAAAGAACGGCGAAGCGACCGCCAGCGGGTGCGCCGCCGAGCAGACGTCATGCCAGAAACCGGGCAGGGTCAGCTCCTCGGTGCGGCAGCCGCCGCCGATACTCGGTGCGCCCTCGATCACCTGCACCCGCAACCCGGCGGCGGCCATCGTGACCGCGGCGGCCAGGCCGTTCGGCCCGCTGCCGACGACTACTACGTCAAGTTCTGCCCGCATGAACGGCTCGCTACCCGTTCGCCTGGCTCTTTATGCCGCGGGCGAGACGGCTCAGGCCGACCAGCGGAGCCGAGATCGTCTGCAGCACGCTGCGCACCATGGAGTTGTGCCAGACGTTTCGGGAGTGGCGCCACTGCCGTTTGGAGTCCACGCAGGTGCTGCGGGCCTCGACGCTCGGGTCAGGCAGTCCGAGCCGGCGCCCGAGCGCGGTCAGCGTCGCGGCCCAGAACTTGTCTTCCTTGCGGTGCCCGCCCAGGCTCATCGCGATCTCGTACAGGGGGTCGTTCGCGCGCATCAGAACCTGCGCCTGCACGGTGGTCACCTCGCCCGTACGCTCCGCGGAGAACGTGATCCAGCCGGCGAACATGTGACCCTGCGGCGTCATCAGCGTGAACGACTCGGCGTCGGCGTACAGGACGAAAACGCCGGTCGACAGCTTGACCCCGCCCCCGATGGCCAGGTCAAGCAGGGCGACGTCACCCGGATTGATCCCGGTCAGTGCGCCGGCGAAGCGGTTGCCTTTCGGCCAGAAGTCGGGGAAATGCTCGCGCCAGGTAGCGATCGCCTGTTCCGGCGTGATCTGGGACCCGGCGTCCATCCGGTAGGTCTTCTGCCACATCTTGCCGAAGCCCTGCACCGGACCGGTGAGCCGGCGGCCCGCGACGTTGGTCCCGCGAACCCCGGACCGGTGGTCGACCTCCAGGCGGTCCACCTTGCGGGCCCAGCTGGCCGAGTCCCGCGGCGGCGCCGCCTGAGCCACCTCAGGCGGCGGGACCGCGCCCGGGGGCGGGGCCGCGGCCTCGCGGGCGCTCAGCCCGATCTCATCGGCCGTGGCTACCTTGTCCGGGCCTGCTGTCTCTGTCATGGCATGTCCTCTATCTCACGACGCCGTGCAGCGCCGATTCCTCGCTGTCATAGATGGTGATGGCCTCGTCGAGCCTGGTCAGCTCGAAGATCTCCCGGTAGTGCTCGCTCAGCCCGTAGGCCGCGAGCTGCTGCCGCTGCCGGTTTGCCCGGACCAGCAGGGTGACGAGCATGCCGATGCCGCCGCTGTTCATGTACTCAAGTCCGCCGAAGTTCAGCACGAGCCTGCTGGTGGCAGTGCCGCCGGCCGCCTCGTAGGCCGACATCAGCACCGGCTCGCAGGCCGCGGTGACCTCGCCCCTGATATCGACGACGGCCGTGGTTTCGCCGAACCGCCGGACGTCCATCGTGATCGCTGGTGCGTTCATCTGGTCCCTCCCTTTTCGCTTGCGTTTACGCTGTGCCGAGCTGGCTGACGGCGCCGTCGAGATCGGGGAAGAGCTCGATGAAGTCCGACAGCCTGGTGATATCGAAGATCTCGCGGTAGTGCGCGGACAGGCCGCTGGCGACGACCTTCCGGCGTTCGGCCCGCGCGCGGGCCAGCACGCTGACGATCAGCGCGATGCCGGTGGAGTTGATGTAATCCACCGCGGCGAAGTCGAGCACGACCGTGCCTATGTCAGCTGAATCGGCGCTGGCGGCGACGGCGCGTTTATAGGCGCCGGTCAGAACCTCGGCGGCGGACCCGTCGACCTCGCCCGCTAGCTCGATGACGGCGGCTCCGGGGAGGACCCGGGTCGTGGCCTCACACATGCTCGTCATGTGCAGCTCCTGTCGTTCGCATGGTCAGCCAGATCGTGTGCCGCTGGCCGTCGGTCGTTATGTCCATCGCGTCGACCATGTTGCGGATGAGGAACAATCCCCAGCCGCGGGGGCTCTGGTCGCCGTCCAGCTTCTTGACGAGATCGGGCTCCTCATGGTCGCCGTCGCCGGGGTGCGCCTCGCCGCCCTGGTCGCTGATAGCGACGGTGATGTCATCGCCGCTGCGGGTCACCTCGACCTCGACCGGGATCTCCGCACGGTTCCCGTTGCCGTGCTCGATCGCGTTCATGGTGGCCTCGGCGACCGCGGTCTTGAGCCGCTCGAGCCTGGCGTCGGACAGACCGCGGCCTTGCACCGTCCCGGCCACCCGGGCCAGCGCGAGGCGTTCGTTGCCTGGCTGGCTGGGCAACGTGAAGGCATCGAGCCTTTCCGGCGTAGGCCGGGTTACCTGTGTCATTACACGCCTCCCTGATCCCCCTGGAGCTCTTGGTCCCCCGCCAGCTCCGGGTCCCCTTGATGCCAGGCCGACGACGAGCGCTGTAGTGAGACCAGCGTGATGTCGTCTTCCTGCTCGTGATTGGGTCCGGTGAAGCTGCCAAGCTCGGTCAGGCACAGGTCGATGAGGGCCTCCCCCGACGGGCCCTTGCCGACCAGAGCCGAGACTCGCGGGAAACCGAACATCTCCCGGTCAGGCGCGTGCGCCTCGGCGAGGCCGTCGCTGTGCAGCAGGGCGCAGTCGCCGGGCTCAAACTGGAAGCGCCGCTCCTCGTAGTCCATGCCGGGCATCAGCCCGAGCGGCATGCCGCGGGCCCGCAGCTCGGCCACGCCGCCCTGGGTCCGCACGTAGGGGACGTCGTGGCCCGCGTTGGCGAAGACGACCTCGCCGCTCACCGGGTCCAGCACCAGGGCCAGGCAGGTGACGAACATGTGGGCCGGGATGTCGACGCAGAGCATCTCGTTGACATGGCCGAGGACCTTGCCCGGCGAGACGAGCCGGGGCGCGGCGTCTCGCAGCAGCGCGTGCGTGCTGGCCATGACCAGCGCGGCCGGGATGCCCTTGTCGGTGACGTCGCCGACCACGAACATGACCCGGCCGTCCGGCAGCGGGATGAAGTCGTAGAAGTCGCCACCGACCGTGCGGGCCGGGCGGTAGAACGCGGCCACATGCCAGCTGGGCAGGTCGGGCAGCTGCTTGGGCAGGAACTGCTGCTGGATGATCTGGGCGATCTTGAGCTCCTGCTCGATCCGCTCCCGCTGGCGGGCTTCGGCCTGCTGTTGCCTGACCAGCTGGCCGACCCGCATGGCCGGGGCCGCGTAGCCGGCCAGCGAGTTGAGCAGCCGCAGGTCATCGGTCGAGTAACCGCGTTCAGACCGTCTCGGGCCGAGACTGAGCAGGCCCACCAGGCTGCCCGACGAGATCAGCGGAACCACCAGGACCACGCCAGCTTCCTGCAGGGCCGTCAGCGCCGGGGACCGCAGCTGCAACCCGGTGATGTCCACCGCGCTGGCCGCGCTGAGCAGGTAGCCGACCAGCGGGTCGTTGGAGGCCAGGTCCAGGTCGGGTCCGGCCGCCACCACGCTCGGCGCCGCCGGGACGGCGACAGCGACGGCCGGCGGGGTGCGGCGCAGCCAGCCGCGCACGCGGCCGGACTTGCCGACACTGGAACTCATGGTGCTCTTGCTGCTCGCAAGGCTTGTGGTGCTTGTGATGCTTGTGGTGCCGGGCTGGCCATCGCCCGTGTTGACGGGTTCGGGCAAGCCGACCCCTGCGACCTCAGACGCCCCCCCAGGCGCTGTTTCTACCTCTTGGGCCGCTGGAGCCGGCCCGCTGGTACTCCCCACTTGTTGCGCCATGTCACACTCCGGGTTTTGCGGCATCATTTGCGACGCACCATCAGCCTAGAGAGTGGGCGATACGAGATCGTTACGGCAGTCAAGTTCTCCCCCACATTTTTTTACGAACCTGCGTTACGGTGGCCTGGATGGCAACGACGCAGCTCAGCCTGGCCCTGCTGGGGCCGCCAGTCGTCAGGCGCGACGGCACGCCGGTCACCTTCGACACCAGGAAGGCCACGGCGCTGCTCGCGCTGCTCGCGGTCACCGGCCGCGAACACAGCCGGGAGCAGCTGGCCGACTTGCTCTGGCCCGAGGCCGACAGCGTCAAGGGACGGGCCTCGCTGCGGCGCACCTTGTCGGTGACCGCCGCCGCCATGGGCGACGGACTGGTCATCAGCCGCACCGCGGTCGCCCTCGATCCGGCCGCGGTCCGGGTCGACGTGCGCGACTTCGAGACCCTGATCACCCAGCCGGACGCCGCGTCCCTCGAGCAGGCTGTACAGCTCTACCGGGATGACTTCCTGACCGGCTTCACCCTGCGCGGCTGCCCGGAATTCGAGGAGTGGCAGACCTCGGTCAGCGAGGAGCTCAGGCAGTCTCTGGCACGCGGGCTGCAGCGGCTGGTCGCCGCCTGCATCGCGGACGGCGAGGTTGACCGCGCCGCCGGGCACGCCCGTCGCTGGTTGCAGCTCGACCCGCTGCACGAGCCCGCCCACCAGGTCATCATCAAGCTGCACGGCTGGGCCGGCCAGCGGTCGGCCGCCATGCGGCAGTACCGGACCCTGGTGCGGGTGCTCGACCGGGACCTCGCCGTCCGGCCTCTGCCCGAGACGACACAGCTCTACGACGACGTGCGCGCGGGCCGGCTCGACCCGCCGCCGTCGCGGACCGGCGGTGAACCCGGCCAGGGCGGCCCGCCGGCCCCGGTGACCTGGCCGCTGGTGGGCCGGGAGGTCGAGCTGGCCACCCTGCGCGCGGCCTGGCAGGCCGCTGGACGGCACGGGCGGGTAGTGGCGATCGCCGGCCAGGCCGGGAGCGGCAAGACCCGGCTAATCACCGAACTCCGCGAGCAGGCGGCGAAGGCTGGAGCCGCCGTGCTAGCGACCCGGTGTCACGACGGCGAGACGGCGCTTCCGTTCGTACTGGCCGCGGACTTGCTGCGGACCGCGCTCGCGATCCGCCCCGACCTGCCGGACGTGCTCCCGGCGTCGACAGCCGCCATGGCGGGACGCCTGGTCCCGGCGCTGGCCGCGGCCCAGCCCGACTCGGCCGCGCCGGCCCTCGACAGCCCGGTCGCCGTGACCCGGCTGTACGGCGCCATCGCCGACACCTTGCTCGCCGCGGCAAGCGGCGCTCATGGGGGCGGCGCCGGTGCTCATGCGGGCGGGCGCGCCGGGGCGGGCGGCGGACGGGTCGGCGTCGTCGTGGTAGAGGACGTGCACTGGGCGGACAACTCGTCGCTCGGCCTGCTCGCCTACCTGGTGCGGCGGCTGGCCGACTGGCCGCTGCTGCTCGTGCTGAGCTGGCAGCCCGAACAAGCGGGCCGGCTGCGGGTCCTGCGGACCGCGCTCGGCGAGGCCGAAGGCCAGCTGTCCGGCCAGACCATCGAGCCAGGCCCGCTCGGCGCCGAGGCCATCAGCGCGCTGCTTGACCTGGACGGTATGCCACGGGTCGACGTGGCCAGGCTGCTCGAGCAGACGCGCGGGCTGCCGATGCTGGTCCGCGAGTACGTGGAGGCGCTGCGTTCGGCTGGGCCCGGAGCCGAACCCGATGCGCCTGGTGCGGCGGAGGTCGACTGGTGGCCGCCGGCCAGCGTCAGGGACCTGCTGCGGACCCGGCTGCAGGCCGTCAGCGAGCCGACGCTGCAGATGCTGACCGCGGCCGCGGTGCTCGGCAGCGACAACGACGCCGACCTGCTGCGGGCGGTCAGCGGGCGAGGCGAAGACGAGATCGTCGAGGCCATCGAGGAGGCCCTGGCCCGATCCCTGCTGACCGAGATCCCCCCGCCCACCTCCCCCTCCCCCCCGTCCCTCCTCACGGCCGGTTACCAGGCGCCGTCCTACGGCTTCCCCTACGAGGCACTGCGCCGAACGGCATACGAATCGGCGACCTTGGCCCGACGGCGCCTGCTGCACGGCCGGGCCGCCGACATCCTCGTCCGCCGGTACGAGCGCGATCCGGCCGGCACCAGGGCCGCGACCGTGGCCGGCCATCTGCAGCTGGCGGGGCGGGACGGCGAGGCGGCGCAGTGGTGGTGGCGGGCGGGTGAGCTGGCCCGTGAGCTTTACGCGCACGAACAGGCGCATGCGCACCTGGTCCGGGCCCTGGCGCTCGGCTTCGCGCAGCTCCCCGGGCGGATCGCCCTCGGCGACGTGCTGGTGGTGCTCGGCCGCTACCGGGAGGCGCTGGCCGAGTTCGAGACCGCCGCCGCCATCGCCAGCGGCGGCGAGGGCCACCGCGCCACGCAGGCAGGTATCGAGCACAAACTGGCCGACGTGCACCACCGCCTCGGTGACTGGGAGCTGGCCGAAGCACACCTCGCCATCGTGACCGAACTGGTCGAGGGCGCCGAGCCTGGCCGGATGGCCCGAGCGGAAGCCGACCGCGCCGTCGTCGCGTACCGGCGCGGTGACACGAGCCAGGCCGCTGTCCTCGGGCAGGCCGCGCTCACCTGTGCCCGGGCCGCAGGTGATCCCGACGCCACCGCCCAGGCGCTCAACGTGCTCGGCATGCTCGCGGCGCGAGCCGGGGACGCCGGCGCGGCAGAAACCTACCTGCGGGACAGCCTGGCCGAAGCGCGGCGGCGGCCAGACAACGGTGCCGGCCCGGGGGCCACGGAGGGGTCACCGCCATCTCCGGCGCTGGGCGCGGCCGTTGCCGCACTGAACAACCTGGCCCGGCTGCTGGCCGAAACCGGCCGCGGCGCCGAGGCGCTGGCGCTCGCGGCCGAGGCGCTTGAGCTGGGCAGCGAACTCGGCGACCAGCACCGGGTCGCGGCGCTGCACACGAACATGGCCGACCTGCTGCACGCGGACGGCCAGCGCGAGGCCGCGATCACGCACCTGAAGGAAGCGGCCAGGCGATTCGCTTCGGTCGACGTGGGCGACGGGCCCCGGCCGGAGATCTGGACACTCGTGGAGTGGTAAGCCTTAGACTCCGATGCTCAGCACTACTGTGACGGTGTGGCCGCCCGGGTTCACGGTTAGCTGCCCGTCCAGCGCGATCAGGCTCGTCGAGGTCACCGTCACGGTCGCACTGGCCCCGGCGGCCAGCGACCCCGAGGAGGGTGACACGGTCAGCTTGCCCGCCAGGGCGGGCCCGACCGTGATCGAGTAGTCGCTGACCGGTCCGCCCTCGGCCGTGATCGTGAGCGTACCGCTCGCCGTGCCGTTGATGGTGGCCAGATCCAGGGTCCCGGTCGAGGTCGTCAGGGTCCCTTGGCTCACTGTCGGTGTCGCCGACGAGCCCGCTGACGACGACGTGGCCGCGGACGGAGAAGATCCCGCCGCGGAGGTCGGGGAGGCTGAGGGGTTCGAGGAGGTCGCGGAGGTCGCGGAGCTTGACGTGGCCAGCGCCCCGGGCGCAGCAGGCGAGGTCGCGCCGGCCGATCCCGAGGCCGAAGGCGCGAGCCCGGCCCCGCCGCGGCCGCCCGGGCCACCATGCGCCGACGACGGCCTCCCGGTGCTGGTGGCCGCGCTATGGGTCGTTCCGGCCCTGGGCGCCGATGACGGGCCGTGCAGCGGGCCGCCGATGACCACGATCGCGATGGCCCCGGCCGCCATGACCGACGTGGCCGCGCCCGCCACCACGGCGTTCGAATGGTGCAGCGGGACGGGCGGATGCTGCATCGCGTGGTGCCACGCCGAGGCCCCCGGCGCGCGGAGGGGCTTGGGGAAACCCGAGGGCCCGAACCGCCCCGCGTGATCGGCCACGCTCGACCGCGCCGCGATCCCGGCCGGCGTCCGGTCGGCGATGCTCCTCAGCAGCTGATCACGAAACCCGGGCAGCACCGCGACCAGCGGCGCCATCCCCGCGAACAACGCCGGAGTCAGCTCACGGCGCTTGCGATCACCGCAGATCTCGCACTGTTCTATATGCCGGCTAATCCGCTTGCGCATCAGCACGGTCAGCTGGCCGTCCCAGCCCGCCAGCATGGAGTCGAGTTCGGGACACGCCTGCCGGCCGGTCCGCGCCACGATCAGCGCCCCGAGGGATCTTTCCAGCTGGCTGCGGGCCCGCGACAGTAGCGCGTGCGCGTGGTTCCGCGACACTCCGAGGACGTCGGCCAGATCCTCAACCTCGAGCTCATGGCTCAGGCTCAGCTCGATGACATCCCGCTCACCTGGGTTCAGCCCGTCAATCGCACCCCGGACCAGCTCCTGCAGGTCTGCTCGTTCCGCCTCACGGCCGACGCCGGCCGACTCGGTGGGCACGTCTGCCGCCTCCTCAAGCCTGGCGGTGACGTGCCCGGCCCGAAGCCGCCGCAGGCACTCGTTGCGGGCCACCGCGTAGAGCCAGGGGCGGAGCTTGGCCGGGTCACGGAGCCCGCGAAGCTTGGCGGCAGCAATGAGGAACGTATCCTGCACCGCGTCGGCAGCGTCGGCTGGCTCGCGCAGCATGGAACAGCAGTAGGCGTAGAGCGGCACGGCGTACCGGTCGTATGCTTCGGCGAGCCCATCTGGGTCACCGAACACGATGGCCGCGACGATCTCTGGGTCTTCCATGCGGAATACGGTAGTTCGCTTTCCGCATCCGGGTCATTCGGAATGCGTTCTTAGTCGGGCTGCCTGCTCCACACTGAGACATGCGTCGGCTCGAGAGCACGACTCACTACCCCGGCCAGGTCGTCCCGGACCGTGTCTAGGTCAACCGCGTCCATCAGCCGGGCCGAAAACGCCATCACCGTGCGTTCGGCGTCATAACGGGCCCGGTTGAAGCGGCGGTCCACCAAATGCTGCACCCGCCGGCGCAGCGGATTGAACAGCGCCGCCGCGATCAGCGTCGACGCGGCCACCGCGACCGGCGAGGACACTCCGAGTACATGCGTCGCGAGCAGCACCAGGCCGACGTACACGCCGACCAGCAGGCCGGTCACCAGCGCGTAGGCCACCGTCCGGCTGATGAGCCTGTCGATCTCGTACAGCCGGTACTTCAGGATCCCGACACCGATGCCGATGGGCAGGGCGGCGATCCCGATCCCCGCCACGTCCCCCGCGATCCCGCCGCTGAGGGCGGCGCCGAGGGCGAAGCCGGCCATGGTGATCGCGGCACCCGACGCGAGCCACTTCTGCTGCTGGCGGCGCTCCCCGGTGGTCCGCCGCCAGCTGAGCACCTGATGGGCTACGAACGACAGCCAGATCACCAGGATCGCGCCAATGACCAGCAGTTCTACCGCGCTGAGAGCGGCTCCGGTCTGTCCTCCGCTGCCCTTCACGTCGCCGAAAGAGTCAAGGCGGACGTCGTGGTCAGCCACGGCGATGACGGTGGGAACCCAGACGGCCGCGAACACGCAGGTCCATAGCGCCGCGTAGATCCACAGCACTAGGCGCCACCGCCTTGAGGTCAGCCTGCCGTCCGGGAACAGCAGGATAACCAGCGGTACCACGGCGAGCGCAGGTATCCAGGACGGCTGCACGAGCACGGCCGCCGCCGCGAACGGCAGCCCGTGATGGCCGAGGCTGTAGGCGTACACCGCGTAATAGCCGCTGTCGCTGGCCAGCATGAACAGCACGACGAAAGCGAGCACGATCCAGCCGACGGGATTGCGCGGCTGGCGCCGAGCGACGATCACGCCCACGGCGACGTAGATCAAGATGATGAGGCTTGTGGGGCCGACATTGAGCACCGTCAGCTGGCGGACGAGGCCGGCCGTGATCACATAGAGGGCCACGAGCACGACGGCGATCGCACCCAGGACCGTCGCCCTCGCGGGCGCGGCCAGCCAGGTCCGGCGTGACCGGCTGACCGGTGCCGCCGGTCCCGGCTGCGATCTCCCCACGAGACTCGACGTTACGGCGAGACCGTTCCGGGAACGTTACGGTGCGCCGGCGGGTAAATAGA
This sequence comes from Actinomycetota bacterium, assembly GCA_003168295.1. The sequence goes on from PMST01000667.1 coordinate 14,821, forward strand.
GCCGCCGGTCGGGCAGAACCGCCGTTACGGTTCATCCACTGGGTTGGCGGGCCAGACGTCGAGGTGACACAAGGTCCGTTCCGCCGGCTCTGTTAAGGCCACCGTGCGGCCACGGTCGGTCCGCAGCTGCCGGAGCCGGCGCCCGGGCGGCCCGTCCTCAGCTCGCCAGCACCTTGTCCGGGTCGTACAGGACCACGGTGCCCGCGATGAGGTCATGCAGCGCCTGATGCTTGTTGCCCGCCACGAACAGGACGAACGACGTGATCTCGGTGATGAGGCTGAGGATGCCGTCGACAATGCGGCCCACGATCTCACGCAGGGCCATGAACCAGAAACCGGCTACCTTATTGGTCTCGGGTCGCCACACGCGCATCCCGAGCACCTGCATCGCCGGGGTCTGGCCGTTGCCCCAGACGATGAGGCCCCAGATGACGTAACCGATTCCCAGCGTGACGATGGCGAGCGGAATGGCCAGGAAAAAGGCACCGATACGGCGGCCGACGCTGGCGAGCTGCGTGCCATCCGGCAGGTTAAGGCCGGAGAGCTGGTCGAAGTACATCCCCTGCGGCACAACGTTCGGGGACTGGCCGTAGCCGTATTCGGCGGGTACCGGAGGCGCCGGGGTATAGGCGGGCCCGGACGGCTGGCCGTAGGCCTCGCCGGGCTGCTGGCCGTAGGCCTCGCCGGGCTGCTGGCCGTAAGGCTGTCCGTAGCCCTGGCCTGGCTGCTGACCGTAGCCCGGCTGCTGACCGTAGCCCGGCTGACCGGCGCCCGGGTCGGCAGGCGGCTGACTGGCCTCCTGCCCAGGTCCTGGCGTGTACGGATCTGGGAACTGACTCACGGAAATCTCACTTCCTGTATGCGCTGGCTGCAGAGCGGACTCTATGACAGAGAAGTGACTAAACAGTAGCCCCAGCCGCCGATCGTGCGCGAACCGTTACCGGGTTTTCAGCGGCCGGAAAAAGAGCAAAAGTCCTGGTACGTAGGCATATACCATTGAAAATTGATAATTCGCTGGACAACTTATGAGTCTTCTTCGCGCCCACATGTTTGAAAATCTCAGGGAACCTAATCATCTGGCCAATGACGTATTTTCCGCGGTCCGGAGTCAGCGAAGTAGCGCTGAGCCCATGGCGGCGCCCGGCGGCCTGCTATTTCAAGCCAGTGCCGGCCACGCCTTCGACGATCTGGCGCTGCGCCAGCAGGAACACGAAGACCAGCGGCAGGGCGCCGAGTACGGCCGAGGCCATCTGCAGGGCATTGACGATCCCGACCCCGCTGACGACCGTGCCGATTCCGGCGGGGATGGTCATCATGGTCTGGCTCGTCGCCGCCAGGAACGGCCAGAGGAAGTTATTCCAGGTCCAGACGAAGGTGAAGATGGAGACCGCGGCGATGGCCGGACGGGCCAGCGGCAAGGCGATCCGCCGGTAGGCGGTCCACCAGCCCGCCCCGTCGACCTCGGCGGCTTGCTCCAGCGAGATCGGGATACCGTCGAAGAACTTCTTGAAGATGAAGACCGCGATAGGCGCCGGCACCTGCGGCAGCGCCAGTGCCCAGTACGTGTTGATCAGGTGGGCCGTCTGGAACTCACGGAACAGGGGGACGATGAGCGCCTGTGGCGGGATCATGATGCCGGCCAGGATGGCGGCGTAAAAGAACGCCTTCCCCCTGAACCGCCGGCGCGAGAGAGCGTAGCCGGCCATGCTCGCGGTGACCACGGTCAGCAGGGTTACCAAGATGGCGACGAACGCCGAATTGATGTACCAGCGGCCCAGGTCGGTGGCGGAGAAGACCGCGCCGTACGCGGAGAACGTGAGCTTAGGAATGGCCCAGGTAGCCGGGATGATGATCGTCGCGTTTTCCGACTTGAACGAGGTATCGAGGGTCCAGGCGATCGGGATCAGCCAGACCAGCGCGAGCGCAATGACCACTCCGGTCACCGCCCGCCCGAACAGGTTGGCCCGCCAGTCCTTGGCGGCCCTGGGCGCGGACTGGGCCGCGCTACCGGGCTTGGCCTGCGCGGATCGCTGCCACGGGGTGCTGATAGCCACGGTCACACTCCCCTTTCCTGCTTGCGGACCAGCGCCAGCCAGGCGAACGAGACCAGCAGGATGACGACGAAAAGGACCAGCGAGGCCGCGGCGGCGTAACCGACCCGCTCGCTGGTGAAGCCGGTGTCGTAGATGAACTCGATGGCGGTACGGCTGGCGTAGTTCGGGCCGCCCGCGGTGATCAGGTACACCTGATCGAAGATCTTCAGTGAGGCGATGATCTGCAGGACCGTGACCAGGGTGATGGTCCGGCCAAGCATCGGGATCGTCAGCCGCCAGGTCTGCTTCCACCGGCCGGCCCCGTCCAGGGCCGAGGCCTCGTACAGGTCACGCGGGATGTCCTGCAGGCCGGCCAGGTAGAGGACGAAGTTGAAGCCGATCGTCCACCACACGGTGACGATGACGATGGAGTACAGCGCCACATTCGGCGAGGAGAGCCAGCCGGGAGCACCGAAGCCCAGCAGGCTGAAGAACCCGCTGATGAGCCCGTAACCAGGCTCGTACAGCCAGGTCCAGATCAGCGCGATGACGGCGGACGGCAGGATGTAGGGCAGGAAGAAGGCCAGCCGGAAGAACCACTGGGCGTGCCTGATGCGGTTGACCACGATCGCGAAGAACAACGGGATGATCACCAGCGGCGGCGTGCTCACCAGCGTGAACAAGATGGTGTGCCACATCGCCTGCCAGAAACGGCTGTCCGAGAACAGCTCGCGGTAGTTAGCCAGGCCGGCGAAGCTGCCGAGACCCGGCAGGACGAGGCTGGTGTTGAAGAAGCTCATCACGATGTCGTAGATCAGGGGCCCGACCAGGAACAGCAGGTAGAAGACCAGGAACGGACCCAGCAGGCCCGCGTTGCCCCAGCCGCCGCGCCTGCGCCGCTCGCGTTTGGCTTCCCTGGCGGCCGTCTTCGGCACGCTGATCGCTGTGGCCGTCATACTGGCACCGTCTCCTTCGACAGGGTCTCGAACGACTGCCGCATTTCTGCGTACGCCGCCTGCGGCGTCAGGCTGCCCAGCATCAGGGTCCCGATGGCCGCCCCGGCGTAGTTCTCCATGTCGGACCCGGAGCCGCTGTACCAGGCGGGCGGATCGTAAACGGCATGGTTGGCGACCGAGGAGTAGTTGGACTGCGGCTTGAGCTTGGCGTAGGCGGCCGAGTTGCGAACCGGCAGCCAGGCCGGGATGTGGCCGCCTTCAGCCCAGGTCAGGCTCTGGCCGAGCAGCGAGCGGATCATGGTCAGGGCCATGGACAGCTTCTCCGGATCGGCACTGCCCTGGCGGGGCACGATGAACGTGTGCGAATCGGCCTGGGCCACGTCGCTGCCGAACAAGGCCGGGAACGGCTGCATGCTGAACGGCAGGTTGGCGGCCTGGTACACGTCCACTTCCCACTCTCCCTCCCAGTACAAAGCCGCGTCTCCGGCCTGGAACAGGGCGGTGCCGCCGTTGGAGTCCACGTTCGCGTTCATCAGGCCTTCGGTGGCCAGCTGGTAGATGAAGCCGAGCACCTTGGTCGCGCGTGCTTCATCCAGGACGACCTTCTTGCCGTTGTCGGCCAAGACCTGGCCGCCGGCCTGGCTGTACAGCGTGTAGAAGAGCCGCCACGCGGTGGCCGGATCGTTCACCTGGTCGCACACGGCCGGGGTGACCCCGAGCTTCTTCAGCTTCCGCAAGACGGTGAGCATGGCCTGAGCGCTCGTGACCAGCGGGAGCTGACCGGAGCTGTCAAGCAGGCCCGCCTTATGGCACAGCCTGGTGTTGTAATACTGCACGAACGGGTGCGTATCCAGCGGGATGGCCAGCTGACGGCCGTTGAAGTGGGCCTTCGAGAACGCCAGCGGGGTAAAGTCCTTCGGCTCCATCCCGTGAGCGGCGAGCAGGTCGAGGCTGAGCGGCGTCAGCAGGCCCGGCGGCCCGAACTCGTTGATCCGGCTGAGGTGCATGATGGCGACGTCGGGCGGGCTGCCCGAGCGGATCGCCATGGCCAGCTTCGTGTAGTAAGGATTTCCCCAGGTGAGGATCGTCGACTCCAGGTTTACCCCGGGATGGGCCTTGGTGTACGCCGCCTCCATGGTCTCCATGTGCGAGCCGTCGCCGCCGCTCAGCAGGTTCCAGTAGACAAGAGTGGAGTTGCCCGCCCCCCCGCTGGTGCCGGTCAGCCCGGAGCCGAAGTCGTAGGTGCTGCCACAGCCGGCCGTCACCAGACTGGCCCCGAGCACGGCCGCGCCGGCCAGGAACGCGCGCCGGTTCAGCGGGCCCGCCCAGGGCGGACCCGCCTTGGGTAGGCCCGGCTGCCCCAGGGGGCGCGGTGTCGCGGCGATCATCGTGCGGCCTGACGGCTTATGCATGCTCATGCCAGCTCCACCTCAAGGAGGGTGAACGAGTGCGGCGCGAAACTGATGTCGATGTGCTCGCCGCCCACCTCGTGTTTGGTGGTGTTAACGCTCACATTTTGCGGGCGGGCGAAGCTGTTGGCGGCGTCCGGGCGGGACCCGTTGACTTCGTGGACGGTCATGGTTCCGGTGGCCGCGGCATCCAGCAGGCGTATCCGCGTGGCCAGCTCGCGCTCCGGGTCCCGGTTGACCACGGAGATCGTCAGCCGCCTGGACTCGGCGTCCCGGGACGCGGCCACGTCGAGCAGCTGGAACGGACCGAGATCGGCCACCCGGTACGGCCAGCGCTCCCCCTGCGGATCGGTGTGGGCGTGGATACCTGAGTCGACGAAGGTGGTCACGGCCACCTCGTGGCTGGCCGTAGCCATCAGCCGGAAGGGGTGATAGATGCTCTGCAGGAACATCCCGTCCGGGGACGTGACGATGGGCGCGATGACGTTGACGAGCTGGGCCAGGTTGGCCATCCGCACGATCCGGCACTGCCGTACGAACACGTTCAGGTAGGTCGCGACGGCGAGCGTGTCGGCCAGGTTGTAGCTTTCCTCCAGGCGCCCGTCGTCGGTTCGGTACCAGACGTTCCATTCGTCGTACGCCACCGCGATCTCGTGGTCGATCCGCTGCTGGTAACGGGTCCGGTCGATCAGCGCGCCGGCCGCGACGAGCGCGCGCTCGGCGAAGTGCGGCGCGAGCACGTTGGACCAGTAGTCCGACGATCCCGTGTACAGGTGAATGCTGTGGAAGTCGACGTAGCGCGCCAGTCCGTCGACGACGACGCGGTCCCAGTCGTCCATCCCGGTCTGGCCGCAGCTGACCAGGCTGATGCCGGGGTCAAGAAACTTCAGCGCCTTGGCCCACTGCCTGGCCTGCCTGACGTATTCGGCCGCCGTCTGCTGCCCGATCTGCCAGTCGCCGTACATCTCGTTGCCAAGGCCCCAGTACCTGACGCGGTAGGGCTCGGCGTGGCCGTTGGCCCGGCGCCGGCTGGCCCAGTATGTGTCGCCGGTACCGTTGCAGTACTCGACCCAGGCCAGCGCCTCGTCCATGGTGCCGGTGCCCATGTTGAGGCAGAGCACGGGCTCGACGGCGGCGGCGTCGCACCACGCCATGAACTCATCGGTTCCGAAGCGGTTGGACTCCTCGCTGCGCCAGGCCAGCTCCGGCCGCCGGGGCCGGGCGTCGGCCGGGCCGATGCCGTCGGTCCAGTGGTAACCCGAGACGAAGTTCCCGCCCGGCCACCGGACATTACTCACGCCGAGACCACGGACGGCCGCGAGGACGTCGGTCCGGAACCCCTCGGGACCCGCCAGCGGAGATCCCTCGTCGAACACGCCGCCGTACACGCACCGCCCGAGATGCTCGGTGAAACTACCGAAGATCCGCTGGTCAAGCAGGCCGATCGGCTGGTCCGTCAGCACGTCGATCCAAGCCACAGACTGCTCCTTCGGTTAGGTCCTGGTTTGTCCGCTACCCTCCGAGCCGCGGATAAACAAGATCACCGAAAGGAAGGAAACGCCTTTCCTTCGAGCAGCCCCGTTGGACATGCCGGCGGCCGGGCCGCAGTGGCCCGGCCGCGGCATCCCCCCCGGGTCGTTACGCCTCGCTGAGCAGGTCGGTCAGCTCGGCGTCAAAGTTCAGGTACGACGACTCCTGCCCGGTCCCCACCAGCTGGTAGGTCCGCTGCAGGAAGTCTTCGATCGCCCTGGCGCTGACCTCGAACTGCGCCTGCCCGAAGGGCGAGCTCATCGCGATGTTCAAGATCGCGTTCCCGGCAGCAGCGCCGATGGCCACCACGTCCGGGTCACACGATGCCGCTGACGGCCAGGCCCGGACATCACCCAGACCCTCGCTGCCTTTGAGGCCCGCCGCAAGCAGGTCACGGGCCAGGATCCACTCCACCGGCTCATCCGTGCCCACCTCAAACGCCATCCGGATCGCGTACGGATCCGCGCAGCTGTAGGACAGCCCCGCCGTCAGCGGCACGATCGTGCGCTCCGGCCCGACCAGCCCCAGGCCCAGCTCCGCTGAGATCTCAGTACGGCTGCTGCTTATCATCTGCCATTCCTTTCCCCATCACCGGCGACACGGAACGACCAGATAATGCTGGCCTGAAGCGTGATCTTCATCTACCCGTGATACTTGCCGGTGCGGGTAGCCGGCCGGGTGCGCCGTCGGGTGCAGAACGGTTGCAGTCAGGGATGCGGTCAGGCTGAGCAGACCGCGGCGGGGCCCTTAGCCCGGCAGTCCGGGATCGGGATCGGGATCGGGATCGGGAGCGGGGTCTGGGTCGAGGCGGGCGAGCACTTGGTCCAGCTTTACTTGCTGGCCGGCCCGCACGAGCAGGTCGACGACGGTGCCGTCGAACGGCGCTCGCAGCGAATGCTCCATCTTCATGGCTTCGACGATCATGATCACCTGACCGAGGCGGACCGCCTCTCCGGGCGAGGCGCTCACCGCGATGACGGTGCCGGGCATCGGGCTGCGTATATCGGCGTCGACGCTGGCCGCGCCGCGGGTCAGCGTCTCGGCCGGCCGCTCGGTCACCGCGTGAGCCGCCCCGTCCAGCCAGAGCCAGCGGGCGGGGCCATCGGCCACCATGTACACCGGCCGTGTGGTCCCCGCTGCGGTCAGCGTGAAGCCGCCCGCCCAGGGCGACGCGGACGCGGCGACCGGCGGTTCGGCATCCACCTCGACCCACGCGCCTTGCGGGGTGCCGGTGACCCGCAGGACGCGCGTGCCGCCGCCCGGCGTCGATACCGTCCAGCAGATCGGGGCCGAGCCGGCCAGCCGCCAGCCGTCCGGGACGTCCCACGGGTCATCGGTGGCAGGCCGCATCTCGAGCAGGCGCCCGACGGCGTAGGCGAGGAGGAGCTCACCGGGTTCGGCCGGCTCGACCAGAGAGTCCAGGTGACGCTCGATCAGGCCGGTGTCCAGCCGCCCGGCCCGCACGTCGGGATCGGCGACCAGGGCGCGTAGGAAGGAGCCGTTGGTCCGCACGCCGAGGACGACGTTGGCCGCAAGCGCCTGGTCCAGCCGGGACAGCGCGATGGCACGATCGGCGCCCCAGGCGATGACCTTGCTCAGCATCGGGTCGTACGACGAGGAGATCTCGGCGCCCTCGGCGAGGGAGCTGTCGACCCGTATCCCGTCTCCGGACGGCTCGCGGACCAGCAGGGCGCGCCCGCCGGTCGGCAGGAACCCGCGCGCCGGATCCTCGGCGTACAGCCTGGCCTCGACCGCGTGGCCGGTCAGCCGGACGTCGCCCTGGGTGAAGCCGAGCCGCTCGCCGGCGGCCACCCGGAGTTGCTGCTCCACCAAGTCGAGCCCGGTCACCAGCTCGGTCACCGGGTGCTCGACCTGGAGCCGGGTGTTCATCTCCATGAAGAAGAACTCGGCCGGCGCCGCCGAGGCGACGATGAACTCCACCGTGCCCGCGCCGGTGTAAGCGACCGCTCGGGCCGTTTCGGTGGCTGCCGCGCCGATGCGCTGCCTGGTGGCCTCGTCCAGGAGCGCGGACGGCGCCTCCTCGATGATCTTCTGGTGCCGCCGCTGCAGGCTGCACTCCCGCTCGCCCAGGTGGACCGTCGTGCCGAAGCCATCCGCGAGCACCTGGACCTCGATGTGCCGCGGGTCGGGCACGAAGCGCTCGATGAACAGCGTGTCGTCACCGAAGGAGGTGGCGGCCTCGCGGCGGGCCGAGGCCAGCGCCGCCGCGAGCCCGTCCGGCTCGTGTACCAGCCGCATGCCCTTGCCGCCGCCGCCCGCGGACGGCTTGACCATGAGGGGATAGCCGACCTGTCTGGCCGCGCGGATCAGGTCCGCATCCGACAGGCCGGCCTCGGCGCGGCCGGGGACCACGCGGACCCCGGCCGCCGCGACGGTCTGCTTGGCCCTGATCTTGTCGCCCATCGTCTCAATGGCCTGCGGCGAAGGACCGATGAAGACCAGCCCGGCGGCGGCGCAGGCCCGCGCGAAGGCGTCGTTCTCGGCCAGGAAGCCATAGCCGGGATGAACCGCCTGAGCACCGGTCGCCGCAGCGGCGTCCAGGATCCGGTCGGCCGACAGGTAACTCGACGCGGCGGCCGCGGGCCCGATCCGGATCGCGACGTCGGCGTCCCGGACATGCCGGGCGCCCGCGTCCGCGTCGCTGTAGACGGCCACTGAGCGGATACCCATCCGGCGCAGCGTCCTGATCACCCGGACGGCGATCTCCCCCCGGTTGGCGATCAGCACGGTGTCGAACACGAGCGCTCCCCCTTCTCACATCCGGAAAACGCCGTAGGACACCGGCGGAAGCGGCGCCCCGCCGCACGCGGTCAGGGCCAGCCCGAGGGCGGTGCGGGTCTGCATCGGGTCGATGACGCCGTCGTCCCAGAGCCGGGCGGTGGAGTAGTAAGGGTTTCCCTGCTCCTCGTACTGGGCCCGGATCGCGGCCTTGAACGCCTCCTCGTCCTGCTCACCCCAGTCATCACCGAGCTGGTCGCGCCGGATCGTGGCCAGCACCGACGCGGCCTGCTCGCCGCCCATGACCGATATCCGCGCCCCCGGCCAGATCCACAGGAAGCGAGGTGAGTAGGCCCGCCCGCACATGGAGTAATTCCCGGCGCCGAACGAACCGCCGATCACCACCGTGAGCTTGGGGACCCGCGCACAGGCGACGGCGGTGACCATCTTGGCGCCGTGCTTAGCGATGCCACCCGCCTCGTACTCCCGGCCCACCATGAACCCGGTGATGTTCTGCAGGAAGAGCAGCGGCACCCGGCGGCGGTCGCAGAGCTCGATGAAGTGCGTTCCCTTCAATGCCGACTCACTGAACAGCACGCCGTTGTTGGCCACGATGCCGACGGGATGGCCGTGGATGTGAGCGAAACCCGTGACCAGGGTGGTGCCGTACTCGGTCTTGAACTCGGCGAACCTGCTGCCGTCGACGAGGCGGGCGATCACCTCTCGGACGTCATACGGAATCCGCAGGTCGGCCGGGATGATCCCGTAAAGCTCGGCCGGGTCGGCCCGCGGCTCCTCGACCGGCTGCCGGGGCCACGGCAGGGGGTCCGGCGGAGCCAGCGTGGCCACGATCCGCCGGACGATGCGCAGGGCGTGGGCGTCGTCGTCGGCCAGGTGGTCGGTGACGCCGGAGGTGCGGGAGTGGAGCAGGCCACCGCCCAGATCCTCGGCGCTGACCACCTCGCCGGTCGCGGCCTTGACCAACGGCGGGCCGCCGAGGAAGATCGTGCCTTGATTCCGAACGATAACGGCCTCGTCCGCCATGGCCGGCACGTAAGCGCCGCCGGCGGTACAGCTCCCCATCACGGCGGCGATCTGGGCCACGCCCTGCGCGCTCATCGTGGCCTGGTTGAAGAAGATCCGGCCGAAGTGGTCGCGGTCCGGGAAGACCTCATCCTGCCGCGGCAGGAACGCGCCGCCGGAGTCGACCAGGTAGATGCACGGCAGCCGGTTCTGCAGCGCGATCTCCTGGGCTCGCAGGTGCTTCTTGACGGTCATCGGGTAATAAGTGCCGCCCTTGACCGTCGCGTCGTTGGCGACCACGACGCACAGGCGCCCGGATACCCGGCCGATGCCGGTGATGATGCCCGCGCCCGGCGCCTGGCCGTCGTACATCCCGTGCGCGGCCAGGGCCGACAGTTCGAGGAAACGGCTGCCGGGATCGATAAGCGTGTCGACCCGGTCTCTGGGCAGCAGCTTGCCTCGCTCGGTGTGCCGAAGCCGGGAGCTCTCCGGGCCGCCCGCCCGTGCCGTCAGCAGGAGCTCGGTCAGCCCCGCGGCAAGCGCCTGCTGGGCTTTGAAGTTTCCGGCGAACTCTTCGCTGCGCGGATCGCAGGCCGTTCCCAGTGTCACCTCGTCCATGTATAGCTGAGGGTAGCGGCCGGAGGGGCGTGCTGCACCTGGTGGGGGACCTTTCGGGGCTCTGAGGGTTCAGGCGCGGTCACGACTACGACTCGAGCAGGCCGAGCGGGGCGGGCGCGGCGAACTCGACGGTGAGCACGGATTCGCCACCCGGCATCGCGGCGATGGCCGCGTGGGCGAACAGGTAGGGCGGGCGCTGCGCACGGAAGAACGCCAGCATCGTTCGTGCGTTCGGGTAAGTCGCGGTCAGCTCGGCGGCTCGCAGCGGCAGGCCCGGTCCGGCCCCCGGGCCGTCGTCGACGAACGCCGTGACCCGGACCGGCTCGCTCGCCGCCAGCGTGTCCAGGGCTGTAAGCAGGCGCGCGTCGACCTCACCGGCGGCCAGCTGGGCGCGGGCGGCCGGCCCGAACCGGATCAGGGGGTCGCGGAGTAGCTCGCTCCCGGCCAGCCGCCGGGCCTTCAGGTCCGCGGCAATAGCGGCCTGGTAGGCGGCGGCGCCGTCCGGCGCGACCGCGCGGATGTCGATCCTGGCCGGCCCGGTGCCGAAGCTGGCCAGCAGCTCCGGGGCGTACACGCTGACCAGCCGGGCGCCGAACATGTCGCGCACCGCATCGGTGGCCAGCACCACGTCAGACCCGAGCGGGTCAGCCGCACCGGGCCGCAGCACCAGCAGGCTCCCGGCCGCGATGCCATGCTGCGCCAGCACCGCGCACATCGCCGGGTCGCAGGCCATGATCGCACCGCCGGTGATCTGGCTGGCCGCCCAGGCCGCCGCCTGGGCGCGGACCACGAGAGCCTGGCTCACCGGCACGAGCGACGACGTCCGGGCGGGCTCGCGTGCCAACATCCGGGCAGGCTCCCGTGCCAACATCCGGGCGGGCGCCTGCGCCAACATCCGGGCGGGCGCCTGCGCCGACGCCAGGTGCGGGACGGAGGAGGCCCGGGTCGCCTCGACCGTCAGGACCACCGACAGGGTCGCGACCGCGCCGGCCAGGAATGCGCCGGTCACACCGCGGCGGCCCGCACGAATCAGCACGGCCCGGCGCCGCCTGGCGTTCAGTCCGGTGCCTGGCTGGCGACCTGCGGGCCGTCCGGCCTCGGGGGCCAGAGCGGCCTGCCGCTGGTGGTAACTGGCTTCGAGTTCGGCCCGGTGAGGCGACGGCGAGCCGGCCGCACGGACCTGCCAATGCCAGGCCGCCCGGCCGTGAGCCGTTGCGACCTGCGCACCGAGGTCGGCTTCGGCGAGGCGACGGTGCAGCGCAGCTGCGGTCCAACGGTGAACGGCCAGCTCATGGCCATCACTGACGGTCAGCAAGCCCGCCGCCTCGCATTCGGCGATTGGTCCCGCGCGGCCGGCCACGACTTGCGCGGCGACGGGAAGCCGGAAGACCGAGGCGCGCACCAGCAGCGCGCTGGCCCCGTGGCTGAGCCGGTCAAACAGTTCGCCGAACATCTGGTCGCGTGCGGCGCAAGCGATCAGCCCGGCGGCCGGGGCGGGCAACTCGGGTGGTTCGGTCCCGGGCAGCGGCTGACCGGTCCTGGCCTCGACCATCGCCTCGATACGGGCGGCCACGCCCGCGTAGCGTTCGCCCAGCGCGAGGAGCGAATTCAGGTACTCGATCGCCAGCGGATGCCCAGCGGTGAGCCGCCAGGCGCGGTCACGGTCGGAGTCGGTTAGCCGCCGGAGGGCCGGAAGCGACGCCGTAAGCTCGGCGGCGCCGGAACGCGTTAGCGGCCCGAGCCGGCGGAACACGACCCTGTCCAGGGCCGTCCGTGAGGGTGCCAGCCACGGTGCGCTAGGTGCGGCCTGGGCCCCACCCAGGGCGGGCCAGGTGAACGGATGACGGCAGGTGATCAGGAGCTTGCCCGTCCAGTTCGCTAGCAACGTCGGCAGAGCCGGGTCGCGGAAGGCCCACTGGCCCGCTTCCTGCGACAAGTTGTCATCAAAGTTGTGCAAGACAGTGAAGTTCGCCTCGGCCGGTCCAGCGGCGAGGTCGGCCGCGGAAATCTCGCCGTCGACGACGGTAACGACACAGCCGGCTTGCGTCCGCCCGACCCGCGTCGCGATCTGGCCGGCCAGGATCGACTTGCCGATACCGCCCATGCCGTGGACGACGAGGCCGCCGGCGCCCGGGCCGCTCAGGTCGGCGGCCCAGCGCCGTCCCTCGGCGGACCGGATGGACAACGGCGGGCGCCGGCTTGGCCCGGCGGAGGAACTGCGAGCGTGCCGCGCGAAATGCCGCACCGCAGCCTGCTTCGGCGCTGGCGGTACCTCGCCGGGAAGGACGTCGCGCGAAAGCGGAGCGCTTTCGCGCCGAACACGTATTAACTGCGCCATTCGTACACCCCTCCCCCGTACTCCAGCAGACGGGGCAAGCTACGTTTTCCATTGTTATATAGCACACTGAGCAATGCACTGGGCGCTTTTAGTAGTAACTCGGGCTCATCACCTAGTCCAATTCGGGGCATATAGGGATATTTACTGGAAAGCATTAAAGGTTCAACTGGTCACATTCCGGATATTCTGGCGCAGCGCGACATATCGGTGCACCATATTTGAGCACATCTGGTCCTTATATCCCTATTTCAGCCATGTACGTCTGGTGGCCGCATGGAGGCCAGCGCTCACAGCACCACGCGACGCGGATCAGTGCCTGTTCTGCTAAGGATCTCGGCCACCTGGCCCCCTCTGGAGGGCAGCCGGAGGACGCTGCGGGCGAATGCGGCCGCGATGCTATGCCAGAGGCCCGCGCGGCGCAGCATGGCGTGCTCGCCGTTCCGTATCTCCACGGCCATCACCTCGGCCACCGAACGAGCCCGCTCCGCGTAGGCCCAGGTGTCCTCCGGACGCGTGATGTGGTCGGCGTTCCCGTGCACGAGCAGGACCCGCCGCCCGCCCAGCTGCCCGACCGGCTCCCCGGGTGGCAGCCAGGGAGCGAGGCCCGCCACCGCGGACACGGCCGGATGGCCGGCCACGCGCATAGCGGCCCGTGCTCCCATCGAGTGCCCGATCAGGACGACAGGGACCGGACCGAACCGGCGGCCGATGTCGTCGAGGATCCGGCTAAGATCATGCACCGGCAGGGCCTCGTCGCCATTCCAACCGCGAAGCTGGAATCGCGGCCGGAGGACGACCGCACCGCTTCCCCGCAGCGCGTGCCGGACGGCCCGGGCCAGCGGGACCATGCGCAGTACGGCCGGCTGGACGGCGGTAGTGGGCTCGGAGCTGACCGACTTGCCGCCATGGGCCACCACGACCACACCGGTGACACCTGGGGCATTGCCGCTGTCCCGGGCGCGAGATAGCGTCTCGCCGCTCGTCACAGATCCCTCCCCTATCTGCCCCTGCCTCCCCGGTCCTGCCCGTGCCCGCGCGCCGACCCGGTCCCGTGGCTGACCTCGCCAGGCTAACAGTCCGGCGCCGCATCTCGTGACCCGAACACAGCTGAGCTGTGACGATAACCTCTTCCAATCTGATCGTACGTGTGTTCTAATTGGTCTATGAGTCGGAACGGTGCGGCGGGAGCGCGGGCGGACGGTGAAGGAGTGGACCTCGTTATGGCGCGAGGTGCGCCGGCCTGCGGGCCGGAGGCACAGATCGCGGCGACCGGGGCTCCGCCGCACGGCGCTCTGGGTCAAGCCTGCCTGCGTGCTCGCACGTAGCTAAGTATCCCCCTCGGCACGTTTCACGCCGGTCATCAGCCCGGAGTCAGGCCACACGCTGGAGGTGAAAACTATGAGCCAAGATATCGAAAGTTTTAACGAGGAAGATGACGAGTGGCTCTCCGAACTAGAAACAAGGGCCATGGACCTGGAGAAAGAGCTCTTCGACTGGCGCGAGTCGCGGGCGCGTGAGGTCACCGAGTCGGTCTATCGGAGGGAATCTATACCGGGGGCCGCATTCCGGCCCGGCGAGAACGATCTAAAGCCGGAGCGTGCCGGGGGCCGGACGTCAGCTGTCCGCACCGCGGCAAGAAGCGATGGGGGGCACGCCCGGGCCGGTGCTGGCGCACATCCTCATCCGGCTGAGGAACGCACCAGGGCCCTCATTGACCACGGGCGCCCCAGCGTCGATCGGGCGCGCAGGTCCCGTGGCCGCAAGATAACCGTCGTGACGGCCGCCGCGGTAGCTACCGTTACGGTACTGGTGCTAGTGCTCTTCCGGAATGGCGCTTCGTGGCCTCCGAGCGTGACCACAGTGCAAAGCGAGATAACCGCCGCCTGCCAGAATCCCAATATCGCGTCGGAACCGGGACAGGTGAACTTCGCCTGCGGAAAGTCGACGAGCCAGATCCTCTGGATCTTTGCCCTGATGACAAGCACCGACAACTCGAATTACACGGACAGCAAAACCGGCCGAGAAGGACTTGAGCCCATTACCGCCACCCAAGGCGGTGAGGTGGCCTGGTCCCTGGACCTTCATCACCCGTACAACCCGTATAACCCGGTGGACAGTATCGCGGTCGCGGCCCGGGCTATCAATAACATCGTCGGCGGGGCTACGCTCACCAACGCCAAGGGTGATCCCGCGGTTCAGCCCGGGCTGGAGAGCAGCCCTGCGAACTGCCAGCAGTACACGGGCTCGTCGGCTGTCATCTCTCGGGCAGGATTCCCCGATGTATGCGCCCAGCCTGTGACCAGCACCTCCGGACAGGCCGCACTGGCCGCCGACGTCTATCAGGAATGGCTGGTCGGCGCTACGGCCGCCGCCGCCAAGAACGTCAGCGTGCTATTCGAGAACGCGAATGACCCAGGTAATCCGCAGGTCCAGGCCATCCTGCAGACCTTGCCCGGTGCCCGCTAGCGGATTCGGAACAGGCCCGTCAGCCACGCCGCCAAATGAGATCCCACCTGAAGCTGGAAGAAGGTGATTCTGTGCATCCCGTCAAGAAACCGACCTGGCAGCAGGCGACCGCGCTTGTGAGCCTCAGTACGTGCGGAGCGATGACCGGATTCTCCTTCACCCACGGAACGGTGGCTGATATGACGTCGCCGACGAGCATGCCCGCTCACTTGCTCGAATTCAAGCAGCCCGCGCGAACGGCATCGGCTTCGGAACCGGCATCGGCCGCGGCGCCCGCCTTGGCATCGGGCTCGGCATCGGCGGGTGACAGGACACTGCGATCGGCGATCATCACGGTCGCCAATTACTACCTTCGGATGGCGCAGACCAAGACCCCGGCCGAGATGGAGGCGATTATCTGGCAGGGCGACAGCACAGATGGTGTCGACCACGGCGAATCGTGCGCGGCCTTCGCCAGCCTCACGCTGGAGCTTGGGGCAAAGGCGGCCGGTCAGGAAAGCTGGGTGACCGGAGGCACCTCCTACCCGTGGCCGCTGCAGTCGTGGGCGGATGTCCGGGTCGATCCCAACCCGGCCTCGCCTAACGTCATTTCCGTTCTTCAGGATGCGGAGAATCAGCACCGCTGGCACCCGCTGGGCGACGGTTACCAGCCTCAGCCGGGCGACTGGGTCCTGTTCGCCGGTCACATCGAGGTGGTCACGAAGTACACCGGCGGAGTGCTGTCCACGATCGGCGGTGATTCACTGCCCAACTTCTCGGTCAATGCTCACAAGTACAGCGGCCCGCTGGCGGACCAGGGCGTGGCCGGATTCGTCAACAACGGGGAGCTGCTCAGCGCTGAGAGCCAGTCGGCCAGCCAGGCCTCGGCCAGCCAGGCCTCGGCTAACCAGGCGGTTCAGGCGACCGGAAGCGTGATGACGCTGCCCGGCTCGCAGCCCACTTCGGCGCTAGGTCACGCGAACCAGGGACAGGCCGCGATTCCGGGCACGTTGGTGGCCGCGCTCAGCGGCGGCACCAGTCAGCTGGCCGGGAACGCGTCTTCCCGGCCGCGGCAGTCAGCCGCAACGCGGAGCACCGCCGGGACGTCCGGCACGGCCTCGATACCGGGAGTGCAGGCCATAGCGGACGACCTCCCGGTCCTTTCGCCGACCTCTTCCACCTCCTCCGCCTCGTCCACCTCCTCGGCGTCACCGACGTCGTCGGCGTCCGGCTACCGGAGAAGCA
>PMST01000013.1:0-209 GCA_003168295.1 Actinomycetota bacterium
GTCCGGCGCGCTCAACCGGGCGGCGCGAAATCGCCGGCCGCGGACCCGTGACATCGACTGGAACCGCACGATCGCCGCGAACCTCGCCCGCTACCAGCCCGCCCACCGCACCGTTATCCCGGAGCGCCTGGTCGGCTACGGGCGTCGGCAACAGGTGGTGGCGAGGGACATGGTGCTGGCCATCGATCAGTCCGGGTCGATGGCGTCCT
>PMST01000013.1:230-3393 GCA_003168295.1 Actinomycetota bacterium
ACCCGGTCGACGTGCTGTTCGGAGTCCAGCTCGGCGGCGGCACCGACATCAACCAGGCGATCGCCTACTGCCAAGGGCTGATCACCCGGCCGCGGGACTCGATCTTCGTGCTGATCTCCGACCTGTACGAGGGCGGCATCCAGGAGGAGATGCTGGCCCGGATGGCTGACCTGCACGCGGCCGGCGTGCAGGTCGTGGCCCTGCTGGCGCTGTCCGACGAGGGCGCGCCGTCCTTCGACGCCGCCAACGCGGCCGCTCTCGCCGCCCTCGGCATCCCCGCGTTCGCTTGCACCCCGGACGCCTTCCCCGAGCTGCTCGCGCTCGCGATCGAAGGCGGCGACATCGAGGCCTGGGCCCACCGCAGCGCCCAGGCCGCCAGGTAATCCAGCCCCGCCGCGTTCATGCCTAACGTGGCATCGGATCCCGTAGCCATTCCAGGTACCAGGTGGCGAAGTCGGGCCGGAACGGCGTGATGCCCATGTCCCCGGACCGCCCGTCCTCCCACAGGGTGCCCCTCTGCGGCCCGTTGAGGACAAGCCGGACCATGTACCCGCAGCCCTGGTTGGACAGGTTCAGGGAACCACGGATGCGGGACGGGTCGAAGTAGTCGTCTTCGGATTGCGGACCGCCGTCGCCGAGTTCGTTCCAGGGCACCTCGTGAGGGAAGGCCCCGGCGAGGAAACCGGGCAGCAGATCCTCGCGGTGGCAGGCCGGCCGATCGGAGCGATCGAGGCGGAAGACTCCAGCGAACGGGCCGGCTCCTCCGTCACCGACCTCGATAAGAAAGGCGCGGTAGTCATCGGGCAGCGACACGCCATGCCGCGCCTCAAACGCGGTGACATCGTGCTCGGCGAGCGGCGGGTTGAGCAGGTAACGGTGAGCAGCTGACCCGAACCGGGTGAGCCCCGGGTCCGTTCTCCGTAGGTAGTCAAGGCGGCCGATGACCTCAGCCCGGTCCCATTCCACGATTCCGCCTCCGGTCGGCCCCAGCCCGCAGCTGCGGACGCGACGATCCTAAGGGCTCCACGGCTACGATCCGAGGTTAGATAAGTGTGGCCATTAGGTAAGCCTCTATCTGCAGCACGGCCAATTAAGTCGCTGTAGAATTCGAGTATCAACTTAAAAAGTCATCGGGAGGGGGAAACCTGATGGAACAAGAGCCGGGTCAAGACCCAGACCATGACGGCCCCTCCGGCCCGCAGCCGGGTGACGCCTCACCCGGCCCCGGCGACGCGGGCCTCTCCGGTGACGCACCTTCTTCCGCTTCTTCCGACCCTGCAAGCGCCGACGCCGGGGCCGATAGCGACGATGGCGTGAGCGTTTTCGGCCCGTGGGATGCGCTGGAGGGCACGCTGGGGGCGGCGAGGGAGCGGGAGGAGCTGCTGTCGGGGTTCGCCAGCGGCGGCGTGTGGGATAAGCGCGCGCCGGGCCCGGAGCTGGCCGCGGCCGTGGCCCGGGCGGCCGGCGAGGGTTGGCGGTGCGCGGGGGCGGCCGGGGAGGAGCTGGTCGGCCTGCTGCGGGCGGTGGCGGCGTTGCAGTCGTGGGCGGGGGCGGGCCTGCTGGGCATGATCCGGGCGCTGATCCGCGACGGTGACATGTCCTGCCTGGGCCGCCCTCGGCACGGGGGCCTGCCCGATGAGTGGGATGACTCGCTGGTCCACGAGATAGCGCTGGCCCTGGCGGTGTCGGCGCCGTCGGCGGCCAGGACGGCCCAGGCCGCGTGGGAGCTGGGGGCCCGCCTGCCCGGAGTTGAGCTGCTGCTCAGGGACGGGACCCTGGACCTGCCGAGGGCCCGGCTGGTCACCGAGGTGTTCGGGGAGCTGTCGGATGAGGACTGCGGCCGGGCGGAGGAGCTGCTGCTGCCGGAGCTGACGGCGCCGCCGCGCAAGACCTGCACGCAGGTGGAGCGGATCGCGACGGCGATCGCGGCGGCGGTCGACCCGGAGCTGGCGGAGCGGCGGCGGGAGGCGGCGGAGAGGCACCGGTCGCGGGTGGCGGTGTTCCGCGAGGCGTCGGGGGCGGCCGGCCTGTCGGGCCGTGACCTGCCGGTCGATGAGGCGCTGGCCGCCTACGCCAATCTCGACGCCCGCGCCCGCCTGTACCAGGACTGCGGCGCGTTCCCCAAGGAGCGGCTCGACCGGCTGCGGGCGGCGGCCTATCTGGACATCCTCAACGGCATCTCCGCCGATGACCGGATCGCCTGCGGTCATCTCGGTTCCGACGCGGCGCCCGGGACCGGTCCAGGCGCCGCCCCTGAGACGGGTTCCGGTGAAGCCCCTGACGGTGACGCCCCTGCTGACGACGGCGATTGCGGTGTAGGCGGGTCGGACTGCCCGTGCGACGAGTGCGACGGCCGCTGCGTGCCCGCCGACGACAGCGGGATGCCCGACGGCGGCGACTTCCCTGATGACAATGGCTACCCCGACGACGAGCCGGACGACGACGGCTCGGACGGCGACGGCGGACCCGGCGGCGACGGCCCGGGAGGGACCCCGCCGCCACCCGGCTCGCCGTTCCTCAAGCCGCCCGGCGGTCCGCCGCCGACGCTGACCGACCTGGTCTTCCCGCTCGCGACCCTCCTCGGCCAGGCCGAGCGGCCCGGCGAGGGACACAACCTGGGCACCCTCGACCCGGCCCTGTGCCGCGCCCTGGCCGCCACCGCTGCCCTCAGCCCGCACACCGTCATCTGCGTCACGGTCACCGACCCGGACGGCATCGCGATCGGCCATGGCTGTGTCAGATCCGGCCGTCTCGCCCGGCCGCCGGGCGGCCCGGCACCGGCCCGGCATCCAGGTTCGCCGCTGGTCGCGCTCCCGGCCCGGATCAACCTCACCATCACCGAAGCCCGCCTGACGCGACTACGCGCGCAACCGGACACCGGGCCGCCCCGACCCCCGTCGAGCGGCTGGGCGCTCGACCGCCGCGGCGCGGGGCCGCCTGGCGACCCGGACTGGTGCGGCCCTTGGGCGCTGACCCTGCCCACCGGCCTGGAATACACCCTGAATCTCGCGCCGGTCCCGACGTACGACTGTGACCACCGCAATGAGTCGCACGCGTACAAGCCCAACGCCGCCCTTCGCCACCTGGTCCAGATCCGCGACCGTACCTGCACATTCCCGCCCTGCTCCCGCCACGCGAGGGACAGCGACTTCGAGCACGCGGT